>JACQGL010000203.1 GCA_016199525.1 Armatimonadota bacterium
GGCCATGCCGAACCTGCCCCCGGGCCCCTTCCCATGCAAGGGAAGGGGCCCGGGGGCAGGTGTCTTTGTACTCCGAACACGCTCCTCTCCCAAAGGGAGAGGAGCCGGAGGTGGGGTTCGTGAAGCCCGAACTTCAGGGCATTATCTCGCCCATCTCCCTCCGGCGGCCTGGCAGGGGATAGACCTATTTCGGCGGAATCCGGATGGGATGCCGAGATCAGAGCCGACCCGCGCCGACGCCCACGTGGACCCCGCCCTGCTGCGCCCGCTCCTGGAGTTCGCGCCACTCGCGGCTCCCGTCGTCAGGGATACGTTCCAGCGTGACCCCCCGGGCAAACACGGGCAGCCGCCCGCGCAGAAAATCGTGCCAGTACTGCTGGCAGTGGGCATAGTAGCTGGTCGCTCCGGATGGCCAGCGGATCGCCAGCAGCAGGCCGGGAGTGGGATAGGGCCTTGAGGGTATGCCATCCAGCCGGAAGCGCTCCAGCGCCTCCTCGTCCAGATCCACGCCCAGACCGGGCCGTTCCGGCACAGCGGCCAGGCCGTTGCTCACGGTGATGGGCGGATTGATCAGCTGGTGGACGTACATATGGTGGCAGTTCACCGCCGGCCAGCGTGCGTGCGAGAGTACTGCCGCCAGGTGAATGGACCAGGTGGCGGTGATCCCCGATCCCACCAGCTGAAGCCAGAACGGCTTCTCTGCCGCGGCGCAGATCGTTCCCTGCTGCAGCACGCTGCTGACCCCGCCACCAATCACGAACCCATCGCACACGTCTTCCTTCAGCGCCGTCATAATCGGCGGGCTGCCGTAATGGTGGGCAATGGGCACTCGCGTCTGCGAGCGGAGGAACTTGTTGCCCGCCACGTCGTGCTGGGCGATCGGACTCTCATAGATGACCACGTTGGGGTAGCGCTCGATCTCCGTCAACACCCGCGTGGCGTGCGCGGTGTCCAGCAGCATCCCGTTGAAGTCCATATCCATCTGGAAGTGTGGCGGAATTACCTTGCTGAGCACCTCACACTGATGGTAGAGATCAAACCACGGCCGGCCCTTGGTCTTGAAGCTGGTGTAACCCTGGCGCAGAGCCTCCTCACATTCCAGGACCCAGTCTTCGGCGGGCATGTCGATGTCCCACCAGCTGATGTGGGCGGCGTCGCGGTACTTGCGACCCATCAGCGCCCAGCAAGGGACGTCAAGCGCCTTGCCCACGGCGTCGAAGAGCGCGATCTGCAACCCCGCTCCCAGGCTGTCGTCCCACATCATCTCGGCGGCGTTCCGGCCCATCGCGCGGCGCACGGCGTCGTCCGAGACGGTGCTCCAGGTGTAGTACTGCAATGTCTCCCCAAAGCCGACCACGCCGCAGGCAAGGCGCACCTTGCAGATCTCGAAGATCGTCCACTGCGGCAGCTCACGGATATTGTTCCGTGCGGGGACCTCGCGGTAGGGTACTTCTGCGGCAATGCGTTCGATGTGTTCGATGGTAAGGTTCATGGTGAAGATGTCCTACAAACACGGCCCGATCATCCAGGGATTAAACTCTTCATCCCCGATGCCGTGAAGCTCGCTCCGGGTCCGTTCACCAGACGCGACGGCAATGACCTTCTCGAAGATAGTGCGGCCCACATCTGCCACGGACGCCCCCTGCAGGATGACACCCGCGTTGATGTCCATATCGTCCCCCATGTGCTCGTAGAGCATCACGTTGGTGGCAATCTTGATGGACGGCGTGGGCTTGCATCCGAACACGCTGCCCCGCCCGGTGGTGAACGCGATGACGTTTCCGCCACCCGCCACCAGGCCGGTGATGGACACAGGGTCGTGCCCCGGCGTGTCCATAAACACGAATCCCTTCTTCTCCATCCGCTCCCCGTACTGGTAGACCTCCTGGAGCGGTGTGCTGCCCCCCTTCGCCACGGCCCCCAGGGACTTCTCGTAGATGGTAGTCAGGCCGCCCGCCTTGTTCCCCGGGGCGGGGTTATTGTCAATAACCGCCCCGTGAATGGCGGTGTAGCGCTCCCACCAGCGCATCAGCTGGATCAGCTTCTCGCCTACCTCCCGCGAGACGGCCCGCCGGGTGAGGAGGTGCTCGGCGCCGTAAGTTTCCGGCGTCTCCGCGATCGCGGCGGTGCCGCCCTGGCGAACCAGCTCGTCCACCGCCCAGCCGAGAGCGGGGTTGGCGGTGATGCCGGAGTAGGCGTCACTGCCGCCGCAGTTGGTAGCCAGTACGATTTCCGAGACCGGCTGGGGAGTGCGACGGCAGGCGTTGGCCACCGGTAGGAGCTTCTGGATCTCACGCACGCCCGCTTCGACCGCTTTCGTCACCCCGCCTGCCTCCTGGATGGTGACCACCACGGGGCGCTGCCGATCGAACGCCAGCGAGATGAGACCCTGGTTCTCGATGAGGCGGACGGCCTGGTTCGTCTCGCAGCCCAGACCGCAAAGGATATAGCCGGCGACATTGGGGTGTCGCGCGTAGCCGGCCAGTACCCGTTGGAGCAGACGCATGTCCTCGCCGTCGATGTTCATCCCGCAGCCGGCCTTGTGAGTAACGGCGATCACCCCGTCCACGTTCGGGTAGGCCTGGAGAGCGTCGCCACGGAGTCGCTCGGCGATGAAGCGGCTCACGCTGGCGGAACAGTTAACGGTGGACACGATGGCCAGGTAATTGCGCGTGCCAACGCGCCCATCCGCGCGGGCGTAGCCGGCAAAGGTCCGGCGCTCGCCCTCGAGCACGGTATCCGCCGGCCTCACATCGGTGCCGAATTCGTAGTTCAGGTGCAGCGGCCCGACGGCGAGATTGTGGGTGTGGACGTACTCCCCCGGGACGATGGAGGCGGTGGCATAACCGATCACCTGGCCGTACTTGCGCACGAGCTGCCCTTCGGGCACGCGCGCCAGGCTGATCTTGTGGCCAGCGGGCACGTCGCCGGATACACGGACTTCGCGGCCGTCTCCGACGACGATCTCCCCGGCCCGCAGTGCCTGCACGGCCACGGCCACATCGTCCCCGGGCCGGAGGACCAGCACTCTGGGTGGCGCATCTGGCATATCTGTAGTTCCCTCCCCGCGCCGCGGCGTGTGGCGCGTGTCTGCGCACCTGTTCGGTGGGCGTGGCCTGGAATCCTTACTCGGTAGGGAATAGGGGACCGGGGTAAGAGGCGACGGCTGCCCGGCGTGGAAGATGCGTGTCCCCGCGCGAGAACCCTCTCGGAGTTGATGCTCGCTTCTCACCTCGCCAATGGAACGATTGGACGCGGAAGTGAGTCTGACGATGGGCGAAACGTGTACCGCACGGCGAGGGGATTTTGAAGAGCCGTAGAGATACAAAGAACGCCGAAGATGGTAAAGAAGGTAGAAAGTTGATGGTTGCACTCGAAAGGGTACAGAAAGTCGTGAGCAGGTGACTGGTCAGGGAGTAGGGTGCGGTCATGGATACCCCAGCCGGCTGCGCTCCGTTTCCTCCGGCCTTTGTGTATCCTCGTGTTCTGCGTGTCCCTGCGGTAAATCCGCTGTCTGGTCGCCTCGGGAGGAGGGACGTCGTGAGTGAGGCATTGCGACTGGTGGCCGCCAGCGGTTCGCTGGCGGAGCAGGAGACGGATGCGATCCTGGCGCCCGTGTGGCAGGATGGTGCGCTGCAAGGCAGCGCCGCGCTGGTGGATAGCGCGCTAAATGGCCTGGTGCACGAAATGTGCCAGGGGCGTGAGTTCCGTGGGGAGCGCTACGAGGTGACGGTGCTGCCCTTACCGGTCCCGATGCAATCGGGATCGGGATTGCGGGCGCGCCGGGCGGCACTGGTGGGCCTGGGAAAGGCGGAGGAGTACGGCCTCAACATCTGGCGGCGCGCGGTAGCCGCCGCCGTGCGCCGGCTCCAGAAAGGTGGCCTGCTCCGGCTTGCTCTGGATGCCGACGACGCGCGACTACCCGCCGTGGACGCGGCACACGCCGCCGCTGAAGGCGCCGAACTGGCGCGCTTCAATCCCGCCCCCTATCGCACGGGTGAGAACCACCACGCAGCGCTGGCGGAATTGATCGTCTGCCACGCCGTGGCGGACGACCTGCGCGTGGGCGAGACCTTGGGCCGCGCTCGCAACCTGACCCGGGACCTCACCCATATGCCTCCCAACGATCTGAACCCCGAGGCCCTCGCGCGGCAGGCGATCGACATCGCCGCTCGTCTCAGGGGTCTGGAGTGCGAGGTCCTGGGCCTGGAGGAGATGCGCGCCTTGCAGATGGGGGCCATCCTGGCGGTAACCCAGGGCACGGCGTCGCCCGCGCGGCTGATCGTGCTGCGCTACCGGGGCCGGGAGGGTGGGCCGACCCTGGCCCTCATCGGCAAGGCGGTCACGTTCGACACGGGCGGTATCTCGATCAAGCCTGCCCAGAACATGCAGTTGATGAAGACGGACATGGCCGGGGGCGCTGCGGTGTTGGGGGCGCTGCAGGCTATCGGCGAGCTGGCCGTGCCGCTGAACGTGGTGGGCGTGATCCCCGCGGCGGAGAACATGCCCAGTGGCACGGCATGGCGGCCTGCGGATATCATCCGCACCATGAACGGCAAGACGGTGGAGACGATCACCACCGACGCCGAAGGACGGATGCTCCTGGTAGACGCCCTCACCTACGCCCAGCGCCGGCTGAAGGCAACCCACCTGGTAGATATCGCCACGCTCACGGGGGCGTGCGTCGTGGCGCTGGGCCACCTCGCCTCAGGCCTGTACGGCAACGACCAGGCTCTGGTGGATGCGCTGATCGCCTGCGGGGAGCAGGCGGGCGAGATTCACTGGCCCATGCCGATGTTTCCGGAATACCGCGAGCCGATTCGGAGCGAGATCGCCGACCTCAAGAACTCCGCCGGACGCGAGGCAGGCAGCATCACAGGCGCCTGGTTCGTGCGCGAATTCGTGGAGGATGGGCGGCTCTGGGCGCACCTGGATATCGCCGGCAGCGCCCGCCAGGAAAAGGAGACGCCCTATGCGCCTGCGGGTCCTACCGGTATCGGCGTGGGGACATTCGTGGGCCTGGCGCAGTGGCTTGCCAAACAGGAAGGGTGAAGGAGAAAGGCGCAGCCCGCCTTTCGGGACGCCACTCCCTCGCCTATCGTTCTCCTACTCCCGGACCCCAGCCATTCGATGATCATTCAGCGCCCCGCGAGCCATTGCCGCGCCACCTCCGCCAGCTTCCATACCCCCAGCAGCGCCAGCGCGGGTAGCCCCGCCATCATCAGCGCTGGCCACAGGCGGCGATAGCGGATGAACAGGCGAATGTGGCTCTCCATCAGGGCGAGCAGGGCAACGGCGCACATCCGCATCAGGCCCTGGCGAGGCACGATCTCCAGCTCCTCCAGCTCCTCCAGCGCCAGCCTTCGCAGTCCGCGGAGGACAGCGCCGAGGTAGCGCCGCTTTACAGGCGGCCTCAGGTCGGCCAGATCCACTCTGGCCATTTCAAATGCTTCGCGGGCGAGGTGTTTCTGTTCCCAGAGAGGCTTCAACGGCAGCGCGCTTCCCGCATGTTTGGCGATCCAGCGCGTGAGGAAGAGGTGCATGTCGCGGGCCCCCCGCGCGAAGTCGTGCTCTCGGAAGCGGCGGTCGAGGAAGCCTCCAAAATGGCCCAGGAACTCCCCCGCCAGCTCCTGCTCCGCGTCTTCCGGGTGTACGCGCGCCACGTACACGCGGCGCTTCCCTCTCAAGCCGGCCATGTTATCGACGAGAAACGTCAGCAGAAGCAATAGCTCCTGCTGTTCCGGGAGAAGGTGCGCGAGAGGCGCCGTGTCCTCCTCACGGTAGCGCCGCAGTTGCTCCTCCAGGAAGCTGCTGGTCCCCTGCGGGGCGCCGGCCTGGCGGTGCTTGAACTCGGCGACCTCCGCGGCGCGATCGCGTGCCCCGGGGAGGATCTGGTGCAGCCGTTCCGGCGGGAGGGAGCGCACCAGGTCATGGAGCAGCGGTAGCAGGCCCTCGTCCCGCCACGTGAGCCGCTGGTTGACCTTCTGTGATTCGTGCAGGTCGAGGTAGACCGACTGTTCGCGGAGGGCGGCATAGAGGTGAGCCAGCAGGCGTGTCCAGGGCCACTCGATGGAGGGGCCGTCGGCCGCCTGAATATCCGCAGTGACGCACGCCGGATCCGTCTCCCGCGGCGGATTGGGCTCAATCATAAGGTAGAGCCGCGCCACGCCCCGTTGATGAGTGGTTGGCAGCGTCTCGGTGGCCTCGATGGCCCGTTTGAGAGGCTGGTTGTCCAGCACGCCGCCATCTGTGTAGGTATACTGGGTGCCCGTGTTCTCGGTGATCTCGCCTACCCCGACTGCGTCGGGATAGTCCTCCAGACGGCGGGTCAACCGCACGGGCTGAAACGCGAACGGGAACGCTCCCGACGCCAGCGCCGCCCAGAGCACTCGCTGCCAGTCGGCGGGGCGATTACCCGCGACGGCGGGGCCGCTCACCTCCTCCACCGCGCCGTCGCCCGTGAAGCGGAAGGTAATCCAGTCCCGGTAGGTCCGCGCGCGGAGAGCGGGCCGGGGCGGCGGCCCGTCGCTTCCCCATTCCCAGAGGGAAACGTTGAACAGGGAGCCCTGCAGGTTGGTGAGCGTGAGCGTAAGGACCAGCTCCCTCGGTATGCGACCCCCACCCGGAGAGGCCTCCGGAAGGGCCCTTCTGCCCGTCTCCGCGATTGCGGCGCTGCTGAGCAGCGCGTAGCGGTCGCTCTTCGTCGTCTGGAGCAGCCGATCGAGGGAAGTCGAATCCTGCGTCCAGACCTGCCGCAGCTGCCGAACGAACTGCTCTACCGGCGTGCCGGTCATCAGGTGGTGAGCCAGCATGGCGCCGGTCATCGCTCCTGCCGAGGCTCCGGCGATGACGTCCACGGCCAGCCACGGCTCGTGGTGGTTCTCGTTCCATTCGTCCAGCGCCTGCGCGAGCTGAGCAATGGCTCCGGCTTCATAGGCGCCCAGGGAGACGGCGCCAGAGACGACCAACGATAGACAAACGGGCGGAGGCGACGGGGAAGCGGACATCGGTTTCTCTCCTGAGTCCTAACGGCTCAGGGCCCTCCCTCGTGTAGCTTCGTAGCGATAGCCCCTGGCGAACAGCTCCTGCCCGCGCGGATATATAGATCAGAGGCGACGCGTCCCGTTGGGCGTAACCCCGATGGGATGGTCTCGGCAGGCGGAAGCGTGAATCTGCTGATTGGTACCGCCACACTTGCTTCAGGCAAAATGATTCCTGCGCCGAACGCTTGCCAGGAGTCTCCTGTTCCGGCGACGAATAGACACACGAATCTCGCCGTCCGTTCATATGGACGCTCGTTAGGGCGTACGGGCGGACGCTTCTTCCGGCGGAGGTCGCCATGCGGGACAAGAGCAAGGGGCGAGACGGTAAGAAGCGGCGCAAGAAGCTGCCGCCAGCGCTGAAGGAGAGCAAACGGCGCTAGACGGGCGCAACGCGGGCCGGGCGGTAGCGCTTAAGGGAGCTGCCGCCCGGCCCGAAGATTCTCCTTGATGGCATACCTCATTGGCCGTGCGCGCATTCGCAGGGTAGCCCGCTCCTTCAGCTACCTGGCGCCGCCCGTTCTGTGGATGGCGATCCTCTTTGTCCTCAGCAGTGATCTGGGCAGCTCGCCGCGGACGGAGGGAGTCCTGGACAGCCTTCTGCTCCGGCTGTTTCCCTGGCTGCGGCACCACCTCTCCCTCGCCGCTCTGGACGTGGCCAACCACTGGCTGCGGAAAACGGCCCACGTGGTGGCCTACTTCCTACTTGGGCTTCTGAACCTGCGCGCGGCAGGCTACCTGGAAGGCAGACGGTCCACACACGGGGTACTGATGGCCTGGACCGCCGCCGTTCTCTACAGCCTGTTCGATGAGTGGCACCAAAGCTTCATTCCCAGCCGCAGCCCAGAAGCGGGGGACGCCGGTATCGACGCTCTGGGCGCCACGCTGGCGGTCCTGATCTGCCTCTACCAATGGCATCGGAAGCGAACTCCGGATCACAGCGGCTCGTCCAGGTGACGGTGGCGCCTCTGTTCGCCACGCCCTCCTGCCTGGCGGAGCAGGTGACGCAGGCTTCGCTTGCGGCGCCGGTGGAGCTGCTGGAAGGCCGGCGTGGGTGGGCGCGCGTGCGCATGGCGGACGGCTACGAAGGCTGGCTGCGCGCCGCCGATCTTGTGCCTGTCCCGGATGGCTGGAACGCGCCGTTTGTGGAGATCCGCGATCTGTGGGCCAGCTTGCGCCCTGCGCCGGACTTTCGCGCTGCCCCCCTGGCGATGGCCACGATTGGCGCGCAACTGCCCCTCGCGGGCGCCCGCGAGGGCTGGACTGGCATCCGTCTGCCGAACCGCCACCTGGCATGGGTAGAGAGCCATCGGGTACGGGCCGCCGAAGGGAGGAGGGGAACGGACGCACGCGCCATCCTTCGTACAGCGCGGCGCTTCCTGGGGGTGCCTTACCTGTGGGGCGGCTGCACGCCGCTGGGGCTCGATTGCTCGGGATTCGTGCAGCTCGTTTTCCGTTTGCACGGCATTCTGCTCCCGCGGGACGCCGCTCCGCAGAGCCAATCGGGGGCGCCTATCCCTGCGGCGGAGGAGCTCCCTGCCGATCTGGCGTTCTTCGAGGCGAACGGGAAGGTGACTCATGTGGGGATCGTGCTGGGAAACGGACGGATGCTGCACGCGGCGGGCGGGGACCGGGTGCGAACCGACACCCTGCGCGGGCTACGCTACGGCGCGCGGTTACTGGGGTTCCGACGAGTGCTCCCGCCGGGCCATTCGACGGGTGGGAGGTAGGGTGAGGAATTCTCGGGTAAGCCCGTTTAATGGCGATCGGGGAGGGGTAAATACGCACTGTGTTCCAAATCCTAACTCCCTACCGGTGGCCTGCCGCACTTTTGGTCGGCAGGCTTTTTTTGTACCCCTTCGGGGTGAGATGAGCAAACGATCGTACGGAGAGACGATTAAGAACCATCCCAAAACCAACAGACGGCGGCGTAGCCATCCATCGTTGGAGTGCGGGATGTCCTCTGCTCTCCATCGCTGCGTTCCTTCCCGCCCCGCCTCTTGAGAGAGTTTCTTAGCGGCGCGGCCGCACCGCCGGCTCCAGAATCGCCAGCTCGCGGCGGTCGGCATCCAGTTGCACGCGCACGCCGATCGGGAGGGAGAGGGGCTGCGGCTCGTGCCCGATGGGGAAGTTGTACACCAGCGGCTTGCCCAGCGGCACCAGAATGTCCCGGTAGACCTGCTCCACCGGTAGGAACCAGCGGCGTTCCTCCTCATCTGCCTCGTAAGGGGTGGTGCCGATCAGGAACCCCGCCACATCGTCCAGCAATCCCGCCAGGCGGAGCTGCATCAGGTAGCGTTCCACCCGGCCCGGGTGCTCGTGGATATCTTCCAGGAAGAGCACGCACCCGGCGAGGTCCGGCTGGAACGGGG
Organism: Armatimonadota bacterium; assembly: GCA_016199525.1. Lineage (GTDB taxonomy): Bacteria > Armatimonadota > SYMT01 > SYMT01 > JACQGL01 > JACQGL01. Next base: position 9,413 of record JACQGL010000203.1, read on the forward strand.
TCCCGAGCAGGGCTGCCAGCAGCGAGAGCGTGCCACCCATGCAAACTCCCTCCGCCGTGCCGCTCACCAGAGTCGTCGCCTGGGTCTGGCAGCGCAGGTCATGGAGGATCCCCGCGGGCTCAGAGCAGGACAGGAGCCGCCACCAGGCGTCCCAGCAGGCCGGTGCCAACCGGCGGGCGAAGTCTGGCTGGACCATCGGTGCGAAGAAGGTGGGCATCTCGCAGCGGATCCAGATCGCCAGGAGAAGTGTGGTGACGTCGCTGTAACCGACAAACGGCTTGGGGTGGCGCCGGATCAGGTTGAAGTCGAGGTAGGGGAGAAGCCGCGACGCGCCGTTACCTCCCCGCGCGCAGAGCACACCATCCACCGCCGGGTCGGCGAACATAGCATGCAGATCAGCAGCGCGATCCACGTCCGCACCTGCCAGATGGCCATAGCGGTCGCGCAGGTGCGGGGCAAGGACGAGCCGGAAGCCCCGCTCTCGCAGAGCTTCCAGCCCACGCGTCAGCCGCTCCTCACAGGGCGGGCTCGCGGGGGCCACAATCCCCAGGGTCGCCCCTTCGGGCAGTGCGGGTGGTAGTACGGAAGGCAAGGAACGAACCATAGAGCCGGTGAGACGAATGGCAGACGACGAATAATCGGCATTGAAACCGGACACAGGCAGGGCGAGAAGCGAAACTGGAGGACGACAGGTGACAGAAAGCTGCAGATCCTTTCCTGTTGCCCTGCGCTGATCTCTGCGTCCCTGCGGTTGGGATCGGTGCGCGCTACAGAATCACTACCGGCTCTTCCTGGAACGGGCGGTCGGAATCCTCCACGCACCAGGAGCGAAGTTCCGTGGCCCGCCCGCCCCGCACCGAGATGATGACGTAGGATTGCTCCGGCATGGCCATCTCCCCGTCGAAGGCCGAGGGCGCCGCCGGATGGTCGGGGTGCGAGTGGTAGATACCCACGATGGCGAGGCCGGCGACGCGCGCCTCGCGGTCGGCAGCCGCAAAATCCGCGGGGGCAATGAGGAAACGGCGCTCCTCGCCGTAAGCCTCCCACTCCGTTCGGGAGGGCGTGGCGGTCCCATAGGGTTGCTTTTCCCGAAGCAACGCCTCGCGCGTACCGCCTGCGTGGGGATCAGACCAGGCGTTGCGAACCGGTCGGAGCGCCGCCGCCACGCGATCCGCTCCGTCCCAACTGCCCAGCAGGAAGCCGCAGACTTCGCGAGGGTAGCCAGCCTCTGCCAGACGGTAGAGTTCCTCCCAGTGCGCCTCTGTCAGTCGGAGCATTGCCGCCCGCCTCACACCTCGTTCCAGAGACGCTCTTCGCTCAGGTAGCGGGTACCGCTGTCAGGAAACAGGGTCACCACCACGCCGCAGCGGATTTCCCGCGCGACCTCGAGGGCCACGTGCGCCGCCGCTGCGCCGGAAGAGCCAACCAGCAGACCTTCTTCACGCGCCAGACGCCTCATCATCGCATAGGCCGCCTCCGACGGCACCCTGCGGTCCTCGTCCGCCAGTTCAGGATCGTAGATGCACGGCACGATGGCGGTAGCCATATGCTTCAGCCCCTCCAGCCCGTGGAGGGGGGCATCAGGCTGGAAGGAGATCAGGCGGATATTGGGGTTTAGCTCCCGCAGCCGGCGGGCAGTGCCCACAAACGTGCCACTCGTTCCCAGGCCGGCGATGAAATGCGTGATGCGGCCCTGGGTCTGCTCCCAGATTTCAGGGGCAGTAGTGCGGTAGTGGGCCTGCCAGTTGGCAGGATTGCTGTACTGGTCGGCGTAGAAGTAGAGGTCGGGGTTCTCGCTGAACAGCCGCCGCGCCTCGCGAATGGCGCCGTCCGAGCCCTCCCGAGGGTTCGTGAGCACCATATCCGCGCCGTACGCCCGGAGAATGCGCTGGCGCTCCTCGCTGGCGGTGGCGGGCATACACAGCCGCGCGCGGTACCCTCTTGCTGCGCAGATCATGGCGTACGCGATACCGGTGTTGCCGGACGTGGCGTCCAGCAGGATCTTATCCCGGGTAAGCTGGCCGGTGCGCTCTGCCTCGCGGATGATGTTGGCCGCGGGCCGATCCTTCACGGACCCGCCCGGGTTAAACCACTCTGCCTTCGCATAAATCTCCACGCCGTTCAGATCGCGGGCTATTTCCTGCAAGCGCAGGAGCGGCGTGTTTCCGATCAGATTCAGGACATGGGCCGGCATACGAATCTGAGCCATTGTTCGGTTTTCTTCGTCGCCTCAGGCGACCGCGCTGCCATGCTACCGTTATGCTATCCCCCGGTTCCGCCAAAGTCAAGTAACCTGACCGAGTGGGTTTAGAATACCCGCCGGCCAACGGCGCCTCCCCGGTTTGGAATCACTGGCGATGCAGATTGCAGGAAGGCCAGGAAACCGTCGGTTGGGCAGTTGGTGCTCGGACAACCTGCTGACGAGGAAAAGGAGGGACAACCTGCCCGCCACTTGACAGGGAACCACCGATTGAGATAGAAATGGTCGGGCTGGAACGGCTTGCTCCGGTTGATCCTTGAAAACCCCACACAGAAAGGAAGTGATGTATTGACAGGTCTGAGAAAACGGGCCCTGCTGCTGGTGTGCAGTCTGTTGATCGGTGCGGCAGCGGGGACGGCACCTTCTTCGGTTGCCGCCCGGGGCTCCCGTAGGGGGGCGCGGTCGGCCCGTAAGAACTACTCGACTTCGGTCAAGAATACCCAGAAGGATACACCTGCTAGTCTGGAATCACGCACGCTGCGTCCCGCGAGGAGCGCCGTGCAGAATGGTTCTCTGGTGCCACAAGCGCCACTTAACCGGAGCAGCACACGATTTGATCTCCCTGCCCTGCTCGACGCCGTGGAAAGCCCGCTGCCGGGAGTAGAGCGGCTGATCGCCACCACGTTCCCGTCAGAACAACCTCCCTCTTCGGCCAGGGACTCGGCCACGCCTGCCAATCCACCCCACGAGGCGTCCGACATCAGCCAGGCGCTCGCGCGTCGGAAGTCCTGGGCGGATCGCCGCATACGTCGGGTTGACCCGCAGGCGCTCGCTGAGGCCCAGCGGCAGGAGGCGGATAACGATGCCTTGGTGCGCGCCGCCATGGCCCTGCGGGGCACGCCCTACCGGTGGGGCGGCGCATCCCGAGGCGGATTCGATTGCTCTGGCTTCACGCGCTACATCTACGCGTGGCAGCGGGGAGTGATGCTCCCACACAGCTCCCGGGCGCAGGCCCGGTGTGGGATTAAGGTTCGCCGCGAGGATCTCCGACCGGGCGACTTGCTCTTTTTCGGTTACTCCCGCAGGGGCATTTCGCACGTGGGGATGTATATCGGCGACGGTGAATTCATCCACGCGGCCAGCCATCGCCGCAACGTCCGCGTGGATCGATTGTCCGGCCATTACTCGCACCGTCTGGTGGCCGCCCGGCGCGTTCGAATCGGGCGAACTGCGGCACAGTCGCCAGAGGGGCGCGAGGCAGATCGGCGCGGTCCTGGGCCCGCTCATCCCACCGGTGAGCCGCCGCCCAGGGGCGGCTAAGCCTGGCACAAGACGCGGGGCATCCCACAGTGGGATGCCCCGTTTGCCGGCACGGCGAGATCGGGCACACGGCATCTGCGAGACGTGCCGTTCCCAACGGGGAGCGTGGAACGCGGAGGGGGAATTTGGCTATCCCTATTCCGCCATCCAAACGCTTCTCGCCTCCCTGTCCCTTGCTCCGCATTCCGCAGCGCCCTGACGGGTATACAGTGGGTGGTGGCACACGGGATGCGGCATGGAGGTCGCATGGCAGAAGTGGCGCGCGAGATCCCTTTCAGCGAGCTGGACTACCGATACGACCCGGGGGCGTGGTCGTTCGAGACCACTGCAGATTTGGATACGGGCGATCCGCGCGCCCTCCAGCCCCGTGCTGCTGCGGCCCTCGACTTCGGTCTGGACGTCGATTTTCCGGGTTATCACCTCTTCCTCGCCGGGCCGCCAGGCACGGGCAGGCGTACCTTCCTGGAACGCGAACTGCGCCGCCGCGCCGCTGATAAGCCTGTACCCGAGGACTGGTGCTACCTCCACAACTTCGCTGATCCGGATCGCCCCGTCGCCACTCACCTGTCCGCAGGGCGGGGAGAAGAGCTGCGGCGCGATATGGAACGCTGCGTCAGTGAGTGCCGCGCTGAAATGCGCCGCGCCCTGGAGAGCGAGCCCTACCAGGAACGCCGCCGGGAACTCAGTCACCAGGCGGAGCGGCAACACGAAGCGCTGCTGGCCGAGCTGCAGGCCCATGCCCGCGAACGGGGATTCTTGCTCCAGCCCGTCCCTATGGGGATGGCCAGCGTGCCTCTCAACCCGCAAGGGGAGGCGTACACGGAGGAGGAGTTCAGTCAGCTCCCCGAGGAGACCAGGCACGAGATCGAGCGCCGTGGCGAAGAGCTGCAGGCGAGGGTGGAGCAGACCGTTAACCGGTTGCGCCGGCTGGAGCGCGAAACCAACGAGCGCCTGGAGGAGCTGGATCGGGAGGTGGCTCGCTGGGCGGTCAGCCACCCCCTCGACGAACTGCATGAGCGCTACCGCGATACCCCTCGCGTGGGCGAGTACCTGGATGGGCTGGCGAACGACATGGTAGAAAACCGCCAGCTCCTCATCGCGCCCGAGCAGGCGGTACGGGACCCGCACATCCACGCGGCCTACGAGACCCTCCTGGCGCGCTACCGGGTGAACGTGTTCGTCAGTCACGCCCGGGATGGCGGCGCGCCGGTGATCTTCGAGCAGCATCCCACCTACTACAACCTCGTGGGGCGTAGCGAGTATCGCGCGCAAATGAGCGGCCTGGTGACCGATGTGGGCCTGATTAAGCCCGGTGCGTTGCAGCGCGCGAACGGCGGCTACCTGGTGCTCGATATCCTGGACGTGCTGATCCAGCCGTTCGCCTGGGACGCGTTGAAGCGCAGCCTCATCACACGTGAAGCGCGGTTGGAGAACATCGCCGAACAGTTCGCCCTGCTTCCCGTGAGCACGCTGAAGCCCGAGCCGATCCCGCTACGGCTCAAAGTGGTGCTCATCGGCCAGCCGTTGTGGTACTACCTTCTCTACGCGCTGGATGAGGACTTCCGTAAGCTGTTCAAGGTGAAGGCGGACTTCGACACCGAGGTGCGGCGCACTCCGGAGTTTGAGAACGCCCTCGCAGATATCATCGCCCACAGCGGCCGCCAGGAGCAGTTGCTCCCTCTCGATCGCGGCGCGCTGGCCCGCGTGCTTGACTTCGCGCTGCGGCTCCGCCAGGATCGGCGGCGCCTGTCCACGCTCCTCGAGCCGATCACCGATGTGGTTCGCGAAGCCGCCGCCTGGGCGCGGTCTGCGGGAGAGTCGGTGATCCGTGCCGAGCACGTGCAGCAGGCGATCTCCGAGCGCGAATACCGCGCCAACCTGCTGGAGGAGAAGATCCTGGACCGGCTGGCAGAGGGCACGCTGATGGTCTCCGTCACCGGCGCCACTGTCGGGCAGGTGAACGGGCTAAGCGTGCTGGATCTGGGGGACTACATCTTCGGGCGGCCGATGCGGATCACGGCGCGCACGGCGTTCGGTCGCGGGGGCGTCGTGGATATCGAGCGTGAAAGCGAGCTGGGCGGGCGGATCCACAGCAAAGGGGTCATGATTCTGGCGGGTTATCTGGCAGGGCAGTACGGTGGCCGCAGCCCGTTGCCACTGGCGGCCAGCCTCTGTTTCGAGCAGTCGTACGAAGAGGTAGAAGGCGATAGCGCTTCGAGCGCAGAACTCTACGCGCTCCTGTCCAGCCTGGCAGACGTTCCCATCTGCCAGGATATCGCGGTCACCGGATCGGTCAATCAGCACGGGGAGATCCAACCGGTCGGCGGGGTAACCCAGAAGGTGGAGGCGTTCTTTAAGACCTGCCAGCGAAAGGGCCTCACCGGCAGCCAGGGAGTGCTTATCCCCCACCTGAACCTGCCAAACCTGGTTCTGCGCGGAGAGGTGCTGGAAGCGATCCGCGCCGGTCAATTCCACATTTGGGCGGCGCGAACGCTGGATGAAGGGATCGCGCTGCTGACCGGCCTCCCCGCGGGCGAGCGCGGCCCGGATGGGCGTTTCCCCCCGGACACAGTGCACGGGCGGGTGCAGGCGCGGCTGGAGGAATACGTCCGCCAGCTAAAAGAGCTGGGGGTCACACCAGAAACCAGCACTGCGGGCAACGACCGCCGCCGGGCACGGATCGTGACGCCCAGCGGA
>JACQGL010000185.1 GCA_016199525.1 Armatimonadota bacterium
GCGCACGCGTGACAGCTCGCTTGGAGGGCAGGAGAGATCCTCGCCCGAAGCATTATCGCACCAAGAACAGCGCTAAGCGCGCAGTTCAATCTTCGGCACCGCGGGTGGGATCAGCCGGCAGGCCAGCAATGCCAGCAGGGCGACGCCAACGCCAGCCAGGTAGATCTTCTGGTAACCCAGGTGCTGCCAGATCCAGCCCGCCGCCAGGGGAACCGTTACCGCGGTGACGTGGTTCATTGTCAGGCCCATCGCCAGGGTAGATGACAGGTCACGCTGCGAAGCCACATGTCGGGCATAGGTGGTGATCCCCACCGCCAGGGTGAACAGCAGGTTGTCCACGGCATACAGCAGGCAGAACAGTATCGGCGCGCCTGTCGGAACCTGGGTATACAGGGCGAACACCAGCGCCACACCGATGTAGTAAACAGACAGCGAGCGGCGCTCGCCCACACGATCCGTCCACGCTCCAGCGTGACGCGCCGCGAGCAGCATAAGGCTGGTATTCAGGAGCAGCATGAAGGCGATCCACTCAATGCGCACGCCGAACTCTCGCACGAGGATGAAAACGTTGAAGGTAGCGATGACCTGCCTGCGCCCGCCGTCCAGCAGGCTCAACAGGTAATACAGCGCGTACTTTCGCTCGAATAGCAGCCGCCGTTGAAGACCGCCACCCCGGTCACGGGAGATCCGGACGGCAAAGAGTGCTCCCGCCAGCATGGCCGCTCCGGCGATCCCGAACTCCGCTGAGAACGCGAGCCACCGACCGACCAGGACCACGAACGCCAGGCCCGCCAGCATCGCCGCCGACTGGTAGGCGTTCATCAGCCCCAGCCTGTAGCCTTGCCGGTGAGCGGGCGCCATCACCATGATGAGCGCCGGCTGCACCGTCAGCCAGATGTGCAGGCCCGCACTAGCGAGGATGGAGTAGGCCACCGCCTGGGCGAAGTTCTGGGCGTGACCCAATGCGGCTACCCCCAGGCCCGTCAGGGCCGTCGCCAGCGCGGCCAAACGGGGTTCGGGCAGCCAGGCCAGAGCCCCCACCATCCCTGCCGCCAGCAGGCCCGGCACCTCCCGCAGCGCCTCGAGCTGCCCGAGCTGCAACCGCTCGAGATGCAGCGTCTCGTTCAGGAAGTTGGCCAGCACGCCACTGTAGATGCCGAACCCGAAGAAAAAAGCGACGGTTGCCGCTACCAGTCGCCACCAGTCGCGGCGTGCGGCAATGTTCTCGCTGCCGACGCCCTTCACGAGTAGTAGGCCAGATCCCGCTTCGCTTCCAGCTCGGGGCCAACGGTTGCCGACCATTCCTCGGGCGGGACCTCCTCGATGACGACGGGCACCAGCGAGGGCTGGCTGATACCGCACACCTCCATCACATCCTGCACAATGCGGCGCGCCAGCTCGCGCTTTTGTTCCTCCGTACGTCCAGGGTACATTTTCACGTTGATGTAAGGCATCGTTTGTCTCTGTAAGCACTGTCAAGTGACGATGACGTACGGAGGTACTTTCGCAATCCTCTACGTCACCGCTCATCCGCCCGCCGCGAGAGCGAATCCCACAGTACCGCCACCAGGATCAGCACCCCCTGCACTGCCGGTTCCCAGTGCGCGCGCAGGCCGGTAACCGGCTGCAGGTAAGCCAGGCCGGGGGGGATGGTCGCCAGCAGCAGCACCCCCAGGGTGCTCCCCAGCGCCGTACCGCGGCCGCCGAAGATGTTCGTTCCTCCGACGACAACCGCGGTGATCACCACCAGCTCGAAACCCTGCCCCGGGTTTTCCTGGATGAAATCGAACCGGACGGTGAACAGCAGGGACCCAAGACCCACCAGCGCGCCCAGCAGGACAAAGCTGCGGAACAGCACCCGCTCGGGCCGGATCCCAGCGAGCGCCGCGGCGCGCGGACTGCTCCCCACCGCGTAGCACTGCCGCCCGGGCCGCGTGGCCGCCAGGTAGAGCGCTACCGCCAGCGTAGTGGCAAAGGCGATCCACGCCGTGGCGGGGATCCCCAGCCAGATCTCCCGCCCGAAGCGTGTATAGGATGGCGGCAGGTCATGGATCCAGAAGCCGCGCGTAACCCAGGTCATGGCCCCGCGCAGGCCGCCCATGGTCGCCAGCGTGGCCACGATGGGTGGGATGCGCAACACCGCCACCAGGAAGCCGTTCAGCGCGCCGAGCACGGCCCCCGTGCCCACAGCGGCGGCGCCTACGGCGGGCAGTGGCCAGCCCGCCTTCGCCAGGTTTCCCGCCACCACGGCGCAGACCGCCAGCGCCGACCCCACGGAGATATCGATCCCTCCCGCCACGATCAGCGCCGTCATCCCCGCCGCAGCGACCATTGGGTGGGCAGCGTTCTGAAGGATATCGCGCAGGTTCTGGGGGGAAAGGAAACCTGGCCGGTGGAGGGAAACACCGGCCACCAGGAGGGCCAGCAGGAGGGCCAACACCGGTTCCCGCCGCTGCCACCCTCTCGAAAGCGTTCGGGATGGAGTCGGGCCGCGCGCCGGAGGTTGCTTCACCGCGTTAATTGCTCCACCTTTCCGCGCAGCTCGTTAACCGACGCGGCAGCAATCTCCTGCGCGGCATCCCCTGGCGCAGGCATCCCGCCGGCGTTGGAATAGAATAAGGGAGATAACTATTGCAGGCAGGAAGCGTGCGCTACGTGTTCCCACGGGCCGCCAGGCCGTGGCGCGGGAAGACGTGCCGCTTCACCTCGGCTACCATGTGCTCCGCGTAGGCGTGCACGCGCTCGGAGGCGCGGGGCGGCGGCGCCGTATCGCGCAGGCGCGGTGTGGCTCCCAGAGCCCTCACGGCGGGATAGCCAGCGGGCACCTCGTTGGCGAACTCCTGGCCGCTCATCACCCCGAAGGCCAGGGCCCAGGCGCGGGGGATCGTCTTCAGGTTGTAGCCGCCACCGCCCAGCGCCACCCAGCGGTCACACAGGCTGTGCAGCCAGCGGATCAGCGCCTCATAACCGGCGGTAGTCAGGTTCAGGTGGGCCAGAGGGTCCTGGAAATGCGTATCGCAGCCGATCTGGGCGACGAGGATCTGGGGCCGGAACGCCTGCGTTAGCGGGGGCACCACCTCACCGAAGGCCCAGAGGTACGTGTCGTCATCGGTGCCGGGAAAGAGAGGCACGTTGACAGAGAAACCCTCACCCTCGCCGCTGCCCGCTTCGGAGGGGAAGCCGGTCTGCGGAAAGAGCGTCTCCCCGGTCTCGTGGAGGGAGATCGTCAACACGCGGGGGTCACGGTAGAAGGCGGCCTGCACCCCGTCCCCATGGTGGGCGTCGATATCCACGTAGAGAATGCGGTCGAACTGCTCCAGAAGGCGGTGGATGACCACCACACAGTCGTTGAAGATACAGAAGCCCGCGGCACGATCCGCGAAGGCGTGATGCAGCCCTCCCGCGGGGCTAAAGGCCACGGGAACTTTGCCTGCGGCCACCTGTTCCGCCGCCGTCAGGGCGGCGCCCGTATAACCGAGTGCCGCCTCGTACATCCCGTAGAAGGGCGGGTTATCCCCCGCCCCGAATCCGTAGCGCGCCGTTTCCGGTTGCCATTCTCCCGCGTTCAGACGCTGCACGGCGGCGATGTAGTCCGCTCGATGTGCGGACAGGATTTCGGCTTCGGTGGCCGGCCGCGGAACCACCAGCCGCGCATGCGGCTCGTGGAAGGCCCCGTAGGCGGCCAGGAGGCGATGGGTGAGACGCAAGCGCTCGGGCCGAAGCGGATGCTCCGGACCGAAATCGTAGTCCAGCAGCTGGTCATCGTAGACGAAGACCGCCGCCATCTCCTTGCTCCCCCGTTTATTGAGAGAAGGCGATGATCGCACTGGGCCGCCTCTCCCACTCTATATCGTTGTCCCCTGAAGTCGCCGCCAGGGAGCCTATGTTGTGTTGTGCGTGGCAGGCAGCTGATGCGCGGCCGCAAAGGAGTTCCCCGGTGGCCCGGCGAACCTCGCATCAACCCCAGATCCCAAACACCTTGGGGACGCCCTCGAGAGGACCCAGTCTCGGCTGCCTCGCTCCGCCGCCTCTGGCTTCCCGTGCTCGGCTCATGCGTAAATTGATTATCGCCGTGGATGGCCCTGCCGGCTCGGGCAAGAGTACCGTCGCCCGCGGCGTGGCGACGCGACTCGGCTACACTTACATTGATAGTGGCGCCATGTACCGCGCCGTCGCCTGGAAAATGCGAGAGGAGGGCGTGGATCCCGCCGATGCCCGCGCGGTCACCTGCATCGCGCGGCAGATTCGCCTGGAATTTCGTCCTGTGGAGGGTCAGCAGCATCTGTTCGTGGACGGCGTGGATGTTTCCGAGGCGATCCGTGCGCCGGAAATCAGCCGTCTGTCCTCGATCGTCAGCGCCATCCCCGGAGTACGCCAGGCGATGGTGCAGCAGCAGCGTCGTATCGGTGCCGGCGGGGGCGTGGTGATGGAGGGGCGGGACATCGGCACGGTTGTCTTTCCGCACGCCGACCTGAAGATCTACCTGGATGCGGCCCTCGAAGAGCGCGCCCGGCGGCGCTGTGCGGAGCTACAGTCCCGCGGCACAGCGTGCAGTTACCAGGAGGTGCTTCGCGAGATGGTCGAACGCGACGCGCGGGACAAGTCTCGCGCGCACTCGCCGCTGCGGCCCGCTCCCGATGCGGTGCGCATCGATACCACAGGCCTCACCGCGGAGCAGGTGATCGACCGGATCGTGGATCTGGCGCGTGAACGGCAGGGTAATCGCTGACGCAAGGCAGGTTGGCAGGTTGTCGGCGGACATGTGGCGATGGTCCGGCGTGCCAACGTGCCAACGATGCTGACCGACGGCTGAACAACCATCCGTGATCTACTGGATCGCCTGGTTCATCTGCAATTGTCTGCTCATTCTACTGGGGCATCGCCGCGTTGCCGGCCTGAGGCATGTGCCCCGGCAGGGACCCGTTATCCTCGCTCCCAACCACATCAGCTATCTGGATCCCGTCGCGGTTGGCACCGGGATTCGCCGGCGACTGGCCTTTATGGCGAAGGCAGAGGCGTTCCGCGTTCCCATCTTCGGCTGGCTCCTCCGCAAACTGCGCGCCTTTCCGGTGCGCCGGGGTGCGGCGGATCGGGCGGCGCTGAAGCGGGCGCTCGACCTGCTGGCGGCGGGGGAGGCGTTGATGATCTTCCCTGAAGGGACGCGCAGCCTCACCGGCGAGCTGCAGGCGCCGGAGATCGGCGTCGGGATGCTGGCGGTCCGCTCCGGCGCGCCGGTGGTCCCGGTGCGCGTATGGGGCACGGATCAGATGTTGCCCCGCGGCGCGCGCTTCCTTCGCCCCGCACCGGTCCGCGTCGCCTATGGCCCACCCCTCCGCTTCTCGCCGCCTGCCGGGGGGAAGCCCGGACGGGAAGAGTACGAAGCGGCGGCACGGCAGATTATGGCCGCGATTGCCGCCCTGGAGCCGCCGAAGTGAAGGCTGGGATCCCGAACGCCCCCGGGGCGCAGGAGGCGATCAAGTCTCGATGCACTCGGGACGCGCGCGTCTCTTTACGGGCGACTGGCGTCCTGGCTCTGATCGGGCTGCTCATCGCCTCTGCCGTCCTGCGCCTCTGGGGGATCGGCTGGGGCCTGCCCCACTCGGGTCGCTACTACCCCTATCATCCCGACGAATCGGTGCTCCTGCATGTCGTGTGCCAGGTGAACCCCCTGTGGGGCGACTTCGCACCCGGCTTCTACAATTACGGCACCCTCTACATCTTCCTGTGCAGACTGGCCTACGATTGCTCTGCTCCCTTCCTGGGGTGGGGTGCCGTCCCCCGGTTCCAGGAGTCGTTCTCGCAGTGGGTGCACGACTTCGCGCACCTGCTCCTGATCGGGCGGCTGGTCACCGTGCTGCTGGGCGTGGCCACGGTGGGAGTAACGTTGCGCCTGGGGCGACTGCTGTGGGGCGAGCGCGCGGGATGGCTGGCGGCGGCATTCCTGGCGGTGGCGCCCCTGCCGGTACTCCTCGGCCACTATATGACGGTGGATGTGCCCGCCACCTTCTTTACCACGCTGGCGCTGGCGTTCGCCGCCGCCGCCCTGCGCGCCTCCGCCGATCGAAGGCGGCTCGGGCTGATCGCCGCTGCGGGCGTGGCGGCGGGGCTGGCCACCGGTGTCAAGTATAATTCCTTCCCGGCCCTCCTGGTGGTGGCGGTGCCGCTGTGGGACACGGGGCGCGCTCCGGGCGGCCGCGGGCGCGCCGCAAGCGGCGCGTTGATCGCTGTGGCGGCGTTCGTCCTGGCCTTTTTCGTGGCGACCCCCGGCTGCCTGCTAGAGTCAGGGAAGTTCCAGATGGACCTCTCCTACGAGATGTGGCGCAATCGGGAAGGCCAGGGATTGATCTTCCGTCACACGCCGCCCGCGGCGCTCTACCACCTGGGAATTTCGCTGCCCGTGGGGCTGGAGTGGCCGCTTTTCCTGCTCTCGGTGGCAGGCCTGGCGTGGTCGCTCCGCCACCATCGGCAGGAAGACGTGCTGCTGTGGCTGTTCATCCTGCCCTCCTTCCTGCTGCTGGCGACGGCGGAACGGAAGTTCGTTCGCTACGTCACCCCGCTGGTGCCGCCCCTGCTGGTGATGGCCGGCCGCCTGGTTGCGGACGGGTGGGGTAGCCTGCCCACCGCCCCGGGCCGGCGCTGCCGCTGGTTCTGGGGGATCGCCGCCGCCGTGGCCGCGGGAGCGGCACTGGCGGCCACGGTGGCGCACCTGGGGGTGCTGTCCGGCCCCGATGCCCGGGATCAGGCCGCCGACTTCCTCCGCCGGCAGTCTGCGCGGCACGATATCGTCGCTCTGGGTGCAGACGCATGGTACTACACCCTGCCCATTCATCCCACCACGGGGTGCGTCAAGGCGGCGGCACTTTACGGGGGGCCCCCGGCGTGGGACAATGTGCCGGCAGGGCAGCCTCGCCCCGATCTGTTCCCCACCGAGGCGTTCACGGTGCTGGCGCCCGCATCCCAGCCGGCGCCGAGAGGGGCGCTGCGGCTCGACCAACTTGCCCGCTACCGACCCCGGCGCGTGATCCTAACGGACTACGAGTACGAAGATCCCCAGCGCATCCACCAGGTGGATCCATCTTTCCGAAGCGGCATCCTGGATCTGCTGGCAGCGCTGGAGCGGGACTATGTTCTGGAGCGCGAGTTCCGGCCGCGCCCTTCGCTGGCGGGCTTCACCTGGTGGCGTACCGGTATCCCGCCGCACGACTGGCGCTACTTCATGCCCACCGTGCGCATCTACCGGCGGCGGTAAGCATCCCGCTGAGGAAACGGAAGATTCCGTGCCGGATGGACCGTAAAAGCGCCGCCGGGCACTGGCCCGCCCACAGATTGGCGCAGTACGTCTGGCTTACCTCTCGGACCGATTCTGTGGTTTGGGGTCGCCCCGCATCTGGGTACTAATAAAAGCTACGTATTAAATACACAAGAGGTGCGTTATGCCGGAGCTCGCGCGGAAGAACATCGATTCCCCGGAGGAGACGCGGTTGTTCAGCCGGGGAAAGATCGATGTCATAAGGGTTGATGGAGTCACGGTGGGACGAGCGACCCTGGAGGCAGGATGGAAGTGGTCCGAATCCGTGAAGCCGATGGCGGGGACCGACAGCTGCCAGGTTGCCCACCTGGGCTACATGGTGTCCGGGAGGATGCGCGTGGTAATGGACAGCGGCTCCGAGGAAGAATTCGGCCCCGGAGACGTGGTGGCCATTCACCCGGGCCACGATGCCTGGGTGGTTGGCAACGAGCCTGTGGTCTTCCTGGATTTCGCCGGTGCGGAGCAGTACGCCCGCTCCCACGCACGACCATAAAACAGCGGTCGGGCAAGCGGGCTTGAACGCTGGGGACACGAGCAGGGGTGGGGCGCCGGACCCACCCCGGCGATATTACGGCTGCCGGGTGATCTATTACCCCAGCCACCCTCGCACTTCCGCCTCAAAGGCATCGATCTCTGGGCGACTGGCCAGCACGCCGAGCTCCACGTGGTACTCCACCCGCTCGCGGGGGCCAAGCACACGCACGCGGCCGGCAGCCCGCTCCGTCACACGGTCCACCGGCAGGGCGGTGGCGGGTTCCATGCCCAGCACGTAATTGCGCGGCCCCATCATCTTCCACTGGGTGAAGTGGGGCAGCTCGGCGAGCGGGTAGCGCAGGTAGACCCCGTGGCCCAGGTCGTGGTTGGCAATGGCGGTGGCCGTCCTCCCATCCGGTCCGGCAGCCAGCTCGTGGAAGTAGACCTTCTCGTGGTAGCCGGGCGTGGGCGGGTCCAGCTCGGCGTAGCGCTCCTGGCCCTCGGCGGCCTCGGGGTCACGCGGGGTGTACCGCCGCGTGGGGGAGATCAGGCGGGCGCCCGCATCCACCGCCGGGAAGCCAATGTTGACGTGGTAGAGGATCATGTGTTCGGCGGGCTCGTAGCCCACGTTCTCCACGATGTCGTGGATCCAGAACCGGTTCTCCCCCAGGCGAGTGGAGATCTCGCGCGTGAGCACCAGATCCTCCCCGAACACGAGTGTCTCCTGGCACTTGCCGCGCACCCAGATGCGGTACTCATCTCCCTCCCAGGCGGCGTCCGCCCACACGTTCTTGGCGGGGGTATGGGAGATGTAGCCGTGCAAACCCAGGTCCCGCGGGCCCAGGCGTTTCGGCCCCGCATCCGGATCGTGCACCGGGGCGCCCATCCAGCTCAAGCCGCAGGTGAACACCAGCCCTCCGTAAAAGGTGCGCAAGAAGCCCAGCCCTTCCGGCTCGTGGAAGTGCGGGTGGGCGTCCTCCGTAGCCGAGCGCCAGGCGAGGGCGCGTCCGCAGTATTCCGCGTGGGCGATGTCCAGGCCGCGGTCGATAAGCACGGTGAACGCGAAGCCCGTCCCCGTGCGCAGTTGCGCGGCGCGCACGCCCCGCTCTTTGCCATCCGCCAGCGTCACCAGCCGGACGCCGGCGATCTGCAGCATATCGCCGACGCGTTGCTCCAGCTCGTCACGCGTCCAGTTCCGACCCCATAGTTGTGCCATCGTTTCCTCCGTAAAGTGAAGGGGGTTTCGCGCCGCAGAGGTGCAGAGGGCACCGGGTGGCTGGCGATACAAGTGTTCGGGCACCAGGCGCTGAGCGTCCGGCACTGGGTGCTGGGGGTAGCTTCCTCGTGTCCCGCACCCAACGCCTAACACCCCATACCCCTCTCCCTTTCCCGCTGCGCTCTCTGCGTGCTGGCGGTTCTAACTGAGATCCGCCAGCGCCTCTTCGGCAAGCTGGGCGCCCGGCCGACCTGCGAGCGGCTGAAGGACGCGCGCCAGCGCCTCCGTTCTCCGCCGGCTCGTACGGGGCCAGCGCCGTAATACCTGGAGGGTGACTTCGCCCCGCGTATCCGCGAGCCGCAGCCACCGGCCGTCGAACATGATGCGCGTCAGGTCCGCGTAGCGAAGTGCGATGTGCCGTTCTCCTGCCACGGCGGATACCACCTCGGCAGCGAAGGTTGCCTTCCCACGCCGCTGCTTGCCATCCGCCCACCGCACCTGAACATCAAAGGTGACCGGCATCGTGTCAACGACGAAAGGCCCCAAGTAAGTGTCCAGACCCGTGTGTAGGCAAGGAGATAAGGGGATGGGGACAAGCACAGGGGACGGGCGGCAAAAGACCAGGGATGATGCGGCGATCTGGTGCCATCCCCGCGTGCCGATATCTCCATGTTCCCGCGTCTCTTACGCCATCCCAGTTGTCTCCCCGTCTATCTTATTATCCTCTTTTTAAGTGCAATTGAACAATTACTCCCAACGCTTCCCCAGCAACGCCCGCCAGGGCAGGTCGGGGACCAGAATCGCTCGCGGTCGGCCCAAGGCCGACAGGATGAGCTCTGCGCTGCGGTAACCACTCCGGACAGCCCCCTCCATGGTCGCCGGCCATCCCGTCTGCACCCAGTCCCCCGCCAGGAAAAGGCCACGCACCGGGGTAGCGGGTGGGGGGCGCAGAGCGTCCACGCCCGGTCGTGCGGAGAAGGTGGCGCGCGCTTCCTTGATTACCGCGGCATTGACGACCCGCGCCTCCCGTGCGGCGGGGAAAGCGGCTCGCACCTCCCGTTCCGCAATCTCCAGGATTTCTCCTCGGCCACGTGGCAACCAATCTCGGGAAGCGCTCACCACGAGGCCCAGGTGGGTCCCTGCATCATCCGGCAAACCGTAATGCCGCGTCTTGTTGAACACCCAGTGTACGGGGCGATCCACGAGCGCAGCGTGGTCCAGGTGGGTGATCGGGCGGTCGAACCAGAGGTGGACGCCGCTGATGGGAGAGGTCTCCAGGCGGCCGCAGGCCCTGAAGAACGGATGGGCGCGAAGGCTCTCGGGCAGCAGGGAGCCTAAAACGTCGGCGGGGACGGCGGCCACCACGTAGTCGGCGGGCAGAACTTCCCCATCCGCCGTACGCACCCCCCCGATGCAATCGGGGCCGTCCCCGTTAAGGGACAGGCCCACGACGCGCACCCGCAGGCGCACCGCCCCTCCCCGTGCCTCCACCTGGCGCACGCACGGGTTGTAGAGCTCGCTGAGCGGCACGGCGGGGATGCCCATCTCGTAGGCGCGCGGATGGGAAAGGAAGCCCTCGCGGAACACCTGGAACGCATAGCTGGCGGCGCAGCGTTCCGGTTCCTCGTTCAGGGCGCTCACCAGGATCGGCCGCCAGAATCGGGCGATGGCCCCGGGCGTCTGGCCATCTGCTTTTAACCATTCCAGTGCCGTCTGATCTGCCAGGTCCTGCGGCCAGACGCGGAGCATCCGCAGCAGGCCGCGAGCGATGGCGGCCTTGTCCGCCGCGCTCAGGAACCGCAGACGCAGAAAAGAGGGGAACAGGTGCAGCGGTGCAGGGAGGGGGGCTCCCTGGAGGACGGAGAGGCGTCCCGCGCGATCCAGGAAGTAAATACGGCGGGTCCAGCGAATCCGATCCGCCACCCCCGCGCGCCGGTAGAAGTCCTGAAGGTTCGTGCAGCCGCCCATGAGGATGTGCTGGCAGTTATCCACCAACTCCTCGGACTCCTGGGCGACAAAGGAGGAGGCACGCCCGCCGGGGAAGGAGCGCCGCTCCAGGAGCGTGACGGGGAGACCCTCTTCCACCAACGCCAGGGCGGCAGCCAGCCCGGCCAGCCCCGCTCCAATCACCACCACGCGCGGCTGCGTTCCAGAAGGTATAGCCATACAAACGGATAAGGGAAACCGCCAGGATGCCAGGGACACCAGGATTCAGAACGACGACCACGTCATCCGGTCGTAAGCGGGCGTAGAAAACCCTGCCCAGCCGATGAGCCAACCGATCCGCCTGGTTAAGACCACCTACTGGCCACGCCACGTATTGCCGCTTATGCGGGTGAAACCCCAGTATTTGAACGATATTGCCCCCCAGCGCCAACGCCCATCCTCCCTGCGCCGGGCGGCTATCCGTCCTCCCCCCGTCCCCGCGCCACCACGATGAGGGCGATCGTGGACACGAGCGCCAGGCCGGCAAAGATCACGGAGCAGCGCCCCAGCACCTGGAAGCCGAGCAGAGGCAGCGCGCCAAACACCAGGATGGCGGCCAGCAACGCCGGTTCCGGCCAGCGCGGCAACGGCTGAGAGCGCCGCCGGATCAGGGAACCACGTGGCGAGGTACGCGTGCGCCGCAGCATAACGCTACCCCAGATACGCCTGCGCCACCTTCCGAATGGCCAGGGCGCGTTCATCGCACTCCTGCTCGGTAAGGCCATCAGGAAGTCCGATGGCCACCGCACGGCCGAGATAACCCAGTGTCTGCGGGCACATGTCTTTGCTGTACTGCACGTTGCCGCGATAATGCTCGCAGGTCCAGGGGCAGCCGTGTGGGGTGTAGCCCTTCTTGGCCAGGATGTGGTCCCAGTTATAGTAGATATGCCGATCAGGGATCTCAGAATCGTACATCGTGCCGGCGCCACAGCCCTCGGCGCGCAACGCCGCCGCGAACCGGTGCGCGGTAGCCGCATCCGGCAGGAAGATGGCGAGCGAGATGCCGCAGTCGCCTGCCTCATCAGGAATGCGCTGCAGCTGAAGGCCGGGGACATCCCGGATCTGCGCCACGAGGCGCGCCTTCGCCGCCCGCTGGCGCGCCAGGATGTCATCAAGCTTGCCGATCTGGGCCCGACCCATGGCTCCTGCCAGCTCGCTCATACGATAACCGACCCCGGGGATCACCTCCCCTTCGTACCCCTCCCAGAAGGGGCGGCCGGAATCGTGGTACATCACCGCCCGCCCAAACACTTGCAGGTTGGTGGTCACCACCGCGCCACCCTCGCCCGTGGTGATGATCTTGAAGTGCTGCAGGCTGAAGCAGCCGACGTGTCCCAGGGTGCCCAGCCGGCGGCCCCGGTAGCTGCCACCACACGCCTGCGCGGTATCCTCGATCACCAGCAGGTTGTGCTGCTCCGCCAGTGCCAACAGCTCTTCCATCTGCGCGGGCGTGCCGCGCATGTGGACGGGCATAATCGCCCGCGTCCAGGGAGTGATCTTCCGCTGCACGTCCGCGGGGTCGAGGGTGAGGGTGTCATCCACCTCGGCGATCACGGGCACGGCGCGGGCGTTGATGATCGCTGCGGCGGAAGCAATGTAGGTGTAGCCAGGCACAATTACCTCGTCGCCGGGGCCGATCCCCAAGCCAATCAGCCCGCAGGTAAGCGCCGTCGTGCCGGAACTCACCGCCAGGGCGTAGGGCACGCCCATCTTCCGCGCGAACAGCTGCTCAAAGACCCGCACCTGCGATTCGTCTTCCCGCAGATAGCGGAACAGATTCTCGCTCTCCAGAACCTGAAGAAGCGCCTCGCGCTCGGCAGCGTCGAACCGCCGGTACGGCGGGCGCGGGGTGGTGACGGCCCTGGAGCCGCCGTCGATCGCCAGTGTATCGGTGACGGAGGACATCGTTAGCTCCTATGACGTAATACGTGACACGTAGTGCGTTACGCATTGCTCCGCTGGAGCCCTGCGCGGGTTTTAACCCCTCTACCGCATTCACCGCCATCGAGGCGAACGCGAGGGTCGGCGTGATTGCCTGCCGCATCAGGGTAGGAAGCGGCTACGGGGGAGCCGCCGCGCATCAGGCTGGCTGCCGCCCGCGCCGCCCGGCGCTGGCGGAGGTGCGTCCTGGACCGGTCTGCTGGCGCGTGCTACACTATGCGCGTGGCGGCGGGAAAACGTAACGCATCGGGGCGCAGGCGGCGGAAGGTCCTACGCGGGATTTGCGGGGGCTACCTGTTGGCACTGCTGGGCGTCTGGGCAGTATCCCGCCTTGAGGCTGAGCACTGGTGGTTCAGCAATCTGCTGCTCTATCTGCCCCAGCTCCTGTACGGCATTCCGCTGCTGGGGCTCTTGCCGATCTGTCTGCTCCGCAAGGAGGGCTACGGGCTGCTTGCGTGCCTGGCGGCCGCCGCCCTGGTGCTGGGGCCGATGATGGGCTTCCATCTGCCGCGGGTAGGCGCCGCACCCCAGGGGGCTACGCTCCGGATAATGACCTACAACATCTGGCAGGCGGCGACCGGCGTAGAGCGGACGCTTGCCGTTATCCAGAAGGAGGCGCCGGACGTGCTCGCCCTTCAGGAGACCGCCGGCGGCCCGCGGGGGGAAGAGTTTGCCGCTGCCCTCCAGAAGCTGTTCCCCGGCTACAGCTTCCTGCGCGCCAGCGAGTATCTGATCGCCAGCCGATACCGCATCCTTGCTTCCGAAATGCGTCGTCTGGACAGCCGCGGGCGGCGGCAAACGCTCTGGGCGCAGCTGGACGGCCCTACCGGGCCCTTCAACCTGTTCGTGGTGCATCTGTATACCGCCATGCACGGAGACAACGTGGTGCTGACGCCGAGTGACCTGCCGGATTACCTGGGCCGGACCGCCAGCCTGCGCCTGCGCGAGGCTTACACCCTCGTCGGTGCGCTCGCCGACTGCCAGGGGCCGGTGGTAGTGGTGGGCGATCTGAACACGCCGCCTTATGGTCTGGTTTACTCCATCCTGACCCGCGGCCTCCGGGATGCGTTCGACGTGGGCGGGTTCGCCTGGGGGTTCACCTACCCCGCACACGTGCCTCTCCTGCGCATCGACCATATTCTGGTGAGCGCTCGCTGGCACGTGCGACGCGCCTGGGTGGGCGGCGGTAAGGGATCGGACCACCGGCCGGTGGTAGCCGATCTCGTCCTGCCGGCGGATCATTGAGCGGTCGGGCGCGCCCGGAGGAAGGCGGGGGGGCCCGGAGAACTGCTAACTGCCTGCCGGCAACTCGCCCCGGCGGCCGACCGTCTTACTGGTACCGGCCAGTAATCCGTTGGCACAGTGAGGGGGGACGGATGCGGCTACGGATCCGGATGCGCAGAGCGGGTCCGCTGTTCATCGGGGCGTTGTGCCTGCTGGCGGTGCTCGCGACGCCTCTGGTGGACCCGGTCTGGTTTGGCAAGGGGCGCCAAACTGTGGCGCGGGGCCGCGGGACTACGCTAGCGGAGCAGGACCGGGATCGGGCGCGGCCCGTGCTGCCAGCGAATCTCCCCGTACCGCCGCCGCGCCGCACACCAGAGATCTTCCTATCCAGCGCGGAGCCGCCCGCCAGGGGACCGGAGACCGGGCTGGCCCGGTTCATCCTCGCTCTTCAAGCAAACCAGTGGGAGCGAGCTGCCGGTTGCCTGGCAACCACGGTGCCCGCGCGCGAGCGCAACCAGCTGCGCCACGGCCGCTGGCTGCACCCGCCGCGAGATCCTCGGGATCCGGCGTGGGTGTTCTATATGCCCCGGATCCGCCTGCGGGCGGAATCCGTCACCGACACCCAGGCAACGGTCCAGCTGATGCCGGACAGAAACAACCCGCCGGGGGTGCCTGCCGGGGTGATGCGAGTCACCATGGTGCGGGAGGGCTCAGTGTGGCGGGTCCACCTGCGCCTCCTGGACACGGAATCGTAGTAGGGGGGAGCATGGGGATGGCTGGCGCCCGAGTGATGGTGGTCGGTTCATCGAATACGGATATGATCGTCCAGGTGCCGCGGCTGCCCGCGCCGGGGGAAACCATCCTGGGCGGCCGGTTCAGCGTGGCGCCCGGGGGCAAGGGAGCCAACCAGGCGGTCGGGGCGGCACGGCTGGGGGCAGCGGTGACGTTCATCGGGCGGGTGGGCGACGATGAGTTCGGGCGCGCGCGCCTGGCGGAGCTGGCGGCGGAGGGAATCGATACCAGCGGCGTGGTGGTCGATCCCGAGGTGGCCAGCGGGGTGGCGCTAATCTTCGTGGAGGAGAGCGGGGAGAATGCGATTGCCGTGGCCCCTGGCGCCAACTGTCGCGTCAGCGTCGCGCAGGTAGAACAGGCGCGGGAGGCGTGTCGCGCTGCCGATGTGGTCTTGCTCCAGTTGGAAGTGCCGCTGCCCGCTGTTGAGCGCGCGATAGCCCTGGCGCAGGAACTCGGAAAGCCGGTAATCCTGGACCCCGCTCCCGCCCGCACAGTACCAGACGCGCTGCTGGCAGGGGTGGATTATGTGACACCGAACGAAACGGAGGCGGAGACGCTGCTGGGCGGCGGCGTGGCGGGCCTGGGAGGGGTGGCAGCGACGGCAGAGGCATTGCTGCACCAGGGCCCGGGATGCGTCATCATTACCCTGGGCAAGGAGGGCGCACTGGTGGCTACCACGAGCGAGCAGTTCCACATCCCCGGACGTAAGGTGGAGGCGGTAGATACCACGGCGGCGGGCGATGCGTTCGCCGCCGCCCTCGCCGTGAGCCTGGGTGAGGGAAAGCCGCTGCGGGAGGCGCTTCGCTTTGCGGTGGCGGCATCGGCCCTGAGCGTGACTCGCCTGGGTGCGCAGCCTTCTCTGCCCCGGCGCGCCGAGGTGGATCGTTTTCTGGCGAGCGGGTAGACCCCCGCAGAGGATGCTAATGATTCAATTACGCTCGTTTGTGGTCGGTTTTGCGGCAGCGGTAGCGCTGGCGAGCGCCATCGCCGTGGCGCAGCAGAAGAGCTTCGACGACACCGTGGTGACGACGGTCAACGGGGAGCCGATCACCCGACGGCAGATGGTGGAACGCCTGCTGGAATACCACGGCGAGGCCGCGCTGCAAGCCATGGTGAACCAGGCCCTCACTCGCCAGGCCGCTAGCCAGCGAGAGGTGGCGGTCACCGATGCGGAGGTGGAGCAGAAGCTGAACGAGGTGAAGTCCAAGATCGGTAAGGATTTTAATGCGTTCCTGGTGAGCAGCAGCCTGACCGAGGCTCTGTATCGCGAGCAGATCCGCTACACCCTGCTGGCCGAGAAGACGGCGCTGAAGATTGATCCGATAAAGAGCGAAGACCTGGATCAGATCCAGGTCCGCGTGATCCTTTGCCGTGATGAGAACCACGCGAAAGCGGTGGTGCGGCAGTTGAGCGCCCCGAATATCGACTTCGGGGTGATTGCGCTTCAGGAATCGCAGGATCCTGCTTCCAAGGGCGAAGGGGGACTCTTGCCGCCCTTCTTCCGCATCGACTACCAGGACATCTGGCACTTTGCCAGCAAGCTCCAGCCCAGCCAGTTCACGCGGGAGCCGGCGCCCGTACAGGGAGGGCAGTTCCTGATCATCAAGCTGGAGAAGCGCATCCCCGCCGCCCAGGTGAAGCCCCAGGAGAAAGAGCGCGCCATTGCCCGGATCAAGTCCTACAAGATCGACCGGCTGCTGGAGGAGCTTCATGAGCGAGCGAAGATCGAGTATCCCGTGGCCCTGAAAGACATTATCCGCGAGCCTGCTCCCAAGTAAACGAAGCGCGGAGCGCAGAATGGATGGCGGACGAGCACCGGGGGAGGGAAGTCAACGGGGTACTGCCCGCCAGGGTCATTCGTTTTCCGTCTCCCGTCCACCCCGTTCCGCAGTGGCGAGGCCGGCCACCATACAGCGCACATACTGAATCTGTCCGGTGTGGTAGAGGGTGTGCTCCAGGAGCATCTCAAACAGCTCCACCGGGCGGCACCGCCGCCCGTCCGCGCCCTGGCGGCGCCGGGCCAGCTCGGGATCGGTAAACCCCTCCAGAGCCGCCCGCACGGCGGCGCACCCCTCATGGCAGAGCTGGCGGGCAGCCGCCAGATTGCCGCCCCGCCCGGCATAGCGCGCCTCGATGCGCTCCCAAGCCCAGGAGGCGTCGCCCAGGACACGGTTGATCTGGAACAGGTAGTCACCCCCAAGGTGGAAGAGGATCTCCCGGATCGAGCCGCGCATCCAGGAGAAGCCTGCGTAGGCAGGTGGAGTCCAGGCCGCTTCCTCCTCGGTGAGCCCGTCCAGAACGGCGCGCAGGGAGTGCCAGCGGCTGCCTTCCCAGGCCTGGTGGAATTGCCATAACAGGTGTTCGACCAGGGCGCGTGGTTCGCTCATTAATGTTGTCCAGTCCCGAAAGCTTTCGGGACGCGAACGAGGCAACGATGGGCGACGCATCTCCAAGCCTTGCGTTCGTCCCTTCGTTCCCTTATCCTGTGGTTCTGCCGGCCGCTGCCCCATCAGGCGGATTTGAGGCCGGATTGCAGCGCCGCGGCGGTGAGCGTGCTCTTCATCAGCATGGTGATCGTCATCGGCCCCACGCCCCCCGGAACCGGCGTGATCGCGCCCGCCACGTGGCGCACCGTCTCGAAGTCCACATCGCCCACCAGGCGACCATTCTCGCGGTTGATGCCCACATCGATCACTACCGCGCCGGGGCGGACGTACTCATCGGTGACCATGCGGGCACGCCCGATGGCCACCACCAGCACCTCGGCGCGGCGGCAGACAGCGGGCAGATCACGCGTACGGGAGTGGCAGATGGTGACGGTGGCGTGCTCGTGCAGTAGGAGGAACGCTACCGGCTTCCCCACAATGTTGCTGCGGCCCACCACCACCGCTTCCTTCCCTTTCAACTCCACCCCCGCGCGCCGCAGAATTTCCATGATCCCTGCGGGAGTGCAGGGTGGCATCGGGGTGGGTCCCATCATCAGCCGTCCCAGGTTCATCGGGTGGAACCCGTCCACGTCCTTCTCGGGGGCTACCGCGCCCAGAACGCGGGCGGTGTTGATCGACTCCGGCAGCGGCAGCTGAACCAGGATGCCGTGCACCGCCGGATCATCGTTCAGCCGCCGAATGAGCGCCAGCACCTCCTCCTCGGGGGTGTCCCCGGCCAGGATATGGTCCCGCGAGGCAATCCCCAGCGACTGGGCGACGCGGAGCTTGCTACGGACATAGGTATGGGAGGCGGGGTTGTCTCCCACGAGCAGTACGGCGAGGCACGGATTGACGCCCTGCGATTGAAGATTCGTGACCTCGTCTTTCAAGTCGGCCTGGATTTGCGCCGAGATTTCCCGTCCGTCCAGAATGACCGCTGCCATCGGTGTTCCTTTCCGCTTGAAAGTGCGCCCTGGGGAGGCGTTCCCCGAGGGGAGAGCAGGCTATGTACAGGAGTCGCGGCGGTGCGCGCCGAAGCAAACCGGCGGGGGCGCGCCCTGGCTCCCCCCTGCTGTGCTACCGCCATGCAGCCGAGATCCGGGCTTCCCGCTACCGCATCCCTGAGCCGCCTGCGCGAGATCACCGCGCTGTTCCTGAAGCTGGGCTGCATCGGCTTCGGCGGGCCGCAGGCGCACATCGCCATGATGGAGGACGAGTGCGTCCGCCGCCGCCGCTGGCTGGATCATGATGCCTTTCTGGAGGGTCTGGGGGTCTGCAACATGCTCCCCGGTCCCGCCAGCACCCAGCTGGGAATCTGGATTGGCTATGTGCGCGCCGGCTGGCCCGGGGCGATCCTGGCGGGGCTCTGCTTCCTGCTGCCCGCGTTCCTCCTGTTGCTCGCCGCCTCCTGGGCCTATTTTACTTATCGCGCCCGGTGGGACCTCGGCGCGTGGTTTTTCGGAATCAACGCCGCAGTGATAGCGCTGATTCTGCACTCGTGCTACCGACTGTCACGCAGCTCGGTGCGCCGCCCCTGGCACTGGCTGCTGGTGGGATTCGGGCTGGCGGCAACACTGGCGGGAGCGGAGATCGCGCTTACGCTGGCGCTGGCAGGGCTGGTATCGATCCTCGTGGAGCACTGGGCAAAGCAACGAGTCCGCCCTGCGGGGTTGGCGGTCGCCCCCGGGGGACTGGTGGCGCTGGCGCAGCTGGCGGCGTTCTTCCTCAAGGTAGGGGCGTTTATCTACGGCGGCGGACTGGTAATCATCCCGTTCATCCAGCAGGAAGTGGTCCGCGGGCACGGCTGGCTAACCGCGCCAGAGTTCGCGGACGGCGTGGCGCTGGGGCAGGTAACGCCCGGGCCGGTGGTGATCACCGCGGCGTTCATCGGCTACCGGGTGGCCCAGACGCACGGCCTCTCCGGGCCCCTGGGGGCGATGGTGGCCACGGCGGCGATCTTCCTGCCGTCGTTTGCTTTCATCCTGGCGGCGGCCCCATTCCTCAAGCGCGTCCGGCGCGCGCGCATGATCCAGGCGTTCCTGGCAGGCGTGAATCCCGCCGTGGTAGGGGCCATCCTGGGCGCCACCCTGCCCCTGGCGATGGGCGTCCTGCGCGGCGTGGGTCTCCCGGCGATCGCCGGATGGCTGGCGCTCGTCATTCTGGCGTTACTGGCGCTGCTGCGCACCCGCGTCTCCACGCCAGCGCTGGTCTTGGTCGCAGCAGCGATAGGACACGTGGTGCGGATGGCGGCAGGGTCATAGGCTCCCGCTCGCTGGCCCGTCTTTGCCCTCCTTCTGTGGTCCGTTCGTCTTTCTTCTTCCCTGCTTCGTGCTTCGTATTGCCGGCGGTAGATCACAAACTGGTAGTCGTGAAACAGGCGCGGCGGCGCGGCGCGGGATGTGTAGTGAAGCAGCGGCTGGTAGTGGGCAAAGAAGGCCCGCCGCTCCGCCTCGGAGCGGAACATTGGCACGCCGGTGTTGATAGTGCGATTCTGGTAGAGATAGCTGGGCCGCTCCACCACATAATCAGGCTGAAAACGGCGCAGGCTCTCCGCGAACCAGCCCGCGCCAGCGCGGTTGAGGGGCACGTACTGCGGTGAGACCAGCCCCACCTCGTCGAGGATCACCCGCCGGGAGAAATAGCCGATGTAGCCGATCGGCTCGGTAGCCACGCGGGTGCCGGGTGGGGTGTGGGTGGCCAGCCAGCTGCCGATAGCGCGCCGGACCCCGTTCTCGGCGGCCTGGATCTGCCTCGCCTGCACGGCGGCGAGCCGCAGCCAGGCTAGCAGCCACACGGCCAGCACGGCAGGAAGCAAACGCGGCAGCCATCGCCACTCTTCCCACCCCTCCTCCACCCAGCGCCCCAGGCCGGCGGCGGCCATCAGGTAGGCGGGGAGCAGCAGCGGGGGGAAATACCAGCGGAAGAGCAGCGTGCGGGGCAGCACCAGGTAGGCCCACCAGACCACGAACAGCAAAGGCACCACCCGGCCCGATCCATTCCGGCCCCGATGGTATCCGGACCACCACCAGCCCAGTCCCGCCAGCATGAGCGGCAGCAGGGCGGCGTTCACGCACCGCTGGGGTAGGGGACCACCCGTGGGTGTGAAGTAGTCTAGGGAGTACCAGAAGTTGGGTGAGAACCACTTCCGGTGCTGGTTGTAGGCGGCAGCCTTGGCCACCACGGAATGGGGCAGCGGTGTCCCGTAGTACAGCGTCGCGCCGATCAGCCAGGGGGCGAGCACCAGACCCATCATCAGGAGGCTCCGCCAGGGCACCTCGAGGCGCGGGGACCGGCGGGTGCGGAGGCCCAGCAGGAGCGCCGCCGCCAGCAGCCCATCGGGCCGCGTGAGGATGAGGAGACCCAGACAGCCCCCGGTAAGCCATTCGCGCCCCGCCTGCGCCGCCAGAAGGGCCGCGGTGAGGAAGAAGAGCGCCAGCGAGGTCTCCATCCCGCTCACCGCCGTTTCGACCAGGAAAGGGGAAAGGCCAAACAGGAGGACGAACAAGAGGCCCGCCCAGGGAGTGCGGAATTGCTCCCGGAGCAGCCGCACCCAGAGGATGGCGGTGACGCCATCCGCCGTGACCAGCAGCAACTTGGCGATGAGCAGTGGGTCCGGCGCTCCCAGCCGGGCGAGGGCGGCGATCAGGAGCACGTGCAGCGGCGTGGAGGCGCCGAAGACCCGCTCCCCGGGGTTGTAAACCAGGCCGAGCCCGTGAGCCAAGTTCTCCCCGTAGCGGAGCGAGATGTAGGCGTCCTCATAGGTGATGTGGGTGGCTGCCAGATATAGGAGCCGCGTCGCGGCCACCAGGACGAATACCCCGGCGGCTTCCGCCCACGCGGGCGCGGGTGGGCCTGCGCCAGGCGCGGCTTTCGAGACGCCAGTGGAGGGCTGCATCCGGCAGGTTCCGGGCGGATCCCGATGCAATCGGGATCGGGGTCCAGGGGATTGTAGGGAGATTGTCCGGGCGCGTCAAGGGGCAACCTCCACTCCTGGCGCCCCCGGGTAGTGTCAAGAGTTCTGTGTAAATCCAGAGGCATGCCTCGGCGTGCGGCAGGCTATCCTGGTGACCCAGGCCTTTCATCTGCCCCGCGCCCTGTTTACGGCCCGCCAGCTGGGAATGGACGCCGTCGGGCTGGCAGTTCCCCCCGGCGTGCCCAAGCCCATGCTCTGCAAGCTGGAGCTGCGGGAGATCGTCGCCCGACCGGTGGCAGTGCTGGATACCCTCATCCTGCGATCCAGGCCCAGGTACCTCGGCCGTCGTGAACCGCTTTTCGGGGATGAGCGGGAGGACCGGTAGGTTTCCGTACGCACCAGAACGGGTTTCCGCTCCGCTTGCTTGCGGCGCCCCGCCCGCGTACGCTGGTTCCTGCGGCGCGGAGGGACCGTATGGCGTAACGATCTCGGCCCATCGTGCCACGGCGGCGCTATGCCGGGGCGGACGTCGACTCTCCTCCCCACGCCTCGAATACCCGCCGGCTCACCGCGGAGATGAAGTGACTGCCCTCGTGGTCACAGGTGATGGTAGGGTCGGGACAGTCCTTCGTCATCACGCACAGGGCGTAGGTGGCCTGCGGTACGCCGACCAGTCCCGCCTCGCACCGGACCCCCTTCAGACCCCCCGTCTTGCTGGCAATCCAGATCCGCTGTGTCTCCCCAAACTCCTCCGCGTAGGGGCTATAGGGCAGGTGGCGTCGTATCGGCTCAATGTACTTCTGGATGCGCATGATGGCCAGCATCTCCGCCACACTGCCCGCGGAGATCAGCTCCCCACGCCAGAGGTGCGAGAGAAAGTCGCAGAAGTCTCGCGGCGTCCCCACCGCCAGGTTATCGTTTGACTGCCGAATGAGGTCGAAATCGATCCGGTGTCGCAGCTCGGTGTCGAAAAGCCCTGCTTCGCGGATCGCCACATTGATGGCGTGCCGGCCCAGCCGGTCGATAAGGAGGTTGGTAGCGGTGTTGTCGCTGATCGCCATCATGAACACCGCCAGGTCCCGGAGAGTGGGATTGAGACCTTCGTCGCTGCTGACCAGCAGGCCGGACCCCTGCGTCCGGTCCTGATTCCGCAACGTAACCCGCTCCCAGAGCTGGGCGCTGCCGCGTTCATGCTGGCGGAATAGCTCAAAGAGGATCAGGATCTTGATTATGCTGGCGGTGGGGAAGCGCTCGCGGTCGTTATAGATCGCTTCCTCACCGGTGGTCAGGTTGCGCGCCGCGATCCCCGCCCGTCCGGAGAACGCCTCCGCCAGCGCGGCAAGATCCGTAGCCAGATCACTCATCGTCACCTCATCATCAGCAAGCCGCGCGGAAAGCAGGGAGCGCGCCGTTACAGCCCCTCGGGAAACTGCTGCGTCTCCCCGGTGGCGATAGCTCGCTGTACCGCATCCAGGAACGCCACCCCGCGAGCGGCCTCCTCCGGCTTTACCGCCGGTTCGGCGCCCGCCAGAATCGCGTCGGCGATATTTCGATAGTATTGCTTCCAATCCCCCCGTTGGGTCTGAAGCCGCATTTCTGCGAGGGTGCCCCCAATCTCCGTTACCACGTGCGCGTAGTGGGCAGGATCCTCGCGCGCCGCGTCGATGTCGCCCGCAAGCATGGCTGCCTCCTGCGGATCGACCCCTTCCTTCCGCAGCGCCCCGCGCTCTCCCACGATGTACCAGTGCGGCTTGCCCACGCGCGCGCGGTTGCATAGCTCGATACGGTAGATCACCCCGTTGTCGAACTGCGCCTCCGCGCTGATGTAGCTCTCGACGTCCAGGTGCTGCCAGTCGTACTGGGCGCGGGCCGTCACATGTGTAACGCGGCCAGGGACGAGCTGAAACATCTGGTCCACAAAGTGGGCGCCCCAGTCGTGCATAATGGTGCCCATCGATGCCTTTTCCGCTCGCCAGCCGCGGGGCGGGCTGTAGCGCCATATGCCAATTTCGAATAAGCGTGGAGCGCCGATGAGACCCTCCGCCAGCGCCTGGCGGAGGGTGAGGAAGTCGCCATCCCAGCGGCGGTTGTGGAACACGCTCAGCAACACCCCGTTGCGGTCCCGAGCGGCCAGCATAGCGCGGGCCTCGCTGGACGTCAGGCACATCACCTTGTCCACCACGCAGTGCTTGCCCGCGTCCATAATGGCGATTGCCTGCTCCGCGTGCCCGTGATGCGGGGTGGCAACGATCACCAGGTCCACCTCATCGGCGGCCAGCATCTCGGACAGAGTGGCGTAGGTCGCGCAGCCGTACTCCTGGTGCGCGCGCTCCCGGCGGGCAGGATTGCGAGTCGCCACCGCGTTCAGGGCGATGCGAGGTTCGTGAGTGAGCAGATGGGCGTGGAAGCCGCGTCCAGCAAAGCCGTAGCCCAGGATGCCGGCGCGGATGGGTGGGCGCATAAGACTGAGAACCCTTCAACCTCGAACATGTTCAACATCGCTTCCAGGGCAACTCCGCTCTTGCAGGGCCGCGCTCCTTGCTCGGCAGACCGTCCTGCTGCCCGGCGACCCTTCAGTGGCGCCGGGTATGGATGCGGGGCCAGCGGCAGCGCGGGGCTCGCGCCACCACCAATCGAGCTAACCTTCGGCTGCCTCGACGATGGAAATAATCTCGGGTGCAACGTAGATACGTCCTCGCGCCTGGCCGGTTGCTTCTCTCAAGATACCCATCGCCTCAAGCTTGGCGACATTGAGAGACGCAGCCCGGTAAGTAACCTTGAGACTCCGTTGAGCCCGGGCCACCGTGATAGCGGGATAGGCAAACAAGTCATCTACTATCTGAAGCGGACGACTGGAAGAGCCGGAGGACTGAAGTCTGCGCCGATAATCCTGCCAGAGATCGAGCAGCCGCTGCGAACGACGGATGGCGTCGTTCGACTGCTGCGCAACCCCTTGTAGGAAGAAGTGAATCCACGCCGCCCAGTCGCCCCGCTGACTGACCCGGAGGAGATGGTCCATGTATGCCTGGCGATAACGCTCGAAGTAAGCACTGAGGTACAACAATGGGCCGGGGAGATGTTTCCTCTCGCATAGTTGCAGTACGATCAACAGCCGACCCATACGGCCGTTGCCATCTCTGAAAGGGTGTATTGCCTCGAATTGATAGTGAACCAACGCGAGCTGGACCAGGACGGGTAGCTCGCTCTCGGACGTCATAGAACGCTCCAGATCCGCCAGGGTTTGGTCGAGCTCTGATGGCGGCGGCGGAATGAACCTCGCTTCTTCTACAGGTTGTCCCCGCTGAGCAATATAGTTTTGGGTGCGTCGGAACTCCCCGGGCTGGTGATCTTCACCCCGAACGCCGGCAAGCAATCGCTCGTGCACCTCCCGAATCAGCCGCAAGCATACGGGAAGGTCCTGCAAGCGTTTCAGGCCATATTCCATCGCCCGTACATAGTTGAATACCTCCCTGACATCAGTTGATTCTGGTTCGCTCGAGGGATCGACCTCAAACAAGAGTAGCTGCTCAAGACGAGCAATCGTGCCCTCGATGCGCGTCGACAGAACTGCCTCGTGCCGCAGAAACGGGCCAATAAGCAGATGTGGATTCGGCAGCATCCTCCCGACGCCTGCCAGTTCGCCCAGGGCGCGTTCCGCTTGCGCGAGAAGCTTCACTGCTTGCAGGTTTAAGTCCAGCTTGGGCGGCAGGAGATCTGGCACGAAGGCCCATTACCCTTCCCGGGTCTTCACGAGCCTGCCAGGAGCGTCTCCGCTGAAGTCTGAGGGTTGCACCATCGGATCCACTGGTATGGATACCGGGGTATCATAACGGTAACCCGGTTATACTTTTCATATCGCAAGTATGATACGTCAATTCATATACATTGTATCATCGACGCTAACCGCCTCCGGTCTTCAGCCGTGAGGAGCCTGCCCCGAAAGCTTTCGGGGCCTGCAGGGACGCTCCTTCACTCCGAATGGGGCCCCTGGCAGCGCGGCCCAGAGGCGTAGAGGCGGCAGCCCTACCCCTCTGTTGCCCGGGGCGCCGGGCAATAGGCTGCCTGCTCCTCCCGGTAGGCGGGGTTGGGCACTACGTGGATCCGCTCGGGACCCAGGATGCGCTCCACCAGCCAGTTGATCCGCTGCCCATCCGCCAGCCGGGACAGCGCGTAGAACAGCACCTTTCGGTCCCAGTCCCGCGCGGGCAAGCGCAGATCGAAGCACAGCCCTGTGGGGTGGTAGTCGAGGGTCGGCTCCCACTCGTTCGGATCGGTCCCTGGAGGCGGCACCTGGGGGAACTTCTCGTTGAGCGCGCGGGAATAGACCTCCGTGGAGGTCATGCCGATCACAGTGAGCGCGCCTTTCCCCCCATTGCGCCGGTAAAGGCGGGCCACGCGCAGCAGCGTCTCCATCGCCTCTGGGCGGAGGCCCTTGTACGTCCCCGCCTCCTTAGGGTCGAGAGGGGCCAGGTCAGCGGTGTGCAGTCCGAGGCGCTTCGCCGCTGGGGGAAGAGGGACCAGCTCTCGCCGTGCGTACGCCGCCCGCAGCGCCCCCTTATCCGCGAACGTCCACCGCTCGCGGTCGGGGTACCAGACCGCCTCGGTGCGTTGCCCGGGGCGCAAGGCTTCCCACTGCCGGCGGAACGCCGCGGGATCCCGCCGGTAAGCGGTGATGGCGCGCTCTGCCATCCGTACCTTCCACCAGTAGTAGCGGTGGTCGTCCGCGCGGCCATACAGGTAATTGAACACCGAAGGCGCCTCCAGCGGGGAGACCTGCAGGTAGAGGCGCTCGTAGGAGAGGCGGTTCGGACCCCGCAGCCGTGTCCGCACCCAGTCCGGCAGCAGACTCATGGAGCGAGAGCCGCGCACGAACAGATTGGCCGTGCGGTTCACGCCACCCTCGCCGCCATGGTAGGCCTGGAGCGCCCAGTCGAGACCCCCGTAGTGGCGGGCTAGGCGCAGCAGGTAGCGCGTCTGCGCGGCGATGGCGCGGGCCGGATCGAAGCGCTCGTCCCAGCGGCGGCGCTCCTGGTAGTCCTCCTCCCAGCGGCGCTGGTGGAACGCGCGCCACTGGTCCCGCGACCATGGAATGCCGCCCGCCCAATCGGGCGCAGGCTTGCAGAATGATTCCGGCTGGGCATCCAGCCAGCGGAGCGCCTCCCGGTGGCGCGCCATCCGGCGGGTGCAGGCACGAGCGGCGGCCTCGTTCACGCGCAAACCGCACCGTCGCCCTGTACCCGCCAGAAACTGCGCCACCCCCACCGCGTTCGAGACGGAGATTGCATCCGGGTTGCCGCCCGATTCCAGCAATAGATCCGCCTCTTGCTTCGCCTGGAAGTAACGGCGGTAGGCATCTACGTCGGTACCCACCGCTGCGGCGAGCGCCCGCAGGTCGGTCTGGACCTCGGGGGAGCGGAGGACGCGTTCAATCAGCGGGCTGATCTCTGCCACGATGCGTCGCACATCCCGCAGCGAGGTACGGCGGCCCATGATCCGTTTACGCTGGGATTCGATCAGCAGATCGATGGACGGCGAGAGTTCATCCAGCTCCCGCCCCGGGGCGGCAAAGGCGCTGGTCACCCCCTCTTCCCGGCTCGATCGGCACCCTCCCACCGCCAGAAGGGCGATGCCTGCCAGCACTCCACACACCACGCCAAATGACTTCATCAGCTCTCGGCAGCGACGCGGACAAGGCGACGCACTCAGCCGAGCACCCGGCGGAGGAGCGGTGGATAACCGGGGAAGGAGGCAACGGTCCACCCGTCCCTCCCTCATCCTATCCCTCTCCTTTCCTCCGTCGGCTCGTGGCCACACGCGAGCGCCCGCGATCGGGAGTACCCGTTTCGTGGGCGGACGAACGGTCGCGGTTCAATGCGCTACTGTCGGTACATACGTGGGCAAAGAGCATGCGGCCGTCGCCAACTACCTCAGCCCCCATGCCGCGTCAATCTCCCGCTGGTAGGCGTCCACTCGGCCGGCCAGCACGTCCGCTACCCGCACCGGCTGGCCGGAGATGTGGGACTCGAAGAAGGCGGTCACCACTGCCTGGGCGCGCAGGCCGGCGAAGCCGTCCAGCTCCGGTGGGCGGCCGGTCCGCACCGCCTCCAGAAAGTCGTACACCTCCAGCTCCACCCCGTGGTCGCCGCTTAGGGAAGCGGGGTCAGGGAACAGGGCAGCAGGGAACAGACACTCCCGTTCTTCGGCACCCAGGCTGGCGAGAAACCGTCGGATCAGCTCCTCATAGGGAACGACCTCCCCGTTCCACCATTGCAGCTCGGGATGGGTGGGGTAGATACCCTCACTGTAAACGCTGCCGTGGGAGCCGTGGTAGACGGTGTAGTTGATGCCCCGGCCAGGGGCCGCGCCCGTCCAGGTCCAGGTGCCGACCACGCCATCGGCGAACGTCAGGTGCGCAACGCAGGTATCCTCCACGCTGATCCGCCGCGTGCCACCGTCGGGAAGCGGCCATTCCCAGGCGTTCACGTCGCCCACGAATGCGTAGACGGTCTCCACATCGCCGAAGAAATAGAGCAGCACGTCGGCGTAGTGGACGCCGCCGTCGAAGATGAATCCCCCACCCCCCGTGAGCTTGTCCTGCCGCCAGGTGAATGGAAGCGGGCTACGGCGCTCGTCGGGGTGGGCATGGCGATCGCCGCCGCTGTTCTGAGCAAAGAAGAGGCGGGGAGCGCCAATGAGCCCTGCTTCTTGCAACGCCCAGCGGGTGGCCCGGGGACCGATCCAGCGGCGGACCTGCTCGGCGGTAGCCAGCGTGCGGCCCGTGCGCTGGGCGGCCTCGATCATCCGGCGCGCGGCGCGGATCGTCACCCCGAGCGGCTTCTCGATCAGCACGTGCGCTCCCGCCTCCAGGCAGGCAATGGCGGTCGTGTGGTGCAAGTGGTGGGGAGTGGTCACGTCCACCGCGTCCGGGGGACGGTCGCGCAGTAGCGCCTCCAGATCCGCGTAAACGGTCGGGCGGTCGCCCCATTCTGCGGCGAGTGCGGCGAATTGCTCCGCGCGGTCCAGGGCAGGATCGCAGACGGCGGTGATCTCGAATGTCTGGATCCCCTTTTGCTTCAGGCTGCCGTAGGCGTTCAGATGGATGCGTGCCATCCCGCCACAGCCGATCAGGGCAAGCCGAACGGGAGTTGAAGGCATAGGTGTATTGTTCCTCTGTCACCACAGAAACACGGAGGGCCGGTAGCCTATCAAGCGTCCAGTGAATCGTTCAAGGGTCAACAAAATATTATGAGTGCGGCGTTGACCCGTTGACCGTTCGCCGCGCGCTTGATAGACTACCAAAAGTGCGGGCATTGGGCGTTGAGCGTTAGGATCCCAGATCCGTACGCTGCCACACTCCCCCCACATCGCGCGTTCCCACGGCGGATGTCTACCGGCAGATTGGTTCGCATCCAGGACGCGATTGCCCTGCCCGCCCTGTCTCTGATTCCATGAACTCCCGGCGGTGGCTCTGCGTCCACGGGCATGGAAGTACAGCTTTCGTCTTTCCCCTTACGGACGCTTCGTCTTCCGGCTGGTTCGTCTTCCGATATAGGAGGGATCGCGTGCACAGAATGAAGCAAGCCGCCCTGGTGGTGGTAACTCTGAGTAGCGTAGCGCTGGTGAGTGGCGCCCTGGCTCAACCACAACAGCCGCAGCGCCGCGGTCGGGGAGCCATAGGACGGATTATCGCGGTCAATGAGACCGGTTTCGACCTGGCGATGGGCCGCGGGAACAACCCGCAGCCGGTGAGGGTCTCCGTGAACCACGAGACGCGCTACTTCGATCTAAAGCGGGGAGCGGTCGCCGACCTGAAAGCCGAGCAGCGCGTGGTGGTGTTCGGTCAGCAGGCCGAGGGGAAGGTGACGGCGCGCGCCATCGTGAGGCTGGGTGGTCTGGGCTCCCAGCCAGGCGAGCGCGGTATGAAGGGCCTGCTAGGTTTGCTGCGCGGCCTCGGCGGCCAACAGCGCGGGCCCCGGAACCAGGGGAGCGCGCCCGCCCCGAAGGTCCCCCATCGCCCGGCCGTGGGCAAGATCACCAGCACGAGCCCGCTCCAGGTAACCACGCGCGATGGCCAGACGCTGGAGGTGGCCACGACCCCGCAGACGGCGGTGCTCTCCCTGCAGCCCATCGCGTTGCCGGACCTGAAAACGGGCGACTTCGTCCGCGTGATGGGCGAGCGCCAGGGGGGAGTGGGGCAGCCAGTCTCCGTCACCGCGACGGCAGTGGCCAAGGTGCCCGCCCCGGCCCGCGGAGGCCGCCGGGGCCGGCGCGCCGGAGCCGGCGGCTGATCGGCCGTCCAGAATTCCGAAACGCGGAAGCCCGCCTGCATGAGGCGGGCTTCTTTCGTACGCGACAGGGCAGCGTCGCGGCGCCCCCGGCACACGCCCAGACGTACGGGGGGCGTGCGCACGGTTCCCGCCGCCTGGGGCGCCGTGGGATAGCCGCCCCAGATGTTCCGGAAAGCGTGCCGGCCACAGAAGGAGCGGGCGCCGGCTACTGTCCCTACAGGGGTTTCTCAGGCCGAACAGGAAACATGGCCGGAGAGCGACTAACCGGTGGAGGAACTGCTCCCTGCGGGATGAGCCGGCCACCGGGCGACGGCGCCTGCTTCGGCCTCGCCCGCGACGCGCTGTTTCCTCCCCGATTTCATCGGGATTTCGCTGCGCTCAACTCTCCGCCGGCATAGAGGCGCATCCAGGATGACCACCCGCCAGAACCTTCGCCCGTTCGGCGCGCTGCTGCTCGTGCTCTGCCTGGCAACCGGTCCGCTGGAGCTGTCTGCCGGAGGCCGGCCAGGCGGTGCGCACCGCCTGGCCGGGATGGCGCCGCCGCGCCTGGCTTTCGAGGGTCTGCCGCCGGTGATCGGCGCCCGTACGGGGGACAGGGGCGATTTCGAGCGCGAGTACTGGTACTGGTATCAGAGGTCGCTGCCCGGCGGCGTCTTCCCCCGCGAGGCAGAGTACGCGGCGCGGCTGCGGGCCACCGCCTTCGCCGCCCGAGCGCGCCGGGCGCTTGCCGATGGCCGGCTTCCACGGGCCGCCGCCCGCCTCCTCTCCTCGAGATGGACAGAACTGGGTCCGCGCGGCGTGGTGGCGTGGGGATACGGGACCGGCATCTCCGCCGGCCGGGCCTCGTGCCTGTTATTACAGAAGGAGCTGAATCGCATTCTCCTCGGCGGCGCCGCGGGCGGCATCTGGAAGCGCGCTCTCACCCCGGGGACCGAGTTTACCCCGCAATCGGACTACGCCGACAGCCTGGCCATCGGGTCCCTGGCTGCAGATCCGCACGATCCCCAGGTGCTTTACGCCGGCACCGGCGAGGCCGGCCTCTACATCGGCTCCTTCAACGGCGCGGGGTTGCTCCGATCCACGGACGGGGGCGATAGCTGGCAGCGGATTGACAACGGCAGCCTGTCCGCCAGGAAGATTTCACAGGTATGGGTGGACCCCACCAATTCCTCCCGGCTCCTGGTGAGCGTTCTCTACGACGGTCTGTACGAATCGCTCGACGGCGGGATCCACTGGGTGAAGCGGCTCGCCGGCGCCGCCATGGGGTTTGCCGTCTCCCCTGCGGATCGCCACCGCATTCTTTTCTCGAACAGCGAGCCGTGGGGTGACCCTAATGCCGATCTGCTGCTCTCCACGGATGGCGGCCGCACCTTCACCCCCGTCAATGGTCCCTGGCGAGGGCCGGGGACCACCGTCGGCCGGATCTCCGTTGCCTTCGCGCCGTCCGATCCCCGCGTCGTCTGGGCTTCCGTGGCGCCACCCCTCCTCGGCACGGACGCGGAACGCGCAGGCATCTACCGCTCGACCGACGGCGGCGCCTCGTTCTCGCCGGTGTTCTCCCGCAGCCACGTGGATACGAACTGGCGCGGTAATCCCATTGCCGTGTCGCCCGTGGCCCCGGATGTGATCTACTTCGGCGGCCTGAACCTCTACCGGGGGACCGCGGCGGGCCAGCTGACGCAGCTCACAAACTGGTACGCCACCCCCGGGGTTTCGTTCGTGCACGCCGACCAGCACGCTATCGTCTTTGATCCCGACAACCCGGACTCGATCTATGTCGCCAACGACGGCGGCCTCTACGCCACTACCGATGGCGGTGCCACCTGGAGTGATAGGAACGCCGGATTGGGGACCATCCAGTTCTACGCCGGCTGCGTCGGCACCGGCAACGGGCTGAACAGCCTCTTCGGGGGCACCCAGGATAACGGCTCCGCCCGGCCCACGAATGGGAGAGAATGGACGGAAACGATCGGCGGCGACGGCTTCCAGTGCGCGGTGGATCCACAAGCCGACTACATCATCTACGGCACCAGCTACGATGCGACTTACTACCTTTCTACCGATGCGGGCTTCTCGTTCGTGGCTCTCGCCC
Organism: Armatimonadota bacterium; assembly: GCA_016199525.1. Classification (GTDB taxonomy): domain Bacteria; phylum Armatimonadota; class SYMT01; order SYMT01; family JACQGL01; genus JACQGL01. The sequence goes on from JACQGL010000185.1 coordinate 31,662, forward strand.
CTGTGCCCATCCTCTTGGGTGAGCAGCGGCCGTTCCGCACACCGCTGGCCATCGATCCTGGCGATGGCGCGCGGATCTACGGCGGCGCCCAGCGCGTCTATCGTGGTACCAGCAACCGGATCAACGCCGCGGTCTGGACCCCGACGAGCGCCGGCCTCCTCTTCCCGGACGAGCCTGTGTACCGGATTGCCGTGGCCAGAACGGACGGCAACTGCCTCTATGCCTCGGGCGGGCCGCACCTGGCTCGCACGACCACTGGCGGTGACCCGTGGACGGCTATCGATCCGCCCGGCAGCCAGTTCATTACCGGCGTGGCGGTTCATCCTGCGGCAGCGAACTCCATCGTCTGCTCGCGCTCCGGCTACGTCGGGGGACAGGTGGTGCGCACGCTGGACGGTGGTCGCACCTGGACGGACATTACTGCCAATCTGCCCAACGTCCCCGCGAACAACGTGGTGCTGCGCGCCGCCGGCAGCCGTCTGGATACCTACCTGGCTACCGATACAGGGGTCTACTACGCGGACTTGAACGCGCCCACCATCTTCTGGTCCCCGGTGGGCGCCGGCCTGCCCAACATGCCCGTCTTCGATCTCCTCCTGGCGGACGCCGGCAACCGCATCGTGGCCGTCACCCACGGGCGCGGGATGTGGTTGCTGGGCAGAGGCCCGGTCAACCTCAGCGCGCTCGCGGTGTCCCGCAGCGCCATCCAGCTCTCCTGGACCGACAACGACGCCGATGAGACCGGCCTCCGGATCGAGCGCAAGACGACGGGGGGCTCCTTCAGCGAGATGGGTGGCGTAGATCCCAACATTAGCACGTTCATCAACACGGCCCTGATCCCTGGCACCACGTATACCTACCGTGTACGATCCACCGGCCCGGGTGGCGATTCGTTCTATTCGAACGAGGCCAGCGCCACCACGCACGGCGGCAGGCTGCGGGTCGCGCGGCGGGTGAATTTCGGCGCTGTTCGTGTGGGGGATTTCCGCACGCGGTCGCTTCTCATTCGTAACCTCAGCAAGGCCGAAAGCTTGATGGTGACGGTGACCGATCCGACAGGCCCCTACGCCCTCGCCACCCGCACCCGATTTCTACTCATTCCCCCGCATGGCCGACGCGCCGTGACGCTCGGCTTCTTCCCTCGGGAGCAGGGCCGGCGGCCGGGCATCCTGACGATCCACAGCGGCGATCCGTCCCGAAGTACGGCCAGCGTCGCCCTGGTCGGCACCGGCCGCTAAGCGGCGCCAGCAGCGACCGGTCCGTGTTGCCGTGCGGTTGCGGCTGTTGCGGCTTGCGGAGCAGGATTTCGCCCCCTCATCGCGCATGGGAAACTATCCGCTCTTCGCCGCCGTGCATCTCGCAACGTACTGCAGAGGAAGCATTATGGTATAATCGGGCGCCGGCGGCGGGGACCGCCGGCGGAAGGACAACAGAATTTGGCCGCAAGAACGCAGGCAGTCCAGCACATAGAACGCGCGGTCCTGGCAGCGGTGGACACTACCGGCAACGGCGCCGCTCACGACCTGGAAGAGCTGCGGCAGCTGGTGGACACTGCCGGGGCCCAGGTGGTCGGGGAGTTAACCCAGCGGCGGGACGCCCCCAACCCCGTGCGCTACTTTGGCAAGGGCAAAATCGAGGAGCTGGCGGAGCTGGTGCGGCAGTCGCGGGCCGATCTGGTGATCGTGGACGACGATCTCTCCGCGGTACAGCAGCACAACATCGTCGAGGTGGTGGATGCCCGGGTTATCGACCGCACCGAGCTAATCCTGGACATCTTCGCGCAGCGCGCCCGCACGCGCGAGGGCAAGCTCCAGGTGGAGCTGGCCCAACACAAGTATCTGCTGCCGCGGATTACATCCGTCTACACGCGCTTCGAGCAGCAGCGCGGCGGCATCGGCCTGCGCGGCCCCGGCGAGACGAAGATGGAAGCGGATCGATCTCGCATCCGGCGCCGGATCGCGGACCTGGAACGCCAGATCGCCGAAGTGGCCCGGCACCGGCGCATCGCCCGTGCCAAACGGGAGCGGCTGGGGCTGCCCACCGCCGCCCTGGTCGGCTACACCAGCGCCGGGAAATCCACCTTGCTCAACGCCCTTACCGGCGCGGACGTCTACACGGACCCGAAGCTGTTCGCCACCCTGGATCCCACCACGCGCCGCGTCGATCTGCCCAGCGGCCGGGTAGCGCTGGTTTCGGACACGGTCGGCTTCATCCGCAAGCTGCCACACCACTTAGTGGCCGCCTTCCGCGCCACCCTGGAGGAGACGGTGCAGTCCACCGTCCTGCTACACGTGGTGGACGTCAGCCATCCGCAGATGCGCGCGCAGATGGAGGCCGTCCTCGGTGTGCTCAACGATCTCCACGTCGGGGAGCGGCCCATCCTCACGGTGCTTAACAAGATCGATCTGGTGAAGGATACCTACACCCTGCGGGAGATGGTGGCGAAGTACCCTGATACCGTCTACCTTTCGGCGCTGACCGGCAACGGGCTCATCCAGCTCCTGCGCAAGCTGGAGCAGGTGCTGGCGCGGGAAGAGCGCCGCGCCGAAGCGCGACGGTGGGAAGAGCGGCGTGCGTACGGAGCTGTTTGATTACCCCCTGCCACCCGAGCGCATCGCCCAGACGCCGATTGAGCCGCGCGACGCCTCTCGCCTGCTCGTCTTGCGCCGCGAGACGGGCTGCATCGAGCACCGTGCCTTTCGCGACCTCCCCGAGTATGCCCGCCCCGGCGACCTGTTCGTGTTCAACGACACGCGGGTGCTGCCCGCGCGCCTCTACGGGGAGAAGGAGACCGGAGCGCGGGTGGAAGCGCTCCTGCTCCAGCGCCTGGGTGGCGGACGATGGGAGGCGCTCGTCTCCCCCGGGCGAAGGCTGCCGGTGGGAGCGGAGATTGCCTTCGGCCCGCAGTTGCGCGCGGTGATTGAAGACCGCCGGCCAGATGGCGCGCGCCAGCTGCGATTCGAGACGCCGGATGGGGGGCCGGAGGCGGTGGACGAGGCGATCCATCGCCTCGGCAAGGTGCCGCTGCCGCCCTACATCCACACCGAGCTCTCTGATCCAGAGCGCTACCAGACCATGTTCGCCCGCGTGGAGGGGAGCGCCGCGGCGCCTACCGCCGCCCTGCACTTCACCCCCGCCGTGCTGGACACGTTGCGCGAGAAAGGCGCCCGCTTCGCCTTCGTCACGCTGCACATCGGCATCGCCACCTTCCGTCCCGTGCGCGCAGCGCACATCGAAGAGCACGAAATGCACGCCGAGTGGTATTCCCTCCCCCCGGAAACCGTGGACGCGATCCGGCGGTGCGAGGGGCGCGTGGTAGCAGTGGGGACCACCGTGGTCCGCTGTCTGGAATCAGCGGCGGAGGGGAAGGAGGAGTCCCGACCGGTCGGGATGCGCGCCGGCTCCGGTCTGACGAACCTCTACATCACCCCCGGGCACCACTTCCGCGTGGTGGATGCCCTGCTGACCAATTTCCATATGCCACGCAGCAGCCTGCTGGTATTGGTGAGCGCCTTCGCGGGACGGGAGCAGATCCTGCGCACCTACCAGGAGGCGCTGGCGCGGGGGTACCGCTTCCTGTCGTTGGGGGATGCGATGTGGGTGGAGTAGGAGAGGCGGCGCCCCCTCAACCCCGACGCAGTCGGGGTTGAGGGGGCAATCCCCACCGATGTCGCACGCGACGGCCCGCCGGCGGCGATCTCCCGCGTGCACCGACGAGGAGGCTGCATCCCGCGCCGCTCGCGGCACATTGGCACCGCAAACGAACACTAACCACAGGTGGCGGACGCCGTCTCGGCGCGAAAAACCGGCCTTCCGGCCGGCTTTTCGTGTACAGGGGCGAGGGACGGATGGTTACTGCGCGCGCTTGCCCTGCTCAATCAGCTGCTTGACCTTCTGGCCGCCCTTGCGACCGATCTCTTCGTAGAACTGGGGGCCGTGCCGGCGCGCGGTTACCTCTCCGCCTTTACGACCCGCCTCCCGCACCGTCATACTCCCCTTCTCGGTTTTCTTACGCTCTGCCATCAGGTGTTTCTCCTGGCGGCGCTCCGCGCGGATGGGCCGGTCGAAAGAGCGCCGGTCCTGATCGGGGCCCAGATGCCGGGCTTGCCCCATAACCAGAGGAGCCTCCGGACTCCGAGCGATGCGTCTAGAGGCTGTTTACCCCAACGAAGTGGAAGCTAAACCCTGGGAGAGCAAGGCCCTGCCGTACGGCGGCGGGGTGCTGAGAGTGCGGAATAAAGACCGCCGGATGCCGCATGCTACGCGGGGAGGGTGGGATGGGACACGGCAGATCGGGGACCCGGGCGGTCCCGATATCTACAGGTGGGGGATGGTTGCGCGTCGAAGAGAGAGATCAGGGTCACCCCGGTAGAGGGGTGTGGCCCCACATCCGCTGTGCCACCGGGGCGAGCAGCGCTGCCGCCCCGGAGCGGCGCCTCGATCCACAGAGAATGGCAGCGTAAGATGGTTCTGGAAAACGTCCGTGTGGGACTGATGGTGGGCGGTGCTATGCCCGAGGCGTTGCGCGCCGCCGCGGAAGCGGCCCGCGCCGCCGGTGTCCGGCACTGCCAGTTGATGCTGCGGGTTAGCGATCTGACCCCGGACGCCCTCCGGTCGGCGGGCGACATTCTGAATCGTGCGGGGCTGGAGAACGTTGCCACCAGTTGCTACCTGAACCCGCTGGACCCGAACAACGGCGCTTTCATGGGCTACGACGGCGCCGCCCTGGCATCGATGGCGCAGCACGCCGATGCGCTCGGCGCCCGCGCCTTCACCACGTGGAGCGGCGGCTACGGCCGCGTCTGGAGCGACGCAGACGAGCGGAACGCCTCGGCAGAGGCGCTGCACGTGCTGGTGCAGGCCGCCCGCTCGCTGCTCGCCCTCCTCGATCAGTGCGAGGGCCAGATCCTGTTCGAACCGTTCCATCGGCACATCCTGGGATCACCGGAGCGCTGCCGTGCCTTTTTCGACCTGGCCAACGAGCCGCGTCTGCAGCTGGTTATGGACCCGCCCAACTTCGTCCCCGACGGCCAGATCGACTCTCTTCCCACGCTCATGAACCGCGCCTTCGATCTTCTCGGCGACCGGGTGGGCCTGGCGCACCTGAAGGACATCTCCCAGGGCCCCGATCGCCGCGTCGGTTACCCGGGCCCGGGCGACGGCGTGATGGACTACCCGGTTTACCTGCGCCGCCTGCGGAACCTGAACCGGCCTGTGGACGCCATCATCGAGCACGTGTCGCCGGACGAGTACGCAAAGGCGGTTGCCTTCGTGCGGGAGCAGTGGGAGCAAGCGACTTAAGGTTTCTGGTTCTCGTTTCCGGTTTCGGGATGGCCTGCTTTCCTGACCTGGAACCGGAAACCAGCAGCTAGCAACTACCGTCGGGCGGCAGTCCGGCCAGAGTATAGAACGATCCCGTGACGCAGATCAGATCCTGCGGACCCGCTGTCGCCAGGGCCTCCGCCACCGCATCGCGCGTATTGTGAGCGGTGGTGACCGGGACGCTTCTCTCCCGCACTATGCTCGCCAGCTCCTCGGGTGAGAGAGCCTGCGGGTGGGCGTTGGTAGTGGCAATCACGCGGCTTGCCAGGGGCACGAGCGCATCCACGACCGGGCCCACCGCGTGCGCGCGCGTTACCCCGAGGATGAGGATCAGCCGCCGCTCCGGAACGGCGGGGAGCAGCAGGTTGCGCAGCGTGCGCGCCAGGGCGCGGGCTTTGTCTCCATTGTGGGCCGCGTCGATCACCAGGTCGGGCAAGCGGCGTAAGAACTGGAGCCGCCCCGGCAGCCGCGCCGCGGCCACGCCGCGGCGGATCGCCTCCTCGGTGAGCGCCGGTTCCTGCTCGCGCAGCCACAGGGCCGCAGCGGTGGCCAGAGCCGCATTGCGAATCTGGTGTTCGCCCAGCATGCCGATCTCCAGCCCTGATATTGTCCCCGCCGGGCAGCGCACGTCGAAGCGCCCGCCGTCCACCGTGACCGCCACCCGCTCGAGCCTGATCTCCCGGCCCAGCCGCCAGAGGGCGGCGGAGCGCTCCGCCGCCACGCGCTCGACGACTTCCAGCGCCTCGCCCGTTGCTCCGGTGATCAGCCGGCCTTGCCGCTTGATGATCCCCGCCTTCTCAAAGGCGATTTCCGGGATCGTCTCGCCCAGTCGGTCGGTGTGGTCCAGGCCCACGTCGGTGATGATGCACAGCCCGGCGTCCAGGATGTTCGTGGCGTCGAACCGGCCGCCCAGCCCCACCTCTACCACCGCCCAGTCTAGCCCCGTACGGGCAAACCACAGGAACGCCAGGAAGGTCATCACCTCGAAGTAGGTGGGACAGTGGGCCGCAGGATGGGCGGCAACCTGCTCGACCAGCGGCTGCGCCTGGGTGACGAGTACGGCGAAATCTGCCTCGGAAACGATCTCCTCACCCACCTGAAGGCGCTCACAGGGAGTGTACAGGTGTGGCTTGGGAGCCATCCCCACGCGCAGGCCCGCGGCCCGCAAAGCGGCGGCCAGAAAGGCGGCGGTGGAGCCCTTCCCATTGGTCCCGCCCACGAGCACGGCGGGGAACTTGCGTTCGGGGTGGCCCGCCAGCGCGCAGAGACGCTCTATGCGCTCCAGTCCGAGCCGGATGGTGGGGGGATGTAAGGACTCAATGTAAGCAAGGGCTTCGAGGTAAGTCACTTTAGAGTGTGGCGGCTTGCCGTTTGGGAGTGCGGCGGTGAGCCGCCGCTTTGGAGCGCCGGGGGTGCCCTCTGGGCCCTACCGCCGCTCTTACTCCCGGTCAGCCTTGCAGATGGTCCGTTAGCGTGCCGACGATAGGTCTACTCCCGCCGGAGGGCCGCCGGCAGGCCCGAGAGCGCCTGCTCCCGGCTGCACAGCTGATCGCTGGGGCCGCCGTAGTGGGCGCGGACCAATCGCCGGTCGCGGTCTACCCAGTAGGTATATCCCAGTTCGCCGTAGCGATACTGCTCAAAACGCGACGCGCGGAGGGTACCCCTGGGAAGCGCCAGCGTGTCCTCCCCGGCGCAGTACAGTTCACAGCCCCGTACCAGTCGCATCTCCGTCTCTTCCAGGCGCGTGAAGTGGATGCAGGTACCCCGCTTCTGCGGCAGGATGCGCGCCATTGTGCCCAGGGCGAGATTGGGCAGCACGGTGGCCGATAGGCGAAGGCGCACTTCCCGGTCACCCACCTTGCCGATCCACTCCTCCCCCTGGCGCCGCCCTTCGGCGAACAGCGTGCCGTTTCGCTCCACCTTCAGGGACTGCAGGTCCAGGACCTCCGCGCGCCGGAAAGTGCCAGTGATCAGAAGATCTACGTCCTGCCCCGCGCCCGTGGCGCGCAGGTATGATTCCAGGTGCAGCAACTCCCCTTCAGGCTTCCACTGCTCGCGGCTGTAGCCCACCTTGCTGCGGCCGAGGAAGAACTCGCGCCAGGCATCCCCCTCCTGAGCGAGGACGCCGTAGTCCGGCTGGCTCCGCGTGGGCCGGTGGAACGGCTCGCTGCCCTTGCCTTTCACCACCGCGCGCCCCTCAATCCCCAGCGGGTCAGTGGAAAGCGTGGCCTGGAACGCCTCCTTGCCGCGGTAGACCACCGCCGACACCTCTCGCAGGTTCCGGCTGTCGCGCAGGGACTGTTCCAGTTGCTGAAGGGTAGGCACGTCGCGCTCGTTATAGGAGGCGATGATGTCCCCGAGCGCGATATGAGCTTTATCCGCGGGGCTGCCTGGAGCGACGTCGATCACCAGGATGCCCGTCGCCAGAGGCTGGCGCAGCGCTACCACCACGGGATCTTCCGCTTGAGGCCGGCGCTTCGCCTCTCCCGGCACCCGGATGAGCAGCGCCAGGCCCGCAAGCAGCAACGTTGCCAGGATTCGCATCGTTTCACCTGGAAATCAGCAGGCAGGCGTTCGGTTTCCCCTGATCATAGTCGGCCGCACAGAGCGCGCCCGCAAGCGCCACCTGCCACGCGGGAGAAAAAGGATAAATCGTGAGCGTCTCTTCTGCTCCCCAGAGAGGGGCACTCCGCCGAGTTGTTCCGCGACTGCAAGCGGTCGGTCCTCCCTGGGACCACCGATGAGCTGCAGCGGTAGAAGGTGCCCTGTAACAACTGGCAGACCGCGCCGTCCCACTCTTGGGGCGTGACGAGGTTCGCGTTCTGCGACGATAATCAAATGGAGGCGTCTCTCGGTTAGCGAACCTGAATAGGACCCGTCGCACGGCGGGCGCGGGCGCCCATCGCGCGGTGCGGAGGAGAGAAGAGGATGGCTACTCTGGAGCGAACCGGCACCCGGGTGCAGCCGAAAGGCATCCGCCGCCCGCGTCCGCTGGTGGCGGTGGTAAGAACGCGCCCCGAGACGGTGCTGGAGGATACCGCCCGGCTGATGGAGATGGCGGGTGCCGCGCAGGCTCTCGATCTCGAAGCGGTTACCATCCTCAAAGACAACATCTCCTGGCACTTCCCCTTCCCCGGCGCCAATACCACCCCCTGGCAGCTGGAGGGTACCATTCTGGGCCTGAAGCGGCTCGGCTACGAGGACCTGGTCTGCGTCCAGAACAAGACCGTGGTCACCAACGCCTTTAAGGGCGAGGACCTGAACCGCTACGTGCCGATCTTCCGCAAGTACGGCATCCCCGTCCTCTATAACTTCAAAGCGGAGGACATGACATGGGAGAAGTACGAGCCGCGCGGTGCGATGCTCGTGCTGGACAAGGTCTACCCGGACGGGATTTACGTGCCGGATTTCTTCTTCGGCAAGAACATTGTCCACCTCCCCACGGTGAAGTGCCACATCTACGCCACTACCACAGGCGCAATGAAGAACGCCTTCGGCGGCTTGCTGAACGTCAACCGCCACTGGACACACAGCGTCATCCACGAGACGCTGGTGGACCTGTTGCAGATCCAGCACGAGATCCACAACGGCTTGTTTGCGGTGATGGATGGTACGACGGCGGGCAATGGCCCCGGGCCGCGCACCATGATCCCCGTGGTCAAGGACATAATGCTGGCGAGCGCGGATCAGGTGGCGATCGACGCGGTGGCTGCCAAGCTGATGGGTTTCGATCCAATGAGCATCCCCTATATCCGCCTCGCGCACGAGCGCGGTCTAGGCACCGGGCGCTTCGAGGAGATCGAGGTGGTGGGGACAGATATCCGCGGCGAAAGCTGGAACTTCCGCGTGGGGGACAATGGCGCCAGCCGCGTGGGGGATCTGCTCTGGTTCGGCCCGCTCAAGCGGTTTCAGAACTTCTTCTTTCGCACCCCGCTCGTGAACCTGTTCATCTTCGGCTCCGAGGTCTACCACGACTACTACCGCTGGCCTACGCGGGACCGCCGCGTGTTCGAAAAGTGGCGACGGGACACGGCGTGGGGCCGGCTGTTCGATCGGTACGCGGAGCAGGGGGAGCAGTAGGGGTACCACTCCGTGGTTCAGGTTCCTGGCCGCTACTTGAACCGCGGCGGCTCCACACGGCGCACGAAAGGCAGCGCGATGAGCGCTTCCAGCCGTTCCACCGACAGGGTGCCCAGGAGGAGCTTGCCGGGGCGGAGGGTGGCCGCCAGCTCGAAACCAAGCGCCTGGAGCTGCTTCAGGCCGTCCGGGGGTAGCTCGTTGAGCCAGATCTGCACCCCAACGCGGCCGTTCACCACCTCCGGCAGGCCTGGCTGGCGCAGAGAGCCATTCACGCCGTGCTTGCACACTTGTTCCGCCAGGCGCTGCAGCGGGGGCGCCAGCTTGGCGCGGGCCAGCAGGGCGCGGCGCTGCTCCGGCTTCATCGCCTCCAGGCGCTTCAGCCCCTCCGGCGTGCCCGCGGCGATCTCCATCTCGCCCGAGGTGGCGGGCACGTCCAGGTCGAAGACGGCATCCGCCTGCCGGTTGGCACGGAAGCCGACGTTCAGCTGCCCGGTAATCCTGGGCAGCCGTCGCAGCTTAACTGGGGACGGCCCGGGAGGCCTCACGCCCCGCGGCGCCAGAGTGGCCGCAGGCGAGAAAGGCGCCGCCGTGGCTGCCGGCGGTGAGGCAGGGGCCCCCCCCATTCCGCCCGGCGCGCCCGCCCACCCGCCGGCATCCGTGACTATGTTGTGGCTTAATCTCATCTCCTTCGCCTCCAACAGGCGCGCCGCCTCTGCGCTCTCATCCCCGAAGATCCCCTCGTAGGAAACGCCCTCCGGCATCTCCACGGGCACGTCCACCGTGCGCTGGCGGCCGCCCACGTTGACTATCCGCTCCTCCACCGCCACGAAGGAGGTGTACTGGCTCATCAGGCGGTACTCCAGGGCCGTGGCGACGATCTGCTCCTGTACCTTCGGATCGGGCCGGCCGAGCTGCGCGCCCAGCCAGTCCTGCGACTGCAGCGCCTCGATCTTCTCCCGCGCCCAGAGAGTGGGGAGGGCGCTGTTCTCCTGCTGCACGGAGGGGAAGGAGACGTGGATCGTCTGGCTCCACGGCCGGCCGCGCAGGAGACCGTGCACGGTAATGTCTCCCTCTGCCGCCCTCGTGTAGCGTCCCTTCAGGATGAGGGGCCGGGCGCTGAACAGGTCGGGGAGGTGCTTCGGGTAGACTTCATCCACCGGTAGGCCGTGCCAATCCACTCCCACATCCAGCAACAGCGGGTGGGAGACGCGGCGATAGAACCGGGCGGCGGCTTCCTCACCCGGCGTGTTGAGGGTGACGAGCTCCGCCACCCCGCGCCCCTCCTTCGCCATCCCTTCGATCAGGAACCGGTTCACGGAGTTGCCGATGCCGAACGGGAACATCCGCGCCCGGCCGCGGTGCTTCCGGACGTAAGCGATGATCTGCATGTCGTTGCCGACATAGCCATCGGTCATGTAGCAGATCATCCGCAGGCGCTCGGGGTCATCGGGGAGGCGAAGGGCGTAGTCCACGGCCCTGAGGATGTCCGTGCCGCCCTCGCCCTCCAGCGGCTCCAGGAAGCGCATCGCCTTCGCCACGTTTTCCGGCGTGTTGGGCACCGGCGCGGGGAAGCAGGGGTTGAGGTTCAGGTTGAAGCCGATGAGCTGGAAGGTGTCCCCCGGATTCAGGTGGCGGATGCAGTAGCGCATCGTCTCCTTGGCCTTGCGGATCGGCCAGCCCATCTGGGAGCCGCTCTGATCAATGACGAACACCATCTCCTTGGCGGAGACCTGGCTCTGCGGCGGGGCTTGAGGCGGCTGGAGGATAAGGGTGAAGTAGCCGAACCCGTCCCCCACGGCGTGGGCCAGCACGCCCGTCTGGATCTCCGACCCCGCCACCGCGTAGCGCAGGACGAAGTCTTTGTTGGGGAGCGTGTCCTGATTCTGCAATCGAATGATGCGCCGCGTGGGGCCGCTCGCTTCGGTGGCAATGGGATGGAGCTGCGAGCGCACGTCCTGCACAGGCAGGCCCGCGTCCAGGTTCACGGTGACAGAGATGTTGTGGCCCGTGCGTGTGGCGGGAGGGGTGATGGGCGGAGTGATCCGGTCCGCGTCGGTCACCACGGAGGTGGCGCCGGGGTCGCCTTCGATGGCCTGGGGCGGGCTGGGATCGCCGCGCTGGCCGGGCACCGTGTAGCCGCCGCCCGGCGTGAAGCGCGGCCCGACCACCATCGGGAAGGTGAACTCGTACTCGCCCTCATCGTACTTCAGCAGGTTAACATAGCTGATGACGACCGTGACCCTTTCGCCCGGCATGATGTTTGCCACCGACTGGGTGAAGATATTGGGCCGCTCCTGGTCGAGCAACGCAGCGGCCTGCCCGGCGGCTCTGGCGGCCTCGTAAATCTCCCGCGCCTCCTCCCGGCGCTTGATCTCTCCCCGGATGACACGGCTACCGATACTCATCGTCATCTCGTCTACCGCCGCATCTTCGGGCAACGGGAAGGTGTAGACCGCCTCGACAGGCGCTTCGGTGGGGTTGTGGAACTCCTGCCTTAGCTGGACACGCGCCACGAACCCAGCGATATCCGCTATGACGTCGGTGTGCTTAAGGGGGCACAGCCCGATCGCCTTGCCCTTATCGTCCACGATGGTGAGCTGCCCTGCCGTGGGCGCCTCTTCGGCGTAGGCGCTCCCCGAGCGCTTCTCGGACGACCACAGCGACCAGACGAGCAGCAGGCCCACTGCGGCGAATGGTACCAGCCGGTAGGATAGCCCTATCGTCCGATGCCACCGGGCGGCCCGGCTTGCGGCGGCGCGGCGCGCTACCGCGCTACCCGTCTGGCAGATCCTGGCGACGCGAACACGCAGCGCCCCCGGAGCGGTGGATAGTGGGAAGGCCGCCTGCATCAGACGGGCGAACTCGGGCGTGATGGGGTCGGCGTCCAGTGATGCGTCTTTCTGGGGGCGCCGGCGGCGAGCGCAGAGCAGGTTAGAGAGTCGGTCCCACATTGGCAGCCTCCGGCGCCAGACCAGGCGCATTGGGAGATGCGTCCTCGGCGGCCAGTCGTTCCAGCACCGTGCTCTTGGCGCGATGCAAGAGCGCTTTGACCGCGTTCTCGGAACGGCAGAGGAACCGCGCGATCTCTGCCAGGGAGAGCTGGTCCACGCAGCGCAGCCAGAGCGCCTCCCGCTGCGCCTCTGGCAGTTGCAGCACGAGGCGGCGGATGCACGCGATGGTCTCCTGGCGCTCCAGCTCGGCCTCCGGGCTGTCTGCCATCGCCCTTCCGGCGGCGAGTGCTGACGGACGGTCATCTGCCGCCGGCCCCCACAGATCGGCTTCCAGGACCTCGGGGCGCCGGCGGCGCCGGCGTGTGGCATCCAGCAGCTTGCGGCGCGCGATCCCGATCAGCCACGTGCTCACAGTTGCCTCCCCCCGGAAGCCATCGATGGAGGCGACTGCGGTGGCGAACACCTCGGCAGTGACATCCTCCGCTTCCTCCCGCCTGCGGCAGTGAACACAGACGTAAGCGTAGACGCGGTCCAGGGTAAGCCGCTGGAGTCGATCCCAGGCCCATTCCTCCCGATGTTTCAGGGCGCGCACCCAGTCTGCGTCTGTCACGCTGGAGGAATCTCGCAGCTCGATCACCTCACAGGCTCCTTCCTTTCGTCGAGCCCGCTGTGAAGCCTCTGCTGGTTAGTTCGTCGCGCGGCGCAAAAGGAGTCGGCCAGTTTGGTGCGAGGGGCCGCCTGTGTGCCCCGCCACTGCTTTGCGCCCGCGCGTTGAATGCCACAGTTCTGATGGAATTCAACGGCGAAGATTATTCACTGCCTCGCGGCCGGTAGGGAATGGTTCCGGTAGGGAATGGTTGCGGCGAGGAAGCTTGCCGTAGCGCTCCCGTGTCGCGTGAGAGAAGCAGCGTCTGGTCCGCGCACCTGTGGTGGAGAACGGCACGGCAGCCACCGGTAGAGAACGCTCGCCGTGCCATTGCCAGCGGCCACAAAAGGGGCGACATGCGGGGGTACGCCCCCTGCGCCAGCAGATTGCCGAGCGTTGAACCGGGCGTCCTCGCCTGCCGCTTACCGGGTGTCCGTCCGCGGCGAGGGGGGCGCTTCCGCCGTGGCCTCCCCGCAGGGAGCGACCTCCAGCTCGTTGATAACTTCGCGGACGCCGTCCACCGACCGGGCGACCTCCTCCGCCTGCCGTCGCCGCGCCTCGTCCGCCACGTGCCCCACAAGCCGGATGATCCCACCCGGCTCGCCAAGCGGCCGGAGGGTGTGCGCCTCCAGGCCGGGGGCCAGATCGAGAGCATCCGCCACGCGGTTGGCCAGATCCAACGGATCCTTTGGCGCCTTGGGAGCAATCCGCTCTGCGTGAATGATGCTGCTGATGCCAGGCACGGTGGCAGCCACTTCAGCGGCGCGCTCCATCGCCGCAGCGTTGTCCGGATGGCCAACGAGCACTGCCACGCCACCTTGCACGCGGGCGCCGATCTCCCGCACGTCCGTCAGTGGGTCGGCGGCGAGGGCGGCGGTGAGCGCCTCGGTGCGCTCCGTGTCGGTACGGGCAAACGGCTCCTCCACCGCCAGGCGGTTGTCCACCGCCACAATCCCGGATACGGAGCGCGCCGCGCGTTCAGCAGCTTCCTTGGCGGCCAGCGTGCGCACCACGCCATCCAGGTGCGCGATCCCGCCTGCAACGCGGATGCGTAGATCCAGCAGGTCCACTTCCGGCAGGTTGCCGAGCGCGCGCTCTAATTCCCCTGCCAGCAGATCATCTCGCGGGGGCATGGGCTTCCCTCCCGGGGCTCCCCCGTACATCGGGCCCCTCCGGCTTCAGCCTACCCTGTAGCAGGGGGACGCAAAACGACCGCCGGTTGCGAAGCACGGAGCGCCGGCTTCTCGCCGGCATAGGGAGGAGAGAGTGCGCCGCGATCCTCAGCCCGCCGAGGCGACATCCGGCACGGAGAGCGGCGTGCCCTGGCGCATGAGTTCCCGCAGCAGGCCCACCACGCGGGCTTCCAGCGCCGCCGTCAGCCGGTTCACGGTGGCGCGGCGGTCCTGGCGGTAGGCATCAAACTGCTCCGCCAGCTCCATCGGCTCGCCGATACGGACGATCGCCTCCCGGGGCACAGACGTGCGCGACTTGCCAAGGATCTCGAACTCCAGGCGATTGATCACTTCCAGGAAGCGCTCGCAGGTGAGGTGGCGAGCCACATAGTCATCCGAGACGGCCACAAACTGGTACAGGCGCCACAGCTCGTCGTGCAGCGGTTCGGCCAGTTCAAGCCGCCGCTGGTGGAGCCGGCGCTCATAGTCGGTCTTGGCGTCCTCGTACTCCGAAACGAAGGCGTGCACGGCGTTGAACCCTGCTCGCAGGCGCTCGGCGTAGGTCTTCCCTGGAAAGGGGGGCAGCCGGAGCGTCTCCGCCACCCGCTGGAGGAGGTGCTCCTTCAGGGCGATGATGCGCTCGCCCAGGCTCGCGCCTTCGGGCGGCTTCCACCCCACTTCCGCTTCCGCCGCCGCCACCACCCGCTCGCCGATGCGCCGCAGCCGGCCGTACAGCGTGGGGAGTGGATCCCCGCTCAGGGAAAGCGCTGCTTCCAGCCGCCCCAGAGCGGCACGGATGTGCCTCTCGGCATGGCACAGGCAGCGGTACTTGATCGCCATCGGCACGATCGGCAGGCTTAACGGCTTGCCCAGCCGCTGCAGGTCCTCCAGTGCCCAGAACCCCATCGCTACCACGCCCGCCTGGAACGGCAGGGTGATGTCGTTCAACTGGTAGACCTCACCTTCGGGGAAGATGACCACCTGGCGATCCTGCTCCGCGAGCAGGCGGCGGGTGGTGCGGATTGCCTCGCGATCCGGCACCCCGCGCATGATGGAGTAGCAGCCCGCCGCGGGGAGCAGCCAGCGCTTGAAGCCGACGAACACATCACGCGCCGCCAGGTAGTTGAATCGGCGGCCCAGGCGCCGCGCCATCCAGAACGCCACCAGCGGATCGCACCCGCCCGGGTGGTTGCCGGACAGAATCAACCGCTGGTCCCGCAGCCGCTCCAGCCGTGCCCATTCCTCGGGATAGACGGTGACTTTGACGGTCTGGCTCAGCCGGCGCAAGACCAGCGGCAAAAAGCGTTCCCCTAGCCAGATCACCCACAGTGTCTCACGCGGGGGAATAAAGGGCGGCTTCAGGGAGGGTGGCTTCATCGGAGTGGCGGTGATAACCCGCGCTCGGCCAGCGCCCGCGCCAGCGCCTCGGATCCCGTGTGGGCGATGGCGTCCATGCCGACTGCACGGGCGGCGAGGACGTTCTCTTCCATGTCATCGATGAACAGATGCCGATTCGGTGGCAGGCCCGTCTCCGCGATTACCCGCCGGAAGATGGCGGGGTCCGGCTTGCGCAGGCCGCACTGGTGGGACACCAGGCAGCGATCGAACGGGGTGAGCACGTGCCCGTAGCGCTCGCGGATGAAATCCCAGTGGATGCAGTTGGTGTTGGAGAGCAGGATCCGCCAGCGCACGGGCGCCTGGTGGATCAGGCGAATGACGTCACGGTCCTCCCAGAACATATCCGACCAAGCGGTACAGAACTGCTCGTACGAGAGCCGCAGGCCGCACCGTTCCACCAGGCGTGCGTGGAATGCCTCTCCCGAGCAGCCGCCGATGTCGAAGCGGAGGGCGCGGAATGCCTCATTGTGCTCACGGCGCATCTCCTCCTCGGAAACGGAGCAGGCGGCCAGGAGACGCTCCCAGACCCGCCGCGTGTCGAACGGCAGCAACACCTGCCCGAGGTCGGAAACCATGGCCTCTATCGGCAAAGCACCCTCCTCCTACCCGTTTCATATCCACTCTGGAAGGGGTTTCAACCCGCGGGACCACTGGCGACCCCGCACGGAGGGGCCCACGCGGCCACACGGTATACCTTCACCCGTACGGGCGTGCCGCAGATCCGCGGGCGATGCCGCTTTCATCTATCGCGGACGCGGTAAAGCAACCTCACCCACACCGTGGTCGCCATCCGGATTTGCTCACCCATTCGGCGCGCTGCCGATCGATCCCTGCGCTCCCCCTCACCGGCTGCCGCGGCTGGATACCTGGCGGAGCGCAAAGCGCGGCTGCCGTGTACTGGGGATTATCTGCACCCAGATGGGCCCCGGCTTGGCCGCCATCGGGCTGCCGTCCTCGGCGAACAGATCGAACGGAGCAAAGTCATCCGTGCGAGACCAGGTACCGCGCACCAGGCGCCCGTCGCGCAGTAGCCAGGCGTTGCCCGTGCCCAGTACCTGGACTTCCAGCTCCCCCGTCGTGGCCAGTCGGAGTTGTGTCGGCGTCTGCAGCAGATAGATGGTGTTGGCGACGAGCTGCCTGCCCGTTACCGCATCGGTGTGCGGAGCGCCGTTGATGAAGCGCCGGTAGAAACCGCTGCTGGGGTCATAGCGCCAGCGAACCTCGTAGCGTTCGCCGTAGTGGTAGCCGATGTCCACACCGAGCGCCGGCTCGCCTGCTGGCGGGACGGACTCCACTGTGAACGGCAGGCGCACGGGAGAACGCTGGTAGGCCAGTCGCTCCGCGTAGCGCCAGAGGCGTTCGGTGCTTGTATAAAGATTGTGCGGCTTGCGCCGCCGGTGATCGCGCCAGAAGGCGCCGGCGTACAGCATCTGATCCAGGTCGGCAACGCCGGCGTCTTGAATAGCACGAATGCCGGAGTTACTCTCCCCACAGTGAACGTAGATCGGATCGAACGGCTGCGCCAGGGAGACAAAGTAGGGACGCGCGCTGCGCACAGGACCGATCACCGGCGCGTCGTCGCGGGAGTAGATCGCCAGAAAGCGCGTGATGCCCCCCTCCACCAGCGCTTCAAACACCACATCGGCGCGATCCAGGCCGCTCTGCGGTCGCGCGGCGCGGTGATTCTCCACCATAACCGCCAGCAGCCGGCCGCCCGGTGGCCGAACGTCAGGGGCGCTCACCTGCTCGGGTGGAAATGGCGCGGGCGGAGAGGCGGGTTGCCGGGCGCACCCTGCCAGTCCCGATAACATCAAGATCAGGAGCGCCATCGCCGGCCAGGCGCGCCGCCACGAGCGCCTCGGGAGGGCAGGGTCAGAGAGCATCAGGCAGGCTCCGGTCGGTCGATACTGTCCACAGGCTCCGAAAATAGTCGGCAATGGACGGGCGGCCATCCACATTTCATAAGCGAATCATTCCGCAACCAGCCAGAGTATTGTACCGCTGCGTTGCGAGGACAGGGCGGCTCACAACAGCCGCAGCCCGCGGGGGATGGCCACCCGATCCATAAGGTCGAAGACCCACTGCACGAGCAGTGCCAGCAGGGCGGCCGGAATCGCGCCGTGCAGGATGATGTTCGGATCGTTCAGGGTCAGGCCTGTGCTGATTCGTTCCCCAAAACCGCCCGCGCCGATGAACGCTGCCAGGGTCGCCGTACCGACGTTGATCACCGCGGACGTCTTGATCCCTGCCAGAATGGTTCGGGACGCCATCGGCAGGCGGATCAGGAAAAGCTGGGCGAGTGAGGACAGCCCCAGCGCCGCAGCGGACTCCCGCAAAGGCGGCGGCATCTCCTCCAGTCCCGTATAGGTGTTGCGCACGATCGGCAGCAGGCTGTAGAGGAATAGCGCTGCCAGTGCGGGAACCGGCCCCGTGCCCATCACCGGGATGAAAAAGCAGAGCAGCGCCAGCGAGGGAATCGTCTGGATCAGACCGGTCAGGGAGAGCACCGTCTGCGCCAGCATCCGCGAGTGAGTGGCCAGAATGCCCATCGGAATGCCGACCAGGATGGCCAGCGCCAGCGACACGAGCACTAGATAGAGGTGCTGGGGGCCCTGGACGCGGATCGCCTGCCAGGTGCCGCGCGCCAGCTGGGCCAGCTCGTGACGCAGTGACTGGCGAGCGGCCTCGGGGCTCGGGGCGGCGGTGAGCGCAAGCCCGTTAGTGACGAATTCCTGCGCCACCTGGGCAAACGGCAGGCCGTCCAGCTCCGCACGGCCGTTCAACTCGATCATCGTTGCCTCATTCAGCCGGCCGGCCAGCGACTGGAGCTTCTGCCAGGTGCGGGGATAACGCTGCGGGAGTGAGTCGCGGTAGAGGAAGACGGCCTGGTAGGGCGGAAAGAAGCGCCGGTCATCTTCGAGCACCCGCAGGTGGTACTTCTTGAGCTTGGCGTCCGTGGTGTAGACATCCATCACGTCGATGGCGCCCCGCTGGATCGCCTCGTACGCCAGCCCGTGGTCCAGGCCCTGCACGTGCGGCATCTGCAGGCGGTAGTGCGCCACCAGCCCGGGCCATCCATCTTGGCGACCGAGAAACTCGTGGCTCAGGCCCACCCTCAGTTCGGGGTGGCGTGCCAGGTCCGAGACGGTGCGCAGGTTCAGACGCTCCGCCAGGGCGGCGGGCACAGCCAGGGCGTACTTGTTCTCGAATCCCAGCGGATCGCTGATCCCGATCCCCCGCGGCGCGAGCGCGCGGCGGAGCGTCTCCAGATCCGGGCGTCCGCTACTCTTCAGGATCGCCTCCGCGATAGTGCCGGTGTATTCCGGGTAGAGATCGATCGAGCCCTGTTCGAGCGCTCGGAAGACGATCGCCGTGGCGCCCAGCCCCTGCTCGTGCGTGACCGGCGCCTCCCCGGTGGCGCGGGCCAGAGCGACAGCGATTTCGCCCAGAATGAATGATTCCGTGAAGCGCTTAGAGCCGACCCGTAACGGCGGCTTCTCTTGTGCGTGGACCGGGCTACCGGAGACCAGGATCAGGCTGGCGAGGATCAGGTAGAACGCGCGTCTCATAACCGCCTTTCCGCGTCCTCCACCCAGAGCCGCCGCTGGGCGCGGATGAACTCGGCCACGAACGGGTCGGCGGGCCGCTCAAGCAGGTCGCGCGCGCTGCCCCGCTGGAGGATCACGCCGTCGCGCATCAGAGCGATCTCGTCGCCCAGGTAGGCAGCTTCGCCCATATCGTGGGTGACCAGGAGCACCGTCTTCTTGAGGCGCTGGAAGATCTGCTTCAGGTCCTCCTGGAGTCGGGAGCGGATAATCGGATCGAGTGCGCCGAGCGGCTCGTCCATCAGCAGCACTTCCGGATCGAGCATCAGGGCGCGCATCAGCCCCACGCGCTGTCGCTGCCCGCCGCTCAGTTGCACCGGGTAGCGGTTCAGCAGCTCCAGCGGCAGCTGCGTGAGTTCAGCCAGCTCTGCCAGCCGCTTCCGCAGCCGCTCCCGCTCCCATCCCAGGTGGCGCGCCATGAGGGTAACGTTTCCCGCCGCCGTCAGGTGGGGGAAGAGGCCGCCGTCCTGGATCACATAGCCCATACGCAGGCGGAGGGCGCGGCACGTCTGCGGCGTCATCGGCGTGTCACCGATCTTAATGCGTCCGGAATCCGGCGTGATCAGACCGGCTACGAGGCGTAGCAGTGTGGATTTCCCGCACCCGCTCGGGCCGATAAGGACCTGGCAGCGTTCCGGCGCCAGGTCCAGCGTGGTGTGAGCCAGGGCTATCTTCCCGTCGTAGCTCTTGCTGATGTCTTCCAGCGTGATCACGGCCGCCTCACGGGAAAGTCTACCACGTCCGCTGTCGCACCGTCGGAAAGGCGGGGCACGGATTCCGTTTGTCGCTCACCAAGCCCGCTCCTCCAGCGACCGACCCTTACGGCGGGCGCAGGTTTAGACCGAGACCGATTGGCGTAAGTAACAAGAGAGCCTCCCACCGGCCACACCGTTGCGTCGGTGAAGGAGTCAGTTTCTTAACCCGCACGCTGAGCTTGCTTTGCTACCGATGACCAATCCGGATCCCTTGTCCCCCGCTCAGCTCGCCGAAGCCGTGTTTGACGCCCGCGAGCGCACCTGGGAGCTGGTCGCCGACCTCACCGACGAGCAGTTGATGGGGCCGCGACTGGCGATCATCAATCCCCTGCTGTGGGAGATCGGCCACGTGGCGTGGTTTCAGGAGAAGTGGGTCCTGCGCCACGGCGGCGCGCTGCCGTCCATTCGTGCCGATGCGGACGCGCTTTACGATTCGATGGCGATCCCCCACGACATCCGGTGGGACCTGCCGCTGCCTTCCCGTAAGGAGACGCTAGCCTATCTGCGGGCCGTGCGCAGCGGCGTGCTGATGCGAATCGGCCGGGGTGATCTGACGAAGGAGGAAGCTTACTTCATCCTGCTGGCCGCCTTCCACGAGGATATGCACACAGAAGCGTTCACTTATACCCGGCAAACCCTGGGCTACCCGGCGCCACGCCTCTTTGTTCCCCCCGCCGACACGGCGGACGTCGCCGGGGGTGGGCCGTTGCCGGGCGACGCCGCCATCCCAGGGGGCAGATTTCTGCTGGGGGCCACACCGGACGAGCCGTTCGTATTTGATAACGAGAAGTGGGCGCATCCTGTGGAGGTGCCGCCGTTCGCCATCGCCCGCGCGGCAGTCACCCAATCTGAGTTCGCGGCGTTTGTGGCCGACAGCGGCTATCGCCGGCGGGAGCTGTGGCGCGAAGAGGGCTGGCGGTGGCGCCAGTCGGTGGGTGCGGAGCACCCGGTCTACTGGCGACGCGATTCCGCAGGGAACTGGGAGCGACGGGATTTCGATCGCTGGGTGCCGCTGGAGCCGCAGCGTCCCGTTCTCCACGTCTGCTGGTACGAGGCAGATGCCTACTGCCGCTGGTCGGGCCGGCGACTGCCCACAGAGGCGGAGTGGGAAATGGCGGCCGCCGCCGATCCCACCCCGGACGGCCGCGGCATCACCGCGCGCCAGCGTCGCTTCCCCTGGGGCGATGCGCCTCCCACTCCCGAGCGCGCCAACCTGGACTGGCAGGCTATGGGGTGCCTGGACGTGGGCGCCCTGCCCGCGGGCGATAGCGCCTTCGGCTGTCGCCAGATGATCGGCAACGTCTGGGAGTGGACGAGCAGCGAGTTCGGTCCCTACCCGGGATTTGTGGCAGATCCGTACAAGGAGTACTCCGAGCCGTGGTTCAAAACGCACCAGGTGCTGCGCGGCGGCGGCTGGATGACGCGCTCCCGCCTGCTCCGCAATACCTGGCGTAACTTCTACCGGCCGGATCGACGAGACGTCTGGGCAGGTTTCCGCACCTGCGCCCTGTAGAATGAAGATCCGTATCATCACCCCCGCGCCACCCCGCTCCCGGAAGGGCAACCGGGTGACTGCTCTCCGGTGGGCCCGCATCCTGCGGGCGCTGGGCCATCACGTGGAGATCGAGCAGCAGTACCAGGGTGGGTGGTGCGACCTGCTGGTGGCCCTCCACGCCCGCCGCAGCTTTGCCTCCATCCGCCATTTCCGGTGCGAGCACCCGCAGTTACCCCTGATCGTCGCCCTGACGGGAACAGACGTCTACCAGGATCTACGCACCAGTCCGCTGGCCCGGCAGTCGCTGGAGATGGCGACACGGCTGATCGTGCTGCAGCCGCTGGCAATTGCCGAGATTCCGGAGCGCGTGCGCCCGAAGGCCCGCGTCATCTATCAATCCGCAGAGCCGATACGACGGCGGGCAGCGCCGGCGAAGAGTACGTTTGATGTGTGCGTTCTGGGCCACCTTCGCCCTGTGAAGGATCCGTTCCGCACCGCGCTGGCGGCCCGGCTGCTGCCCGCCTCTTCGCGCCTCCAGGTGCTTCAGGTGGGGGCGGCGCTCAGCCAGGAGATGGCGGAACGCGCCCGTACGGAGGCGGCGTGCAATCCGCGCTACCGCTGGCTGGGGGAGCTACCCCGCTGGCGGGCGCGGCACACGCTGGCGCGCAGCCGGCTTCTCGTTCTCACATCCAAGCTGGAGGGCGGCGCAAACGTGGTCTCCGAGGCCCTGGCCGCCGCCGTACCGGTCCTTTCCTCGCGCATCCCCGGCTCGGTGGGAATCCTTGGGGAGGAGTACCCGGGATACTTCCCGTTCGGAGAAGCGCGTCTGCTGGCGGCACTGCTGCACCGCGCGGAGACAGACACAGGCTTCTACGAGGAGCTCCGCGCCTGGTGCCAGCGGCTGGCGCCGCTCATTGATCCCGCCCGCGAGCGGCAATCCTGGGAAAGCCTGCTGCGGGAACTCTCCCCACGAGAGGCCAGGCCGGGGCAGCCGCAGTTGCGCGGCGCCGGGCCGTCCTGTCCTTTGCCTGGTTTTCCGACGTCACCCTAAGAACCAATGCCAACCGCCAGAACGCTCAAGCGCCCCGAGCTGATCGCCGATAACCCCGACGAACACCTGGCCGCGTTCGCCCGCGATGTGGCCGCGGGGCTGACCGCGCATCCCAAGTGCCTTTCGTGCTGCTACTTCTACGACCATCAGGGGTCGCTGCTCTTTGAAGAAATCTGCCAACTAGAGGAGTACTACCTCACCCGCGCGGAGCGGGAGATCCTGCTGGCACGCGCCGCCGAGATCGCCGCGCTCTTCCCCGGGGAGATCGCCCTCGTGGAACTGGGCAGCGGGAGCGCCACGAAGACGCGCATCCTCATCGAGGCGTTCCTGCGCCAACGTGGCGCGTTGCGCTACGTGCCGGTGGACATCTCCCGCACAATGTTGGAGGAAAGCACCCTGGCGTTGCGGGACGAGTACCCGGAACTGGAGATCGTGGCCGTAGCGGCGGAATATACTCAGGGACTTCGCCATCTGGCGGCGGAGTCCGCTCGCCCGAAGCTGGTCCTCTGGCTGGGATCAAACATCGGTAACTTCGATCGGCCAGAAGCGGCCCGCTTTCTGCGCCAGGTACGGGAAACCATGGCGCCCTGTGATCGGCTGCTGGTCGGCGTTGATCTGCGCAAAGAGGCCGTCGTTCTGGAGCGTGCCTATGATGATGCGCGCGGCGTTACGGCCCAGTTCAATCTGAACCTGCTTGCCCGCATCAACCGCGAGATGGGCGGGCACTTCGATCTTGCCATGTTCCGGCACCGGGCTCTCTACGACGAGGAGATGGGTCGCGTGGAGATGTATCTGGATAGCCTCGTCGACCAGCAGGTACGCATCGACCGCCTTGGCCTGGAGGTGTCGTTCGCCGCCGGCGAACCAATCCATACCGAGAACTCCTATAAGTACTCCGGTGAGGAAATCCAGGCCCTGGCCCGGAGCGCCGGGGTGCGGATCGAGCGCCAGTGGTTCGATGGCGCGCGCCGCTTCAGCGTGAATCTGCTGGCGCCGGAGTGAATGTTGGCAGGTCGGCAGGTTTGCAAGCTAGCGCCTGCCGACGTGCGAACCTGCCAACGTGCGCAGGCGCTTCATCCGCCCGTGTTAAGCGCCACCACATCCGGTCGGAGCACGCACTCGAGCGGCTGGCCCGCGAAGAAACGCTGGAAGTCCGCCACCAGGAGCTCAGCCATCCGGTTGCGCGCATCCTGGTTGCGGCCGGCGATATGGGGGTAATGAACCACGTTGGCACGGCCGCGCAGGAGGTCGTCCGCGGGCAGGGGCTCGACGTCGAATACGTCCGCGCCCAGGTAGATCTCATTCGCGAGGACCCGCTGCCGCACCGCCGCCATATCGACGGGAAACGCGCGCGTGATCAGCACCAGGATGCTGCCGCGCGGCAGCAGCTGCACACGCCGCGCGTCGAGCAGGCCCTTGCTGCTTGGATTGGGTGGCACGCAGACTGCCACCAGCTGGGAGGAGGAAAGGAGCTCGTCCAGCGCCATCTGCTCTACGCTGGCGGCGGCGAACACCTCGTCGGGGACGAAGGGGTCGTAGGCGAAGGTGCGCGTGGGGAAGGCGGAAAGCAGGCGCGCCAGGGCTCGTCCGATGGCGCCGAGCCCCACCAGCCCCACCCGTTTGCCCGCCAGTTCCCCGTTCACGAACGCCGGGTTGTCGCTGAACTGACCCCCTGGCCAGCGCCCTCCGTCCGCTCCCGTGGCCAGAAGGGTGTGCCACCACGCGCTTTGCCGGAGGCAGGCAAGCATCAGACTCAGGCCCGTTTCCGCCACGCTCTGCGCCCAGCCCCGCGTGGTATCCACCAGAGGTACGCCGCGCGCCTGAAGAGACCTATAATCCACCCGGTAGGCGCGGTTATCGAAGATGCCCCCCACCAGCCGGAGCCGGGGCGCGGCGGCAACGCAATCCGCAGTGAGCCGCCCCGCATAAAGGGCGATCGCGTCCACGTCTGCCAGCGGCAGAATCTGTGACAGCACGGCGTTCTCCTGGCCGGTTAGGTCCAGCAGCCGGATGTCACCCAGCGGCGCCAGTCCAGTGCGCAGGCGGGGCAGGAATGTTTCGCCCCACTCGGAGGCGGTGCCTGTGCTGCAGGAGATCAGGATGTTGGTTTCCATTCTGGTAAGCCCTCAGGTTTGCAGGGCTAGTTTCCACGCTGCCGCCGTGCCGTCCTTCCGGACGGGCCACCCGGGTACGCGCCTGCGAGCGCCGCGCCGGAGCCGACGTGGTAATCCCTCATCAGGCGGAACCAGATGGCCCCAGCGGCGTCTGAGTAGTGACGGACATCGCGCGGCTTCGGATCGCCGGATCCGCCGGGCGGTCTGCCCGCAGGCTCGGCGTGCGCGGGAGGGTTCGTGTCTGCGGCCACGCGGCCGGTAAGGGATACCTGCACGGGCGACTTCAGGGGGCGGTATCCATTGAGGTTCAACGAACGGAGGAAGCGGCACATGCGTAGTGCACTGCGGTGGGTGATGGCCGCCGCGTTCATCATTCTCCTCGGGTCGCCGGCCCGCGCGCAGGTCACCCAGCCCGAACTGGAAAAGAAACTGCTCCCGGTGGGCGATCCCGCGCCGGACTTCGATCTGCCCCAGGTCGGCGGCGATCGGGTGCGGCTGTCCGAGTTGACCCGGAAGAACGTGGTGCTGGTGACCTTCTGGTTCTATGGGTGTGAGGCCTGCCGGACCGAGTTTCCGCACCTGCAGAAGATGTACGATGAGCTCAAGGCCAGGGGTTTGGAAGTGGTGGCCATCAACGCCATCGACAGCCGCGAGCGGATCGAATCCTACCAGCAGGAAGGCAAATTCACGTTCCGACTGCTCCAGGCGCCGCGCGCCGATGGCCAGCCGGTGTCCGAGGTGGTGAAGAAATACCGCGTCTCTGCCTACCCCACAAACTACCTCATTGGCAAGGATGGGAAGGTGCTGGCGCGCTTCGTGGGCTTCAACGAGAAAGCCGTTCGGGACGCCATCGAGCGGGCGGGGGTCAAGTAGTCTGCCTATCCCGCGGTCGCAGCGCCCGCCCTCAAGTTGAGGGCGGGCCTTGTCACCTCTGAAAACGACAGGAGTATACCGGCAGAAATCGGGCAAAACCGGAATCAGGTCACGGAGAAGAAGGA
>JACQGL010000182.1 GCA_016199525.1 Armatimonadota bacterium
GGCACGCGCAAAAACGTGACGCACACCCGAAAGCCCCGCTACGCTTGACGCTCCGCCGGCGTTTTGATATAGTGGCGCCGCAGAGGACGGGCTAATCCCGAAGGCTATCGGGACGGCCCGCGTCTTGTTTTATTGGCGGTCTTAGTCTGCCGCTCACCCGCCAGGATTGCTGTCGCCCCGAATGCCTGCGGGGCGGTATGCGGTGGTCGCGGGATCGGGCCCCGTCCCCTCAAAGCGCCTGGAAGTGAGGATGAGGATGGCACGTGATTCGGTCCATCGCCCTGTGCTGCGGTGGGGGAGGGGCGCCTGGCTGGCGCTCCTGCTCGTCGCGTGCGCGGCGCCGGCGGTTACCGCTCCGGTCCGCAGTCGGCCGGCCACAAGGCCGGCCCACCGGCCCGCGCCCCGCACCGTCGACGCGGCCTCGCTTCCCGACCGACCTCCCGCGGATCCGGATGCCATCTGGCACGTCAGGGACCTCCGCCCCGGCATGAAAGGCTACGGCTTCACCGTCTTTAAGGGGGATAAAGTCGAGCGCTTCGGGGTGACCATCATCGGCGTCCTCCCCAAGATGTATATGGGCCAGGATATGGTTCTCATCCGCCTCGATGGGGGGCCGATCACGGGGCGAAACGCCTTTCTCATCCACGGGATGAGCGGCAGCCCCATCTACGTGGATGGCAAGCTCGTGGGCGCGTTCTCCATGGCGGCGAGCAATTACTGGGCGAAGGAGCCAATCGGCGCCGTGACGCCCATCGAGGCGATGCTCGAAGCCCTCGATCCCAAGCTGGATCCTGAGCCGGTGGGCATCACCTCGGCGGAGATGACCCTCCCGAACCCAATTCCCACCTCCGCCGGGGCGATGCGGGACATCTTTATGGGCCCCGAAAGCCTTGCTCCTCCGGATGCGCCCGGGCGACTCACCCTGCGGCCGCTGGCTACTCCCGTGATGGTGAGCGGGCTGGGCAGCCGCGCCTTCAAACAGCTGGCCTCCTTTCTGGAGCACTGGAACCTGCTCGCCCAGCCCGCCCCCGGCCAGGCGCCCGCCAACCTGAAGCCGAAGCTGGAAGTGGGCGGCTCCCTGGGGGTCAACCTGATGACCGGCGACATCGACATCTCCGGCATCGGGACGGTGACCTGGATGAAAGGCGACCGGGTTCTCGGCTGGGGCCACCCGTTCTTCCAGCTCGGCGGTGCCCAGTTCGGGATCAGCAACGCCTGGGTCTATGACATTTTCCCTGGCGTCCAGGCATCCAATAAGATCGCCGCCGCGGGAGAAGTGATCGGCACGCTGGATCACGACCGGCCGTTCTGCGTATCGGGGCGCGTGGGACCCCGTCCCACGATGATTCCGATCACCTGCAACGTGGAAGACCGCAGCACCGGTCGGAAGAAGACCTTCCGCGCCGAGGCCGTCAACCATCCCCAGCTCATGGGCCAGATGGCCACCATTGCCGTAGGGGAGGCGATCTTCGAGACGCGACCCGTCCCCGGAGACATCACTGCCAACGTGCGACTGTCCATTGATACGGAGGGTCTGGGCCATATCGAGCGCCGGAATATGGTTTACGATCAGTTTCAGATCGACTCCGCCGCCACGCTGGAACTGGCGCAGATGCTCCAGCTACTCTCCAGCAACGATCTGAAGCGCGTGCCCGTTAAGGCGCTGAACGTGGACGTCACCCTCGAGAAGAAGCAGCCGACCGCCACCGTGGAGCGGATCTTCATCAAGCAGGAGCGCTACGAACCCGGCGAGACGGTGGACGTGGGCGTGGTGCTGCGGCTCTACCGCGGCGAGACCACCGTCTTGCACACCAATGTGAAGATCCCCGAGGGCGCCCAGGGCGGCCGCGCCGTACTCATGGTTAATGGCGGCGCCACGCGCGTGAACCTGGCCGCTCTGACGGGCGGCAGTACCGGCATAGTGCCCTTGCCTGGCGCCACGCCTGCGGCCGCTACCGTGTCCCAGCTGGTCAAGCAGTTCCTGGAGCGCGAGCGGAACGACCAGATCGTCACCCACCTGCTATTCAGCTCCTCCGCCGTCAACATCAACGGCGAGAAGCTCTCCCGGCTGCCCGGCCCTATCGCGGACGTGATGCGCAGCTCGCGCACCACGGGGCTGCGTGTGGAGCAGGATGAGGTCAAGTCTGCCTCCGATACCGAGTTCGTGGTTCAGGGCGTGCAAAGGCTGTTCATCACCATCCAGCGCAAGGATTCCTCAGAGACGGGCACGGGGGCGAGCAGCGAGGGGAGCGGCGCCCCCGGCGCGAGCCCGGGCAGCCCGGGGACCGCACGGAACCTCCTCGTCCCCGATGATGAGGCGGTCCTCTCCGATGCCCGGCGCTTCGCCAGCCCGGAGGAGGACGAGACTCCTGCTGTGGCGCCAGGCGCGTCACCGCCGCCCGCGGGGAACGGTGCCGCCGAGGCTCCAAAGAAGCCCAGCGAAGCGAAGAAAAAGTCTGCCCGGGCGGAGCAAAAGCCTGGCGAGGCAGAAAAGAAGCCGGAGCCGGAGTCTCCCCCAGTGGACGACCAGCTGCTCGGCAAAGCGGCCACTTGGTGGACGCAGACCAGCTTCGCCGACTTCCAGCGCGGCACGAACCAGGGCACCGGTGCCACCCTGCGCGGTGAGGTCCGCCTGGCGCCTAGCCTGAAGCTTCTTTACGAGAGCGGCGAGCAGTTCATCTGGAGCGTCGTCGCCCTGCGGGGAGAGTATTACACGGGCACGGGCAACAGTGGCCTGGTGTTGTGCGTGGGCAGGGACGGCAAGAGCAGCGAGTTCTTCCGCACGGGCGAGCTGGAGGTACACGCCCTGGCGAAGGACGGCGCGGGCAACCTCTATGCCGGGACCAGCCCCCACGGTCGCGTCTACCGTATCGATCCCTCCGGTAAGGGCACGCTTCTT
Organism: Armatimonadota bacterium; assembly: GCA_016199525.1. Classification (GTDB taxonomy): domain Bacteria; phylum Armatimonadota; class SYMT01; order SYMT01; family JACQGL01; genus JACQGL01. Next base: position 2,900 of record JACQGL010000182.1, read on the forward strand.
ATGGAACTGAGCCGCGCGTGCTCGGAAACGAACCCAAACGGCCCCACGGAACCCGCTCGTTACGTGCTCTGCCTGGCGGTGGCCGCGGA
>JACQGL010000183.1 GCA_016199525.1 Armatimonadota bacterium
CCTGATCCCGGTGTTGATCCTGATGATGTGGGGAATCCAGCGCCACTACCGCGACGTCGAGGATGAGCTGACGCTTGAATGGCCGGACACACCGCTGCCAACGCCGCGGCCGCCTCACGTGATCGTTCCTTTGAGTCGGCTTGACCGGGCAGCGCTCAAGGCGCTCGCGTTTGCGCGCTCCATCTCGCCGGACGTGACGGCCGTTCACGTGACGGACGATCCTGAACAGGCTGAGCAGATGAAGCGCCGCTGGGAGCGCTGGGGCGGGAAGGTGCAGCTCGTGATCGTCGAATCACCCTACCGCGCGCTCATACCCCCGCTCATCGCCTACATCGACGCGCTGGACAAGCAAGATCCGAAGCGGCCGATCACGGTGGTCCTCTCGGAGTTCGTCCCCCGACACTTCTGGGACTACTTGCTGCACAACCAGACCGCGCTGCGGCTGAAGCTGCGGCTTTTCTTCCGGCCGAATACGATCGTGGTGGACGTGCCGTATCACCTCGACCACCACGGCGAACCAGAGGAAACCCCGTAGCCGTCAGCCATCAGCTTTCAGCCATCAGCAGGCTTCTCGGCCAGACGCCTGATGCCCATTGCGCCGGGTGCCCAGCCAATGAATTGGGGGCTTCTTCTTGCCCACTCCGTGGGCTCTCCCCCCACCCCGCTCGCGGGGTGGGGTAGGGGCGGTTCGCGAACCGCCAGTACAGCCGCAGGGCGACTTGGCAATGCTAGCCTGGGCCTTCAGTCCCAGGGCCCCCACTGAGGCAGGAGCCGGGATTGCGCCAAACTCCCGGTTGAACGTGGGGGGTAGCACCGTTGTGCTTGCTCAGCACGGCCGCTAATATGATGGATGGCTGCTTGCACGATGGCCAAGCAGGCATCTCCCAGTGGGTTTCAGGAGTCCCCGATGGCAGTCTTCGATCGTTGGCTCAGCGCGCACATGGAGCGGCGGAAGATCTGGAGCATCAACCGGCTGGCCCGTGAGGCGGGGCTGAATGCCGAACACGTCGGCGATTGGATGCTCGGCCGCGCGCTGCCGAACGCGGTCGAGGCGGCGAAGCTCGCCGAGTACCTCGCGCTACCTTTCCGGGATGTGGCCGAGGCGGCAGGATTCCGTGACGCGGGCGAGCCGCGGGGGAGACTGGCGTAGGGGTTCTCGTCCCTCCCGGCACGGGACTTGCACGGGCGGGCCAGGGGGCGCCCGCCGGTCCCAGGAGGAGGAAACCCCGCGTGACGCGGCAGGAGATTCTCGACCAGATCACTCAAACGCTTGGTTCAGTTCCGGGCTGGCTCGCCGGAATGTCCGACATGGAGCTGGAGCACCAGTGGGGCATGATCACCTGGGTGCTCAGCGACACGGCTATGCCCTCGCGCGACAAGGCGCTGGTCGCCTTCGGCGCGGCGGCGGCGGTCCACTGCCCGTACTGAACGCCTTTCCATACTGAGCAGTTGCGGCTCAGTGGGATGAACGACCGGCAGATCGAGGAGGCCTCGCAGGCAGCCGGTCAGGTCGTCGGCATCAGCAGCTATCTCCACGGCATCGGCTACAGCGTCCAGGAGTTCAAGCGCGAGCTGGACCGGGCCGTCAGCCATATCAGGTCCCAGCAAGGGAAGTAGCCACCCCACCGGAACGTCGCAGGATCGGCGCGCCCCCGCGCTGGGTGTTGGGAGCCTCCCCATCCCCGCAGGACGGGGGCAGGCACCGAGGCCCCCACCACCCTACCACCCCACCCCCTGCCCCTACGGTCGGACGGTTCAAGGCTGCCTGGCCGGCGGTGCTACAATAGGTCGGCATCCGACACTCGAACGGGCGCACGGCGTGCGCCCCAACGAACCAGGAGGGACGCGATGGAACGAGAGGTGATTGCGTCGACGGGGGCGCCGGCGGCGATCGGGCCGTATGCGCAGGCGATTCGGGTCGGACAGTTCGTCTTCTGCTCCGGGCAGATCCCGCTCGACCCGGCAACCGGGGAAATCGTCGGCGACGACGTCGCGACGCAGACTCGGCGGGTCTTTCGCAATCTGGCGGCGGTGCTGGATGCCGCCGGGACGTCGCTCGGCAACGTCGTCAAGACCACGGTGTTCCTCCAGAATCTCGACGACTTTTCGGCGATGAACCTGGCATACGCGGAGTTCTTCATGGTGAGCCCGCCGGCCCGCTCGACCGTCGAGGCCGCCCGCCTGCCCCGCGGCGCGCTGGTCGAGATCGAGGCGATCGCGCAGGTGCC
>JACQGL010000184.1 GCA_016199525.1 Armatimonadota bacterium
ATTGGCCTGGAGGGCCTGCGACGGGTGTGCGCCGCCACCTCTCTGCCTGTGATCGCTATCGGCGGCATCACCCGCGAGCGCGTGGCGGAGGTCCTCGCTGCGGGCGCCGCGGGAGTGGCCGTTATGTCCGCCGTGGCCGCGGCGGTGGACATGGAGGTGGCCGTACGGTCGCTGGCGGGAGCCCTCGGAGCGGGGGAACGCTCACGCCAAGGCGCAAAGCCGCCAAGAGGCAAAGCCGCCAGGGAGAACGAGAAACCGGAAACCGGGAACCCAAAATCCGAAACCTGAAACCTGGGGAACGCCTGTGCAAAGCCGCCAAGAGGCAAAGCCGCCAGGGAGAACGAGAAACCGGAAACCGGGCGCAGGGTGCCAGGCCCATCCTCAAAGGGGTTCGGGACGGTATGCCGAACGTCCGTCGGCCGGCGGCGTTCTACACTATGCTCATCCACGAGATCGGTGAATTCGGCCTCATCGAGCGCCTGGCGGTGCTGGTGCGGGATACGGAGCAGCTGCCCGCGGCGGGGCGCGTCGTCCTGGGGGTCGGGGACGACGCCTCCGTCCTGGAGTTGCCTCCGGACCGGCAGCTGGTCGCCACCGTGGATGCGTTGGTCGAGGATGTGCACTTCCGTCGCCCCACTACCTCCCCGGAGGACCTGGGTTGGAAGGCGCTGGCGGTGAACGTGAGCGATCTGGGCGCGATGGGCGCCCGGCCTCTTGCCGCGCTGCTGACGCTGGCGTTGCCGCCCTCCGGCGCGGTGGAATGGGTCGAGCGCCTCTACAGCGGTCTGGCGGAGGCAGCGCGGCGCTACCGGTGCGCGATCGCGGGTGGGGACACCGTCCGCTCTCCGGATCGGATCGCGGTTACCGTCACGGCGCTGGGATCGGTGCCCTCGGGACGAGCGATTCGGCGCTCCGGCGCCCGTGCGGCGGACCTGGTGTGCGTTACCGGTGTCCTGGGCCAGAGTGCCGCGGGGCTGGCGCTGCTGGAAGCAGGCCAGACGCCGGAATCCGCCCCGGAATTCGGCGCGTTACTGCGGGCGCACCGGCGTCCCGAACCGCCGGTGGAAGCGGGCGTCGCGCTGGCGGATGCAGGGCTGCCCACCGCGATGATCGACCTTTCCGATGGGCTGGTAAGCGACCTGGAGCACATTGTCCGTCAATCCGGGGTGGGGGCCCGCGTGGTGAAGGAGCGCCTGCCGATCTCGCTGGCCACACGCCAGGCGGCGGAATCGCTGGGCGTCGATCCTCATACCTGGGTCTTGCACGGCGGCGAAGACTACGGCTTGCTGTTTACCATCCCGCCGGACCGGTTTGCGCGCGTGCCGCCGCTGCTGGCGCCTCTGGGGGTGGTGGCCACCATTGTGGGGGAGATGGGCGGGACAGATCTCTTGATCGAAGAGGAAGACGGTACCGCAGTGGCACTGGTGCGCGCCGGTTTCCAGCATTTTGCGGTGGGGAAGGCGGGAATAGTTCATCGTCCTGACGGTTAGGGCGTCTGGACGACGACCATAAATTGCCTAGCTACGAACGGCAGGAGGCGCCTCAGGCTTGGCTTTCGTATTATTGGCAGGATGGCGACGGGGACGGTAAGATGTATCAGATCCCCCGCGCCGAATGTCTGGCCAATCGCCAGCCCAGTGGTGTCCTGCAACCGATCGGGGTGTTCTGCCCTGTTCCTGGCAGCTTCAGACTGAGGAACATCTGCAATGCGCCGACTAAAAGGATCAGATATCCTTCTCGCTCTCCTGGTGATCGTAACTCTACCCTTCGGCTGGATCGTGCTCCGCGAGGTGGCTGCTTCTCTGGGCTTGGTATCGACCGCCAGCAAGCCCTCCCCGACCGCCAGCAAGCCCTCCCCAAACCTGGAGGCAGCTCGTAACGCCGATCTCATTTACTTCTATTCGCCCACCTGCCCGCACTGTCGCCGCACGACGCCGGTGGTGGAGCGTGTTGTGCGCGAAAACCCTGACCTGCGCGCTGTCTTCCTCAACGTGGATGCCGAGAATGTCTACGAGCTGCGGGACTGGTGCAATCGTCGTGCCAATCTCCCCCTCGAGCGCTGGGGGCTGATTCCCGCCTTGTTCACGCGCCAGCGCGGGTTCGTGGGGGATGAGCCGATCCTGGCGAATCTGAAGCGCGCAGTTCGGGAGGCGCCCGCCCTGCGCGCCGCGGTGCCGGCCACACCCGCGCCGCAGGCGGCTGCGGACGTGCGGGAGCGGGCCAAGGCGCTGCTCTCCCCGCTGCCCGTGGCGGGGGCCGCCCTGGCGGATAGCGTGAACCCCTGTGCTATCTCCACGGCCCTGTTCCTGATCTCCTACCTGGCGTGGGCGGGGCGGTCGCGCCGGCACGTGGCAGTCACCGGTGCGCTCTACTGTCTGGGGGTGTTCCTCTGCTACGGGCTGATCGGGATGGGGCTCCTGAGGGGGTTCCACGCGCTCAAGGGGATCCGCTACGCATCGCTGGGTCTGTACGTCGTGTTCGGGGCGGTCACGCTACTAATGGGCACGATCAATATCCGGCAGTACGTCCTATTGCGCCGTAAGGCGATCCGCATCACGGAAGTGGGTCTGCCGCAGGCGGCGCGGCTGGCCACCCATTCTGCCATCCGCAACCTGGTGACGCGCCCCGCCCTCTTTGGACTGGCGACGTTCGCAACCGGCGCGGTGATCGCCGCCCTGGAACTTCCCTGCACGGGGCAGATGTACCTCCCCACCATCGCTTACCTGGCGACGCGAGGGGAGGCCGTCGGGCAGGGGTACCTAGTCCTTTACAACCTGATCTTCATCACGCCGCTAGTGGCCATCTTCGCGCTGGCCGCGGCGGCGAAGCCGACACGCACTATTCAGGATCTGGTCCGTCGCCACCTGCCGGCCACCCGGCTGGCGAACGCGGTTTGCTTCTTTGCTATGGCGGCCTACTTCCTCGGCAGCGTCATTTGGTGGTCCCCACCAGCGGGTGTGTGAGGTCGCAGCGACGATCCGTGTGAGCGGGCAGGCCCCGCATCCGCGCGCCGGGCCCGGAATACCGGGAAGGATTTCCGGCCATCGACGCATCTCCTCTGGCACGGCTTTCCAATCCCTACGCATCGCGCCGCCCTCCCTGCAAACCTGGTAACCGGCTGTGTTTGCATTCCGCAGGCTGGCTCTTGAAAAGCGTTGACATCGGTACAGGCATTGGTTATACTTGACAGGTTCCGAGGGTGCCGCGCCCCTACGGGCGCGCACGGAAAGGGGGGCTGGTCAGGGGCTCGTTCTCCCGCGTGGCGCGCGGGCGCGTCCCGGGAGCCGGGGCCACCCGGCAAGCAATCGCGGCGCAATAGCACCCGCTTGCCCCCGCGCTCGGGGCAGGCGTTTTTGTTTACCCGCATTGCCGCCACCAGAAGCAATCACCGAGGCGATAGGGATGCCGACGATCAACCAGCTGATTCGCGTTGGACGCCGTCCGCTCAACAAGAAGACGAAGGCGCCTGCGTTGCGAAGCGCGCCGCAGAAGCGGGGCGTTTGCCTTGTGGTACGCACTGTCTCGCCCAAGAAGCCTAACTCGGCCCTGCGTAAGATTTGCCGCGTGCGGTTGACCAACGGGATGGAGGTCACCGCCTATATCCCGGGGATTGGCCACAACTTGCAGGAGCACTCGGTGGTGTTGATCCGGGGCGGGCGTGTTAAGGACCTCCCCGGGGTGCGTTATCACGTGGTGCGCGGCGCGCTTGATGCGGACGGCACGCGCGAAAGGAAGTCCAGCCGCTCCAAGTACGGCACGAAGAAGCCGAAGTAAGGTGCAAAACGGCGTGCTCCGAACGGGTTTTCGCTCTCCAGCGTGGCCCGGTGCGGCCCTGGGTAGGTACCAAAAGGCCGGCGCCGGCGCGATCCGTGGGGTTGAGAGGCGCGCCGCGCCTTCGTGGTGAGGGGAAAGAGAATCATGCCAAGGAAAGGCCCGGCATCCAAACGAAGTCTGCCACCCGATCCGATCTACCACAGCGTGCTGGTGACGCGGTTCATCAACCGCCTGCTGACGCGCGGCAAGCGCAGCCTGGCAGAGGGAGTTTTTTACGGGGCGATGGAGCAGATTCGGGGGCGCGCGGGCCAGGAGCCACTCGAAGTATTCGAGCGAGCGATGAGGAACGTGATGCCGGTAGTGGAGGTGCGCCCTCGGCGCGTGGGTGGGGCGACCTACCAAGTGCCCATTGAAGTGCGGCCCGACCGGCGCCACTCGCTAGCCATCCGCTGGCTGGTAACTTTCTCGCGGCGGCGGGGCGGGCGGACAATGGTAGACCGCCTCGCCGGTGAACTGATGGACGCGGCCAATAACCAGGGCGCGGCCGTCAAGCGCCGGGAAGATAGCCACCGCATGGCGGAAGCGAACAAGGCGTTCGGCCACTACCGCTGGTAGAAAACAGGCGCCGCCGATCCCGGCGGCGGGCATTGCACGGCGGCGCACTACGAGGGGCGCCGCCGTATAGCGAGTCCCACGGTGGGCGGCAGAGAGTCCCTCGTGGGAGTGTGGGTTCGATGGCACGCGAATACGCGTTAGAGAAAACTCGCAATATTGGTATTGCGGCCCATATTGACGCTGGCAAGACCACGACCACAGAGCGCATCCTGTTCTACACGGGGCGATTGCACCGGATGGGAGAGGTGCATGAAGGCTCGGCCACCATGGACTGGATGGTCCAGGAACAGGAGCGGGGGATCACCATCACCTCTGCGGCAACCACCTGCTTCTGGGGCGGTCACCGCATCAGCATCATCGATACGCCCGGTCACGTGGACTTCACGGTAGAGGTAGAGCGCAGCCTGCGTGTGCTGGATGGGGTGGTGGCGGTGTTCTGCGCGGTGGGTGGCGTCCAGCCTCAATCGGAGACCGTGTGGCGGCAGGCAAACCGCTACCAGGTGCCGCGCATCGCGTTCATCAACAAGATGGATCGCACCGGCGCGGACTTCGCCAACGTGGTGGCCAAGATGCGCGAGCGGCTGGGTGCTAACGCGGTGCCCGTGCAGATTCCCATCGGCGCGGAGGGTGCTTTCGTGGGTGTGGTGGATCTGGTGCGGATGCGCGCCATTACTTATGCCGATGAGCTCGGCCTGGAGATGGTTGAGGATGAGATTCCGCCCGAATTGCACGGGATGGCAGTGGAGTACCGCGAGCGCATGATCGAGGCGGCAGCGGACGCAGACGAGGCCCTGATGGAGAAGTACCTGGAGGGCCAGCCCGTTACCGCGGATGAGATTAAGGCCGCGTTGCGCAAGGGGACGATTGCCAACCGGATTGTGCCGGTGCTGTGCGGCTCCGCGTTTAAGAACAAAGGCGTGCAGCCGATGCTGGATGCGGTAGTGGATTACCTCCCATCCCCGCTGGACATCGGCCCTGTGGTGGGAATCGATCCGAGCAACGCCCAGCCCACCGAGCGGTACCCTTCGGACGACGAGCCGTTCAGCGCTCTGGTATTCAAGGTGATGACCGATCCTTACGTGGGCCAGCTCCATTTCATTCGGATCTATTCCGGGATCCTGACGGCGGGCTCTACCGTCTACAACTCCACCCGTCAAGAAAAGGAGAGGATTGGCCGGCTGCTGAAGATGCA
>JACQGL010000186.1 GCA_016199525.1 Armatimonadota bacterium
CTGCAACCGCACTTTTGATGAAGACAGTTGGTTGCTACGCGGAGGTCCCGGAGGGTGGCGCCGTCGTGGAGAGCGCCGTTCGTGCGCGCCGGGGTCGACCACGCCGGTTCACCGGGACAAGTGCGGCTGCAGTAACGCTGACGCAACCAAGCCCCCACCCCTCCCCTGACACAGCGCTCCATCCATCACTGGAATTCCGATCAATTATTTGGAAATAAAAGAATTTTATAGTATCTAGAAAAGCGGTTTTTATCTACATTGAAGGTGGCAATGGTACTTGTGGACCTCGGTTCGAGGAACGAGCGATACCCCGATCCAGGACCCCAATTCAGGGGGTTAGGCCGATAAGCGTGGAGGAGGTCCACCACCCATGCGACACCCAAGGACGCTGTACGCGGGGCTACTCGCGCTCGTGTTGCTGATTTCCAGCGGCGTAGCGGCGCTGGCTTGCACCAAGGTATGGGATGCCTATACCAGCATATCCGCCGTGAACATTACCGCGCCCGCAAACAATACCGGAGTGGGCATCGACCAAGCCATCACTTGTACTGTTGCTGCTGCCAGTGACCAAGACCATTGGGTCGAGAGCGGAACGCACGGCTACCCCTGGGAGACGAGCTTCTCGTATACCTGGACTGCGACAGCGGGCACATTTCCCAATGGCAACACAGGCCAATCAGTTACCTGGGCAGCTCCGAGTAATCCCGGCAGTGTATCCATTACCTGTACGGTGAATGACCTTAGCCAAGTGGTGCCTCCAGACGCGGGCACCCGTGACGACCTAGCCAGAGCAAGCACGATTACAGCAAAAGTTATCAGACTGGATAAGGTGCGAGTTTACTACCGTACAGATGATTATCCTGGAAATGACGGTAATACCACTATATGGGCTCTCCTGTGGGCCACTTGTGATGATCAGAGGGTTTACACCAGTGAGGGGTGGGCTTATGGTCAGTGGTATGCAGCCGGAACAAATGGTCCCCTAGCCGTATTCGAGGCGACGCCAACGGTTTCTGCCACAGTCTACCAGTGGCCGGCAGACTGGCCCTCCCTGACCCACGACTGGACCAAGCTTTACCAGCAGGCAAGTGCTCCTGACGGCAATGATAATCGTGTATACTCCTATGATTCGTCAGCCCCAAGTTGGAACGGCAGCTGGGGAGCCGACATCACACTGCCAGAAGGTACTATTCGCTATAAGGGTACCACCATAATGTACAACGGCCAACCGAGGCCGCCCAAACAATCCGTCACATCTTATGACAAAGAAATAGCTACACGCATCAGTGTGAGGGGTATAGCGGTGGACGGTTACTCTATTCCCCTGGATCCTAATAACCTTACGTACCTGAGATGGCTATTCGCCTATCAGAACGTCCCCTACGAGTGGGGCGGGCACTGGTTCGGCGGATCTGACTCTGGAGGACAGTATGCTGGCGGATCCGGCGCCTATGATGGGTACGGTATCGACTGCTCGGGTCTTGTTTGTTGCGGAGCTCGACATGCAGGTTACAACTGGTCGTCATGGCGCACCGACACTAGCGGCTTGGCTCCCGCAGACGATACGCAATCAAACTACTATACCGATCCAGTTTCTTACGCCAACTTTGCTCCGGGGGATATCCTGAACAAGCGAGAGTCCCATGTCATGTCCTGCTACCGACGAGTGGGCACTGGCAATACCATCAGTATTATTCACGCGAGCGCCAGTGCATCTAAAGTTACAACCATCCCAAACAGTACTATAACGGAATGGACAGATGACGGTTACAAGCGGCGCCGCCTGCGACCGCACTGAAGCGGCGCGGAGGAAACGGAGATGAAGACCAGGCTTTTGTGGATGCCGGCCTGTCTGGTGGTGTGCGCCGCCGCCTGCGCGGCAGCGCCACCCGCGGCGGAGGCGCAGGGCTACGCGCCGGAGGAGCTGTTCAGCCTGGAGGTTGGCCAGGCGGACCAGCAGCTCGGCATCTGGGTATCACCGAACCCGGAGAAACCGGAAGGACCTGCGGAGGGACCGATCGACCTGGCCATCGGTGCGGACGGGAGCGTTTACATCGCAGACCGGATGAACCACTGCGTGAAGCGGTTCGACCAACAGGGCAATTTCATAATGCGCACCCAGGGAGACCTGGAAAACATCAATTACATAGCAGTGGATCGTGACACAGGCAGCGTGTACGCCCTTGGGGGTGCGGGGGCAAACATCCTGTGCAAGTTCGCCGCCGATGGCGGGCTGCTGTGGCAGCTCGACTTGAGGGAGGAGGGCGGGCAGTTATGGGGTGGAGGCGGCGCGCTGAGCACGGGGCCGGGCGGTGTTATCTGCATAGAGCAGCGTGGCGACACCATCGGGCGGCTGGCTGTTCTGGACGCAGAGGGACACTTTCTAGGTGTGCGCGAGGGGCGCGCCTGCACGCCCACCGGCAGAGTGCTGTCGTTCGCCCCGGTGCCCGGGGAGAAACTCTCTGTGCAGGTGTACGTGTCTGACTTCCAGGGACGGGCGCTGGGTGCGTACCAGACTTTGCCGGTGCCGGCCAGGTTCTCCCTCTTCCAGGGGGTCGAGGGTCGGCCTAGTTATGAATCTCTCGATGATGCGGACTACCTTTACCTGCGGGCACTCGGCACGAGCCCCTACCGCGTTCAACTCTCGCCCGGCCCTGCCGGCTTAACCATTGCATCAGACATCATCGTTACCCGCTACGACCCGTCCGGCAGGCCGGTCGCCCACATGCGGTTTCCCGGTTCTCCATATCACTTCGGAGACCCTGTGACGGTGGACGGCGCCGGCAATATCTACCACCTGACGTACGAAGAGAACAGGGTGCACGTGATCCGCTACCGGTTGGGCGGTGGTGCCGAGGGGCTGCAAGTCATCCGGGAAATGCCGACCATGGCCGCCCGGGGCAGAGTATACGTGCCCCTGAGGCTGGTAGCAGAGCACCAGGGAATGAAGTTGCGGTGGTCACCGAAGAGCCGGCAGGTGAGCGTTAGCGCCGGGAAGGCGGGACGGGGCGTACCCCTGGGGCGGTTCCGCGTCGGCGATGCCGGGGTGCGGCTGCACTATGGCCGGGTGTGGGTCTCCAGCGCTGTGTGTCGTGAACTGGGCATCGCCCTGAAGACGGACAAGAAACGGCAGGTTGCCTACCTGCAGCGGTTTGCAGGACGCAGAGTGGTCCTTACCCCCCGGTAGTACCGCCTGCGGTCTTAACGGGATTCCGCCAGAGATAGAGGGTTGGGAGCGGACGCGGCAGAAGAGAGGCTGGCCTGCGGCTGGGACGTCCGGAGCAGCGCAGGCGGGCTGCACGTTGCCAGCAGCAGCAGCAGCAGCGTGCCGATAATTCCCGTCTCCACCCAGCAATTCATCGCTTCCCGCTTCATGGCCGTTCTCCATCCCCTGCTTGACAGGGTGCTCCATTCCGGGTTCTGGCAGAATGGAGACGGTTCTTTAGGGTGATTAGCGTGGGCCCGGCAGCGGTGACCAGCGGCGGCCGTCCGGGTGCCGGAGCTCCGCACGACCAGAGCGCCGTGGGCGGGCCTCGCCACTCCGGGCTCGTTCCTCAAATTGTCCGTTTGGTGGTGGAACAAATAACCGCCCATGTCGTCGAACCAAGTGCGTTCCGGTAAATAACCGAGCCATAGATCAGTAGCCATTCCAGCTGTCGATGAGGCAGCGGAGTGGCCTTTTTTTGCTCAGGGGGCGGGTCGTTGGGATTGCGGAATGCCCAGGCGCGGGGGCCGGTGTAAGAGAGCGGCGGGTAGTGGCACGCACAGCACCGGGCGTTGGCGGGTACAAAGCGCGGAGCGCAGCGCGAAGACGGGCGGATGTCGCCTGTGGGGGCGGGCGCACGCCCGCAATCCGCATGGGAGGGGCTGGATAGGCGGGCGCCGATATAGAACGGTAAACGCGGCCAGGCGGGGACCTATCCGGTGGGAAACACGAGCCGAATAACGTTGTCCTCGCTCTCCGTGCGCACGCTGATCGGCCGCGTGGGAGGTTGCGCTGAGGCAGGCTGAATTGCGCCCAGCGCCGCGCACAACCCCTGAGCCTGCAAGCCGTCCAGCGCCAGCCGTTGCTGGACGTACCAGCCCACGCCGGACCCCCAGAGGTGCTGTACCAGCTCGATTTCCGGCGAGCCATCCCCGTGCGGTCGCCGCCAGACTTCGACTTTGGACGCTCCCGATGCGTCCACCAGCTCCGCCAGCAGCTGGCCTGCTTCTCTCACCCGCTGATTGGAACTTTGCGGTGCAAACATCGACGATACGATCCCCTACCGGACTGGATGTCCGCTAGCATGCCGGGCAAGGGCTCGAGACCAGGGGAATTATAGGTTGCACCAAAGCAAATTGTCAACTCGTACTGCCGCTGATTTTTTGGGTCGGCTAAATTCAGCACCGTATGGTGACGAAACATTCCTGGGCGGGTCGGGACCTACCCCGCGGCGCGACGTTCCTCCGGCTGTGCGATGGGCAGATCGAAAACAAACAGGTCCGGCGGCCGGCGAGCGGGGTAGCGGATCTGCCAGAGCCAGCCGTATACCAGCCGGTACCACGGTGGCCCATCCAGCCCGGTGCTCTGCCGGCTGCCGCAACGCGGGCACCAGGCGTAGAGGATCCAGGTGCGGCAGCGGCTGCCGCGGCGATTGATGACCAGCCCGCGGCCGCGCCAAAGGCACTGGAGCGGGATGTCTTCTTCACACTCGTTGCAGACGAGGACGGGGGCTTCGGGATACCACATGGGCAGTTAGGCAGATCTGCGCGGATCGAGAGGACGACCACGAGGGCCGGTCCCGAAAGATTTCAGGACGACAACATCTCCGTAATAATCACATCGGCGTTCGTGAGGAGGGCGGGCAGGCGAAGTTCGGGAGGAGAACCATGGCTGTTGAAGCGCTGCCACGGAGGTGGGGAGAGGGGCTGCTGTTCGCGTTCTCGGGCGTCGATGGTCCCTCCGGGCCACAGGCTCTGATCGCTACTGCGCTGCGAGACCGTCTGGGGTTCGCCTTCCCGTGGCCGGGTGACCGTGAGCTGTGGTGCGAGAGCCGGGCGCGCCTCCAGATCCATCCGCAGGTGGTTGCCTCCGACTGGGTGGAATTCAGTTGCCAGCCGGCGTCTGCACCCCCTGTTCGCCTTACCTACCTGGCCCTGGATGCCTGTACGGTGGTAGGCGAGACCAGCGCGCTTCTGCCGCCGCGGAGTGCGTCCCGTGCTGCCGCTACCACAGAAGTGGAGGGCTGCGTCGCACACGTGGATGCTGCGGGAGCCACGCTGCTCGCCACCGCGCCCGCAGGAGACCGCCGGCGCTTTGCCTTCGTGTATGCGTCCTCGGATGTGCGGGCGCTGGTCTCCAGGGCGCGCGCCGCCCTGACCGTGGACGTAGAGATGCTTCGAGAAGCGAAGCGTGCCTGGCTGGCGCGGGCGGCAGGTCGGCCTCGGGCAGAGCTGCTGGCCAAGGCTCTGGCGGTGATGAAGGTCAACGCCTGCACTCCAACGGGACGCATCCGCCACTGCTGGACGACGCCGGACCGATGGCCGCACCGTTACCTGTGGCTATGGAACAGCGCCTTTCACGCCGGCGGCTGGCGGCACATCGATCCCGCCTGGGCGTCGGAGATGCTCCTCGCGGTGCTGGACCACCAGCGGGACGATGGGTTCATCCCGCACTGCATACAACCCGACGGCGACTCGACGATCACGCAGCCACCCGTGCTGGCCTGGGCGGTGGAGCGCCTGTTCGAGGTCACAGAGGATCGCTCCTTCCTGCGGGAGGTCTATCCCCGCCTGGTCGCCTTTGCGGAGTGGGTGCGGGAAAACCGTCCGTTCGCGGATGAATTCGGCCTCTATACCTGGGCGCACGCTGCTGAATCGGGAATGGAAAGATCGCCTCGCTTCGACCAGGGCGCCGGGTTCGCTGCCGCGGACCTCGCCAGCTACCTGGCACGCGATTACGAGGCGCTGGCCCGGCTGGCGAATATCCTGGATCGGCGCGAGGATGCCGACCGCTGGCGCGCTCGCCACCGCGAGATCTTCGAGGGTACCAACTACCACCTGTGGCACGACGACCTGGGCCTCTACCTCGACGGTGACTGGGACGGCACGCAGCGGCGGGAGCCGGTGACCATCGCCAGCTGCCTGCCCCTGTACGCCGGACTGGCGCCGCCGTCCCGCGCCGCACGGCTCCTCGAACGGCTGCGTGATCCGGACCAGTTCTGGACGCCCCTGCCCCTTCCATCGGTGGATCGCCGGGATCCCGCCTATGCACCCGAGGTGGGGCGCGGGCCGGTATGGCTCCACCTTAACCTGCTGATCTATGAGGGGCTGCGCCGCCACGGGGAAGAGGGCCTGGCAGCGGAACTGAAGGAGCGGTCCCTGGCTGCCGTGGAGGCCTGGTACCGGCGGACCGGCTGCCTGTGGGAGTGCTATGATCCCGACGACGTCATTTCGCCGCGGGACCTCGACCGGAAGGCCCACCCGGCGCGGGGCCGCGGCGGAACGAACGTGGCAGACTACCACGGGACGGCGGCGGTGGTGGCAGAGTGGTTAATGGGATAAGCCGCACACACGCGCAGGTTGGCGCGACCCGCACGGGCGGCGGCGACCTCCGCGGCGATGGCCGTCTCATCGTCCCGCACCTGAACCACACGGCGCACGAACACCCCGCGCGCCGTAAGCGCCCGGCACAGCCAGAAGCTATTCACGTCTTGGGTCTGCCCGGACAGGATCTCGTCACCGGCCACGAGGATTTCCGCGACTGGCATAGCCTACCTCCTGAACATCGAAGCCGCCGGCGCCTGCACGCCGGCGGCTTCTGAGTACCTCGTTCCGAGCCGCGTCAAATGTCGTCGGTGAGGTCGCCTACGGTGAGTTCGCCCTGCCGGATGAGCTGTTCGCAGTCGAGGCAGATCTCTGTGTAGCTGGAATAGACGCCCTCCTGGAGGCTGCTTTCCTTAGTCCGGATGGCGCGTCGGAGAAAGACGCGACCGCACCGAGTGCAGGTGGAGTAGTGTTTGCCGCCTTCCGCCTGGAGGCCGGCGATATCTTCTTGCATCGTCCCTGCTCCTGTCTCGATTCCGGTACGGGCGAGGCGCCGGTTACTTCTTGGTAAGCGTCGCCCGCCGGCAAGCGCGCCTCCCCATGGAGGCACCGCGGCCGGACCTGGCCTCAGTCTACCTCGCCGGCGGGCCGGCGTGCAACCGCCCGCTACGAGCGAGGTGCGTTTCCTGAAAGCAATACAAGCGCGGAGGGGTGGTTCGCCGCTGCTCAAGCGGCATGACGACGCGCGGCCGATGGGCTGCCGCCCTCCAGGATCTCCGGCTGGAGGACGATTGTCTGTTCGCGTTGCGGCCCCACGGATACCAAGGCGATGGGCACCCCCGCCAGTTCCGCTACCCGCTCCAGGTAGTCACGCGCTGCGGCGGGCAGATCCTCCAGCCGGCGGGCGTGGGAGATCAGTTCTTCCCACCCGGGCAGATCTTCGTATACGGCCTGCACGCGGGCCAGATCCCCGCCGTTCGCGGGCAGATCCGCCGTGCGCTCGCCGTCAATCTCATAGGCGGCGCAAATGCGCAGGCGCGGCAGTCCGGTCAGCACATCCAGCAGGGTGGCTGCCAGGCAATCCAGCCCGTTGACACGGGCCGCATAGCGCAGGGCAACCGTATCGAGCCAGCCGATCCGCCGTGGACGGCCGGTGGTCGTGCCGTACTCATGGCCCTGCTCTCGAATGCGGTTGCCCGTCTCGTCCAGGAGTTCGGTCGGAAAGGCACCTTCGCCCACGCGGGTGGTGTACGACTTGGTGACGCCGAGGATGGTCTGGAGCGCCTTCGGCCCCACGCCGGTACCCAGGCAGGCGCCGCCCGCCACGGGATGGGAAGAGGTGACGTAGGGATAGGTGCCGTGGTCCAGGTCCAGCATAGTGCCCTGGGCCCCTTCGAAGACGATCCGCTGCCCGCCGGTACTGGCGGCGTGCAGGAGGGCATCGGTATCCGCCACCATGGGGCGGATACGCGCTCCGTAGGCGGTGTATTCCTCCAGAATGGCATCCCGATCCAGCGTGGTGCCGCCGTAGAGCCGCGCGATGAGAAAGTTCTTATCTGGAAGCACAGCCGTCACACGCGCGCGCAGGCGGTCGGAGTCTACCAGGTCCATCACGCGGATACCGCACCGACGCGCCTTATCCTCGTAGGCGGGCCCCACGCCCTGCATCGTGGTGCCAATCTTGCCCACGCCCCGACGCAGCTCCTCCAGCCGATCCAGCTCCTTGTGATAGGGAAGCACCACGTGCGCCCGCTGGCTGATGCGCACGCTGTCTGTGGAGATGCCGTATGAGCGGAGTTCATCCACCTCGCGGAGCAGCACCGCCGGATCGAGGACCACGCCGCCAGAGATCACGCACAGCGTGCGAGGATTGAGAATCCCCGAGGGGACGAGGTGCAGCTTCAGCACCAGGTTCCCCACCGTTACCGTATGGCCTGCGTTGCTCCCTCCCCCGTAGCGCACGACGATATCCGCTCGCTGCGCGAGGAGGTCGACAATCTTGCCCTTCGCCTCGTCGCCCCACTGGGCGCCAACCACCACGATGGCCGCCACGCTACTCACCCTTTCTCGGCAGCGCCAAAACCAAAGGATGGATAGCCACCGGGCGCTACCCATCCGGGCGAAGTATAACCTAAAGGGTACGGCCTGTCAACGCACCCGCTGCCTCAGCAGTCCCCACTTCAGCCGCGAACCGGCGCCGCCATTTTAGCCTGAAAGTGGGGGCTGCTGCGACCTGCCCCGAAAGCGTTCGGGGCCTGCTACCGCTGGTAACGAATGTGGCCGCCCGCGCAAGTATTAACGCGACCGTGCGGCAATCGGAGCTACCCGAGGATGGTTTCCGCCGGTACGCCGGGGTTATACTACGCTGGTTCACTGGGAAAGCCGCGGGGGTGCCGCCGCCGCCATTCCCACGCGGACGCGATGATCTGGCGGAGATCCGGAAAGCGGGGGGTCCATCCCAGCTCCCGCCGTGCCTTTTCGGCGGCAGCCACCAGCCACAGGGGATCTCCGGGGCGCCGCGGGGCCACCTGCGCGGGAACGGGGTGGCCGGTCACGGCGCGGGCCGTCTCCACTACCTGGAGCACAGAGAAGCCCTGGCCATTTCCCAGGTTGTAGACCTCGCGCTCGGCGCCGCGCTCCAGCGCCTGCAGGGCGAGCACGTGCGCGTCGGCCAGGTCGCACACATGGATGTAATCGCGGATGCAGGTCCCGTCCGGGGTAGGGTAATCGTTCCCCAGGATGTCGACGTGGTCCCGCTGGCCCAGTGCCACCTCCAGGAGGATGGGGATCAGATGCGTCTCGGGGTGATGGTCCTCCCCCAGATCGTCATCCGGCGAGGCGCCCGCGGCGTTGAAGTAGCGCAGGCTGATGGAGCGCAGTCCGTAGGCCTGGTGGAAATCATCCAGGATCTGCCCCACCATCAGCTTGGTGCGCCCGTAGGGGTTGGTCGGCCGCGTGGGCGCCGTTTCCGGGATCGGAACCTCTTCCGGATCCCCATAGACGGCGGCGGACGAGGAGAACACGCACTGCCGCACCCCGGCGCGCACCATCGCCTCCAGGAGGGAGAGCGTCCCGCAGACGTTGTTCCGGTAGTACTTGCCGGGATCCTGGACGGATTCGCCCGCCTCGATGAAGGCGGCGAAGTGGAGGACCGCCTGGATCGGAAACTCGGCGAACACGCGCTCCAGCCGCTCGCGGTCCGATAGCTCGCCCACCACCACGCGGTAATCGGCCACGGCAGCGGGGTGGCCCTTGAGGAACGCGTCATAGACCACCGCTTCGTAGCCCGCGCGGGTGAGCGCGCGCAGCGTGTGGCTGCCGATATAGCCGGCGCCGCCGGTGACCAGCACGGTAGGCATAAGGGTGCGGGCTCCTTTCAGGGGCATCCAGCCGGGGAGCGGGCCCTGCAGATAGTATGGCCCGCCCGAGGAGAGGGATAAACGTGCCTTGCTTCTGGCGAAATGAAGCGGCCCTGAAAGCTTTCCTGGTTGCCTGCTTCTTACTCCTACTCAAATGGTTCCTTACCACGGAGATAAGAGCAGGAGTCGGAACGCGGTAGGCAGGCGGTGGTGCTGCGCCTTCCGTACCGCTTCAGTTACAAATGCACCCTCCGCACCCGCACCCGCTCCCGGTGGCCGGGGACGGCGGCCGGGTCCAGGTCTCCCGTGGCCGGGTGCTCTACTGCCGCCGCAGCGAGGGCGATGGCCTCGCGCAGAATCCTGGCGGGCCGCCAGCCCCGCGCCAGACCCAGGGCAAGGGCCGCGGCCATCGCGTCTCCGGCGCCCGCGGGGTTGCGCGCCGCCACCGAAAGCGCGGGCGCCCGCCACGCTCCGGCGCGGGTGACGAGCACGGCCCCACCACGGCCCAGAGAGGCGAGCACCATCCCCGCTCCCTTTTCTACCAGCGCTGCGGCCTCCTGCGCCGCCTCCTGCGCCCTCCGGATCGGTCGCCCAACCGCCTGTGCCAGCTCATCGCGGTTCGGCTTAATCGCCTCCGGCCGGACGCACAGCGCCGCGTGCAGTGCGGCGCCCGCCGCGTCCACCACCAGCGGCTTTCCCGCGCCCCGTGCCGCCCGCACCACCGCCTCGTATTCAGCCAGGGACCACCCTGCGGGTGGGCTGCCAGCCACGACGATGGCTTCCGCCTCTGCCGCGTGCCCTCGCAGTCGCTCGATCAGCCGCCCCGCGTCCGCGGGGGTCGGCAGCAAGCCTTCAGCACACACCGTCGTGTGGCGACCGTTGTCCTCCAGGAGGACCAGGTTAACGCGCGTCTCCCCTGCGGTCCACACGAAGTCAGTATCCGCCCCCGCGGCGCGCAGCAGAGCCTCCATCCGCCGGCCCGCGTCCCCGCCCGCCAAGCCGGTGGCCAGAGTGGCAGTCCCCAGCCGGGCCAGAACCAGCGAGACACAGCAGCCTTTCCCGCCCATGGCTTCCAGGGAGGCGGTGGCCTGATTCCGCCCACCTATCCGCAGCCGAGGGAGAAAGAGGACGCGATCCAGGGCGGTATTCGGAGTCACGGTAAGGATCATGGTGATCGGCGGGGAGTCTGCGTGTCTGGGAGTATTGCGGTGTGCGGCGGTGGGACCGGAAGAATAGGCGCGTGAGAGATCGCACCCATTCCTCCGTTCATCTGCTCCCCGGCTATTGTTGCCTACCCCACTCGCAGGAGGCGTGCCATCAGCGCCATATAAGCGGCGCGGTCGATCCGTTCCAGGCCGTCATAGGCGGCATTCAGATCTTTTCCCACCACGAAGATCCCGTGGCGAGGAACCAGAATGGCGATCGCGTGCTGCGGGATCTGGTCCGCCTGGGGACGCAGCCCTTCGACCACGTAGTGAGCCAGCTCGTGCGAGTGGGCGGGCGCGTGCTGGCAGAACCCGATGGGGCCGAACTTGTCTGTCTGTTCGCTGCTTGGCGGAATCGGCACCCCCGCAGAAACGAACACCATCACGTTCAGAGGATGGGCGTGGAACACGCAGCCTGCTTCCGGGAAGGCCCGGTAGCAGGCCAGGTGAGCCGCCGTCTCCCGGGAAAGATCACCGTGCCCGCCCAGGCGGTTCCCTTCCAGGTCGCAAACCAGGAAGTCATCGCCGGTGAGTTCCCACTGCTGGCGGGCGCCTGCGTACCTGCGGCTCAGGTAGACGCAGTCGTCCGCGCGCACGGAGAGGTTGCCGCCCGCGCTGTCCAGCAGCCGGCGCTCGTAGGCCAGGCGGCAGATGCGGGCCATTTCGGATCGAGGGTCATGCATGGTTGTGTAGGAGATTTCACGGTAAGCGCCAATGGATGGCACGTGGGCGCGTTGACACGTTAGCACGTTGATATGTTGCCACATTGATGGGTTGGAACGTCCTAACCTTTCAACGGGCCAACATGCCAATGTGCGCACCGTGCGCGGCTACTCCAGCCGCGTGAACCGGTTCGGAATGAGCGAGTCCGGCTGCTGGCCCTGCGTGTAGCCCAGGTAGCGGATGGCTTCCTCGTGGTGCGGGTCCAGGGCGAGCACCTTGCGGAACTGGAACGCCGCTTCGGGAAAGCGCTGGGCGCGGTAATACTGAATACCAATCGCTAGACAACGTTCGATCTCCGCGGCGTGCAGGCGAGCTTCGATGTCGGAGTCGGGGCTGATTGCCAGCGCGCGCTGCCAGGTATCGATGGCGGCGTCCAGCTCGCCCGACTGCCGTAGGGCATCCCCGCGCGCCATCAGCTGCCGCCCCTGGAGGCGTTGTACCGCCGCGAGCTGCTGCCGTGCCTCCTGGTTAGTGGGCTCCAGGCTCAGGAGCGTGTGCCAGGCGTCCAGGGCGGCCTGGGCGTCCCCGGCGGCAGCACGCTCGCCTGCCGTGCTGCGCCAGTGGGCCACCGCCTGCGCGTGTACGGCGCGCCGCTGCCGGAACAGCTCCTCATCCAGGGGCGCGGTCTGCTGGGCGTGCGTCAGGCAGGCCAGCGCCTCGGCGTACTGGCCTTCACGCGCGTGATCCTCCGCGTGGGTGCGCAGTTCCGCCACACGACGCGCCTCCACCTCGCTCAACTGGCGGCAGGCGTCCAGGTGAGCGGAATCGAGCGCCAGCGCGTGCAGCAGATGCTGCCGCGCCGCTTCCAGGTCGCCCGCCGCTACCGCCTCGCGAGCCGCCTCCACGGGGCCCTCGGCAGCGGGGGCGCCTTGAGCGCTGAAGTCGACGGCGAACGTGAGCAGGTTGCCATCGGCGAGGCTAACCGCGAGGAAGCGCCCGTTCGGGGAGAGGGCCACTCCCGTCGGTCGCCCTGGCAGGTCGAACTCCCAGACCAGGGTGCCGTCGGCGGAGAAGCAGGCCAGCAGGCCGATCACCTGATCTCCCGCCGCCGCGGCCACCCAGCGCACTTGTTCATCCAGGGCCACGCCCAGAACCGGGTAGCCGGGCGCAGCGCGCCAGCGCAGTGCGCCCTCTGCATCGGTCAGGAAGACGCTGCCCCCCTGCGTGCCCACAGCGCAGACCGGCTCGTCTAGCGCCAGCGCCAGCGCCGTCACAGGCTCCGCCTGAAGGTATTCCCAGATCGGCAGACGGACGCGATCCAGCAGCAGAATCGTCCCGTCCTCGCGCCCCGCGGCGATTCGCTCCCCGTCCGCGCTGATCGCCGCACGGTTGATCGGCGCGGGCATATCCTTCGTCCAGACCAGTCGGCCGTTGGGATCGACCAGCGCCAGCGTGTGCGAGGCGAACATCATGTCCGAGAACGCGCAGGCGAAGGCGCCTGAAGGGGACAGGTCCGCATCCGCGTAGGTGACGCGGCGCTCGGGTGCAAAGCGCGTCTTTCGCCCCTGGCGGAATATGTAAAGATCGTCCTCGGTCAATCCCAGAAGCACGCTGGCGTCCGCGGTCACGCAGAAGCGCCGCACGGTTTCCACAGACACGGCGGCCAGTTCCCGTGCCTCCCCGTCGGCGCTGATGGCGAGCACCTGGTAGGTCCGTGCCTCCAGCGCGTCCGGGCGGACGGCGATGAGCTGGCCCTCGTTCGACAGGCTGCCCGTGGCGAGCGGCAGCACGCCGCGGTAGCGGCGTTGCCAGAGCAGGTTGACCGCTTGCAGGTTCATCTGGATTAGGTTACCAGGTTGGCCGGCTCATACGTTGGCAGCGTCAATGTTTCGACGTGCTAAGGTTTCAACGGTCGCGGCGGCCCCACCACTACCAGCGCATAATTCACGGGATCGAGGTGGGCGCGGGCGGCGCGAAGCACCTCCGCGCGCGTTACGGCGCGGACCAGCCTCGGGTAGCGCTGTCGGTAGTTGATCCCCAGGTTATAGAGGTCCACCCCCAGCAGGTAGCTGGCCAGCTGATCGTTCGTCTGGAACTCGAACACGTAGCTGCTGACCAGGTAGTTCACCGCCTCGCGCAGTTCGGTCTCCGATACCAGCTCCTGGCGGATACGACGAATCTCCTTCAACAGCGCCGCGATGGCGCGCTGTTCGTTGCGCGGTGCCGTGCCCATCATCGCCAGGAACACGCCGGGTTCCAGGCCCGCGCTGGAGGTGATGCTGGCTCCTACCACATAGGCGAGGCCCTGCACATCGCGGATCTGCTGCGGGATGCGCGCCGTAAATCCGCCCGCCACCCCCTCGCCCAGGATGGTATCCATTACCAGCAACGGGAAGTAATCCGGGTCCTGCCGCCGGATGCCAAGGTGTCCGAGGGCAATCTGCGTCTGCACGGTCTCCCGTTCGATCCGGCGGGTACGGACTCCCTGCCAGCGCGGGGGAGGCGGCACCGGGGGGCTGCTGGAGGGCTCCCGGGACTCCCAATCGCCGAACAGAGCGCGCAGCCGCGCGAGCAGCGCCTGGGTCTGGAAGTCCCCCACCGCCACCAGCGTAGTGTGCTGCGGGCGGAAGTACTCGGTGTGGAAGCGCGCCAGGTCCTCGCGGCGCAGCCCGCGCACCGTCGCCTCGCTCCCCAGAATGGGGCGACCGTTGGGATGCGATCCATAGACCAGCGCGAAGAACGCCTGGTGGGCGACGGTGCCCGGGTCCTCATCGGCGGCGCGAATATCGGTGAGGATACGGCCGCGCTCGAGCTCCAGACGATCCTCTGGAAACGCGGGCCGGCGCAGTAAGTCGGTGTACAGCGGGAGCAGGTCGGGCAGGGCGCTGGTGAGCGTCTTCAGGGTGATGGTGGTGGTGGCGCGACCGGCGGTGGCGCTGAACTGGGCGCCCGCGAATTCGAGTGCCTCGCTGATCTCCGCCTCCGTCCGCTCGCTCGCCCCCTCTGCCAGCATGCGCGCCACGAAGTTCGCCAGACCCGCCTGCGCGGCGGGCTCCTCACGACTTCCGACGCGCACCTGCGCCGCGAGCGTGACCGACGGCAGGGCGTGGTTTTCCAGGAGCATGAGCTTCAGCCCGTTGGGCAGCCGCTCGACCGTCACCGGCAGAGGCGCGAACCGTGGTGCGGGTCCGCCAGCCGGGCGCGGACGGTGCGTGGGGGTGAGTTGCTCGCGAAGGAGCGGAGCGCCGTCCGCTGCCGAAGCCACCCGGCGCCCGGCTGGGGCAGGCCAGACGGCCTTTTTCCCTCCGAGCGTGGATGCAGTCGGATGCACCTGCGGTACCAGCACCCCCACGTTCGCCCCCGTCCGGATCAGGGTGCGTGCCGCGGCGGCTCGGACCTCCTCGGCGGTAACACGCCCTACGGCGGCGGCGTAGTTCTGCAGCAGGCGGAGGCCCCCTATGGTCGCCGCCTCCCCCACCAGCGTGGCCAGGCCGGACGCAGTTTCTTGCTCCCGTACGAAGTCCGCCAGCAGCTGGTTCTTGGCGCGCTGCAGCTCGCGGTCGGATACCGGCTCGCGTGTCAGGCGCCCCAGCTCGTCCCACAGCGCTGCCTCTGCTGCGTCGGGGTCCGCCCCCGCTTTCAGGTTGAAGTCGACCCCGAAGATGCCAGGATCTCGCGCCGCCGGGTAGAACGCGTCCGCGTCCGCGGCCAGGCTCTCGCGCTCCACCAGGCGCTGATACAGGCGGGATCGCTTCCCCTCACCCAGCACCGCGGCCAGTACCTCCGCCGCGTAGAACTGCGGGTCGGCCCGCCGTGGCGCGTGGAACAGAGCGATCACGCGGGGCACGTTCGCGGGGATCTCCAGCCGCAGTCGCCGCATGGCAGGCTGCCGTGGCTCCACCACCGCCCTCCGCTGCGGCGCCGGCAGCCGCGGCAGCTTTGCAAACGCCCGGCGTGCCGCCCTGAACGCCTCCGCAGGCTTCACATCGCCCGTGATCACCAGGATGGCGTTGGCGGGGACATAGAAGCGATCGTAGAACTCTTTCACCTGCTGGATGCGGAGCCGGCGTATATCCTCCATCCACCCGATCACCGGGTTGCGGTAGGGATGGGAGACAAAGGTCAGGGCGTTGACCTGCTCGTAGAGTCGGCTTTCAGGGTCGTCCTCCTGAAGGCGCCGCTCTTCCATCACCACACGGCGCTCCGCCTCGAATTCCCGCGGATCGAAGACGGTGTGGCGCATCCGGTCCGCTTCGATCTCCAGAGCCACCTGCCACCGGTCCCGCGGGAAGCTGAACTGGTAGGCGGTATAGTCAGTGTAAGTGAACGCGTTGTTGGCGCCGCCATTCTGGTAGGTAATCCGGTCAATGTCGCCCTTCCGGAGCCGACGGGTGCCTTTGAACATCAGGTGCTCCAGGAAGTGAGCGATGCCAGTGGCCCCAGGGAGTTCGTCCCGCGATCCCACCTTATACCAGAGCATGGTGGTGACCACAGGGGCGGTGTGCCGCTCCTGTACCAGCACCGTCAGGCCGTTGGGCAGGCAGCAGCGGTGGACGGCGGGCGTCGCAGGCGCCGGCTGCGCCGGTCCCGTGGCGAGCGCGACAAAGGCAAAGAGTAGTAGAGCGAGCGATGCGCGCCGTAGCATAACGAGGGATCTCCAGCGTAGGACGGAACGAAATCTGCCCTGTAAGTGTATACGCTTCGTCCGCCGCGGCGTGGCGCTCCGCCTTTCTCGTTCCGCGTTCCATCTCCGTCTGCACCTGCAATTCTGGGGGCAGGCGACGATCGCTGTGTTAAGATTTGCAGGATGGTAAGCGGCGCCATTGCTCGCCCGGAGAGCGTAAATTCGCGCGACCAGCAATTAGGGAAGGAACTTCTGGCGTCCCTGCTCAAATTGCGGTACGCGCAGTGTAGTTTTTATTCCAACCAAACGTCTCTCCAACAAGCAAGAAAGCGCAGGGCCCGGACGCCCACTGCCGACCGGGCTCTGGGTCACGGTAAGCCAATGGAAGAAGCACGTCGCTCCTCTGTGGCCCTGCCTGAGGCAGAGGCCCCGGAGGCGCCATTCCGCGAGCCATCCCTACCCCCTCCTGCGTCGGCTCGCAGGATGCTCCAGACGCATTCTTCTGGCAACAGCACCCTCGCTCCCGCTGATGTGCAGGGACTGCTGTGCGAGTACGCACGCAGCCGCGATCCCCGCCTGCGGGAGCGGCTCGTCCACGCCCACGAGCGCATGGTCCGCTATCTGGCTGGCCGCTTTGGCCACGCGGCGGGGACGACCAGCGAGGACCTGATCCAGGTGGGCTACATCGGCCTCATCGCCGCCATCGATCGTTATGATCCCAGCAAAGGAGTCAGCTTCGTCACCTACGCTGTGCCTACGATTCTGGGGGAGATCAAGCGCTACTTCCGGGACCAGACGTGGGGATTGAAGGCGCCTCGCCGGCTGCGCGAGCTGGGGCTCGCCCTGCGGCGTATTCGTGAGGAGTTGGAGCAACGTCTGGGTCGACCCCCCACGGTGAGTGAGATGGCCGCCGCCGCCAAGGTTCCCGAGGAGCGTTTACTCCAGGCAATGGATCTGGATAGGGTCTACCAGCCCGCGTCCCTCGACGCCCAGCTCACGGATGAAACTGGTTCCGAGAAGGCCACCGCGTGGGAAGCCATTGGGGATGAAGACCCGCAGATGGCCCGCATCGAGGAACGGGAAGCCCTGCGCCGGGCGGTGGAGCGGCTGGATAATCGCCAGCGGCAGATCATCTGGCTGCGGTTCTACGAGGAGCTGTCGCAGGCGGAAGTCGCGCGGCGGATGGGAATCTCGCAGATGCACGTCTCGCGTCTGGAGCGCCAGGCGCTCACCAAACTGCGGCTCCTGCTCTCCGCCTGACCAGAATCCTGGAATTCGCTGTTCCTTCGAGTCCTGACCCGCTGCTGGCGCCGAAAGGCGCCGTATGCCTTAAGGTTTTCGGGGCCTCTTATCCGGGCCAGGGCACAAGAACATCGGGGCCGGCGAAGGGTGTGCGTCACGTGTTTGCGCGTGCCCAGGCTCCGCCTCAAAGGGGCGCCGGAGAGTAGCCTGCCCCGAAAGCTTTCGGGGCCTGCAGCAAGCGAAGCGCCGCTGCAGGACAACGCGTGATCAGGCGGATTCCGCCCTGGAGGGGCGGCGGAAGATCCGTCGGGACCAGCCTTACGCAAAACGCTGACGCGCACCCGCCGGCGAACAGAGGCTCACGCCCCGGCGGAAAAGTAGTTATAATTGAGAAGCGTGGCTATCTGTTGGTTGTCTCCTGGTCCCGCCGAGACGCAATCCTATGGCCGTGTTTATCCCGCTGGAAGCGATGGCCCCTGTCCGCCCGGCGCGGGCCACTGTCGAACGAGGGCCGCTCCCTGAGCGGCTGGTAGATGGCTTCGGTCGCGTCCACAATAATCTCCGCATTTCCATCACCGATCGGTGCAACTTTCGCTGCATCTACTGCATGCCGGAGGAGATGGAGTTCTTCCCGCGCGAGTTCATTCTCACCTATGAGGAGATCGTCCGGCTGACGCGCATCGCGGCGCGCCTGGGGGTGGACAAGGTGCGGCTGACGGGCGGGGAACCGCTGGTACGGCGCGATCTGCCGATCCTCGTCCGCAGCCTGGGTGACCTGGGCGTTCTGCGCGACCTGAGCCTCACCACCAACGGCGTGCGTCTGCCGGAAATGGCGCAGGAGCTCTGGGACGCAGGTCTCCGACGGCTGAACGTGAGCCTGGATACGCTGGATCCGCAGAAGTTTGCTGAGCTGACGCGCCGCAACCTGTTCCACCGGGTGATAGCGGGCCTGGAGGCCGCCGCGCGAGTGGGCTTCCACCCGATCAAGATCAACGTGGTCGCCATCCGCGGCTATGCGGAAGACGAACTCCTCGACTTCGCGCGCCTGGCCCGCGAGCAGGCCTACCAGGTGCGGTTCATCGAATTTATGCCCCTGGATGGCGATGGGATGTGGGACCATGCGCGAGTGCTTACCGCGCGTGAGATCCTGGAGACCATCGGCGCCGTATACCCCTTGGAGCGCGCGCACCCCGGCCCCACGCCAGAACCGGCCACCCTCTACCGGTTCAGGGATGGCCGGGGCGAGATCGGGCTTATCCCCACGGTGACGGAGCCGTTCTGCACTCGGTGCAACCGCATCCGGATCACCGCGGACGGCAAGCTGCGCTACTGCCTGTTCGCCATCGAAGAGACAGACCTGAAGACGCCCCTGCGCGCGGGCGCGAGCGACGAAGAGATTGCCTGGCTGATCGTGGATACAGTGCGCGGCAAGTGGGCGGGCCACGCGATCAACCAGGCGGGGTTCATCAAGCCGCAGCGGAATATGAGCCAGATAGGGGGGTAGGCTTCTTCGCCACGGAGCCACAGAGGGCGCGGAAAGCACCCGGCCAGTGGGCGGCGCGTGCGTAGCGGAAAGGGCTGGTCCATGGCGCACCGTTATGTGCTGCGCGACTACCTCGACCAGGCGATGGCTGCGGCGGTCTACGACAAGCTGGAGGATAGCTCCTTCAGCGGTCGCATCCCGCCCTGCCCGGGCGTGGTCGCCTTCGGCGCGACCCTGCGCGCGTGCGAGGAGGAGCTGCGCGCGACGCTGGAAGACTGGATCCTCCTCGGCCTCAAGATGGGCCACTCGCTGCCGGTTCTGGGAAGCATCGATCTGAACGAGGAGCCGACCCGCGAGCCGGTGGAGACCGTGTAAGCGCGCCGAGACCGGCAGCGACGCAGCGAAAGCGTTGCCCACCGCTACCTTCCCTGAACCTCAAGTATCCAAGCGTCTGCGGTCCTGGTCGCAGCAGCGCCTTTAGCCACGGCCACCCGCACAGAAGCCGCTCTATTGCCATTTGCCGACTGCGCTTGTATAATACCTTCAGCCATTCTACGGAGCCCCCGCGAAAGTGAGGTCCCAGTAGTGTCGGTGGATCTAGCGAAAGTGGATCAGCTCCGCGAGCGGATTCACTGCTCGTATGAGGAAGCCCGCAACGCGCTAGAGGCAACCGGGGGCGATGTGGTCGCCGCCCTGGCCCGATTGGAACAGTCCCACCCTCGCAGTATCCCTCCAGATACCCTTGCGGTGACCGCCGAGCTGGTAGAAGACGTCATCCGCCTCCTAGAAGCGGGGCCCATCCGCGGGGTCCGCATCCGGCTGGGTGGTCGCATCCTGAAAGAAATCCCGATCGAGGCAACCGCCGTGGGAGCCATTCTTATCGGGCTACTTGCCACACTTGCCGCCCGTTTCACCATAGAACTTATCCGTGATAGAAAAGAGGAGTGAGGACAGGGCGTGAAACCGCTGCCCGATTTCGCATTCGACGAACTGCCGACCCCGAACGGTCGAAGCCGGTACTGCAGCTTTGCGGATGCCGACGTGGTCGAGCTGGCTCAGGTGGGCCACCGGGATGCCGCCGAGCACCTGCTGTACAAGTACCGAAACCTCGTCCGATCGAAGGTGAAGTCCTACTTTCTGGTCGGCGCCGAACGGGAGGATCTGCTTCAGGTTGGGATGATCGGCCTCTGGCAGGCAATTGTGGACTACAAGCCCGCCAAGGCCACATCCTTCCCCGCATTCGCCAAGGTCTGTATTCACCGCCATATCATTACCGCCATCAAGGCGGCCACGCGCCAGAAGCAGCTGCCGTTGAACAATTCCCTCTCCCTGGAGGTCCCCTCTGAAGACGATTCCAGCGACTGGAACATGTCCGACGTGCTTCAGACGGATGAGGCGGCGGACCCGGAGGAGGTAGTCCTGCGGCGAGAGGACAGCGCGCAGCTGCGCGAGCTGCTCCAGCGCATGCTCAGCGATTTCGAGTGGCGGGTGCTGTCCGGATACCAGCTGGGCAAGTCCTACCGAGAAATCGCCGTGGAGCTGCGCTGCAAGACAAAGAGCGTGGATAACGCGCTGGCGCGCATCAAGCGAAAAGTCTCAACCGTGCCGGTAGAGAAGCTCGGGGAAAGTCTCCACGAAGCGCTGCTGCTGTAGCGTGATGGGAGCGGCGCGCGGCTCTTGAAGGCGGCCGTGAATTGCGGCCGCCCTATCTGTGTCATGACCTTCCAGGAACTCCTTCTGCGACTCGAACGCTTCTGGTCGGACCAGGGCTGCGTCATCCTCCAGCCGTGGGACGTGGAGATGGGAGCGGGGACAATGCACCCTGCCACCTTCTTCCGCTGCCTGGGGCCGGAGCTATTCAACGCTGCTTACGTGCAGCCCAGCCGCCGGCCGGCGGATAGCCGTTATGCGCGCAACCCGATGCGCGTTCAGCACTATTACCAGTATCAGGTGATTATGAAGCCCTCGCCGCCGAACATCCAGGATCTTTACCTGGATAGCCTGAAGGCGCTGGGCATCGATCCCACCGTTCACGACATCAAGTTCACCGAGGATGACTGGGAGTCGCCCACGCTGGGCGCCGCAGGGGTGGGCTGGCAGGTGGAGCTGGACGGCAACGAGATTACTCAATTTACCTATTTTCAGGTGGCGGGCGGGATGGAGTGCCGGCCGGTGACCGTGGAGATCACCTACGGCCCCGAGCGGCTGGCGTGCCTCCTCCAGGGTGTCGCCAGCTTCTGGGAGCTGGAGTGGCAGCACGGGATTACCTACGGCGAGCTGGATCGCCAGGCGGAGGTGGAGCACAGCATCTACAACCTGGAGCTGGCCGACATCGATCTGCTCTTCCGGCTGTTTGCCAGCAATGAGAGCGAGTGCCGGCGCATCCTGGAGCGGAGGCTCGTCTATCCCGCTTACGATTACGTGCTGAAGTGCTCGCACACCTTTAACCTGCTGGACGCACGGGGGGCGATTTCGGTAACCGAGCGGGCAGGATACATCGATCGCGTGCGCGACCTGGCCAAGCAGGTGGCCGCGCTGTACGTGCAGCAGCGTGAAGAGATGGGCTATCCCCTCTTACCGCGCGAGGCACCCGCGGCGGCCGCGGACTGAGCGAGGCGGGGGAACGCTCATCTCCCAGTCCCCAGGATCTTCTGATCTCCCGCCCCTTTACCCCGGAACGGTAACCTGAGGCAAATGCCGGATCTCGTGCTGGAAATCGGAACGGAGGAGGTGCCCGCCAACGCGGTGGTGCCCGCCCTGGAGCAGCTTCGACAGCTGATGGAGGAGCTGCTCAGTGTGCAGCGGTTAAGCCACGGCGGCGTGGAAACGCTGGGCACCCCCCGCCGGCTGGTGGCCTGCGCCCGCGACGTGGCCACACGCCAGGCGGATGCGGTGGTGGAGATCAAGGGGCCTCCCGCCAGCGTGGCATTCGACGCCGAAGGGAAGCCCACGCGCGCGGCGGATGGATTCGCGCGTCGGAACCAGGTGGACGTAGGGACACTGGTAATCCGCGATAACTACGTCTACGCCGAGAAGCGCGAGATCGGCGCGCCGGCAGTTTCCGTCCTCGCCCGCGCGCTGCCCGAACTGTTCCCCGCCCTGAACTTCCCCAAGTTTATGCGCTGGGGGGAGGGGCTGTTCCGTTTTTCGCGACCCATCCGCTGGATCCTGTGCCTCCTGGGAGAGGAAGTAGTGCCGTTCACCGTGGCGGAGGTGACCTCAGGCAATGTCACCATGGGTCACCGTGTCCTGGGGCCGGGGCCGCATCCCGTCCGCACAGCGGCGGACTATTTCCACGTGGTGCGCGACGCGGGTGTGATCCTTTCCGGGCAGGAGCGCCGCGAGCAGATCGTGCAGCAGGGGAATACCCCGTCCGCGGAGGCGGGCGGGCACGTGATCTGGGACCCCAGCCTGCTGGAAGAAGTTACCTATGTCGTGGAATGGCCCACGGCGTTCCTGGGCCGCTTCTCGGAGGAGTACCTCTCCCTACCGCGCCCCGTGCTGGTAAGCGTAATGAAGAAGCACCAGCGCTATTTTACCCTGGAGGGGCCGGACGGCCGCCTGCTGCCACGGTTCCTCGCGGTGCGCAACGGAGGCGACTTCGGGCTAGACCAGGTGCGTGAAGGCAACGAGCGCGTGCTCGCCTTCCGGTTCAACGACGCGGTGTTCTACGACGCCGAGGACCGGAAGACCACCCTGGCTGAGAAGCGGGAGCGGCTGCGGCGGGTGGTGTTCCTGGAGAATGTGGGCAGCCTCTACGATAAGTCCGTGCGCCTGGAGCGGCTGCTGGCTACCCTGTGCGAGCGCCTGGGGCGTACGGCGGATATTCCCCTCGCCCGGCGGGCGGCGGCGCTGGCGAAGGCCGATCTGGTGTCCCAGATGGTGATCGAGCTGCCCGAGCTGCAGGGGATTATGGGCGGCGAGTATGCCCGCGGTGACGGCGAGCCCGCCGAGGTGGCAGAAGCGATCGCGGAGCACTACCTGCCGCGTGCCGCGGGCGATCCGCTGCCTGCCAGCTTCCTGGGGCGGCTGCTTTCCCTGGCGGATCGGCTGGATACCCTGGCGGCCACGTTCAGCCTGGGCCTGATCCCCACGGGGTCGTTCGATCCGTTCGGGTTGCGACGGCACGCGGCGGCGGTGGTGGCCATTCTGGCG
Source organism: Armatimonadota bacterium (assembly GCA_016199525.1). Lineage (GTDB taxonomy): Bacteria > Armatimonadota > SYMT01 > SYMT01 > JACQGL01 > JACQGL01. The sequence continues at coordinate 23,260 of JACQGL010000186.1, forward strand.
GCACTGCCGCCTCTGCGGCAGGAGGATCTGCTGCGGCTGGCCCGAAGGATGCTGGAGGAGCAGGGGTTTGCCGCCATCGCCGCGCGCCCGGTGGATCAGGTGGTGGCGGAGCTGATGGGACTGCTGCGTTCGCGCCTGGAGGCAATGCTGGATGAGGAGGGGATTCGCGCGGACGTGAGCGCCGCGGTGCTCGCGGTGGGCTGCAATGTGGTTCCGGAGGTGCTTCAGCGCGCGCGGTTCCTCCAGCGTCAGGCGGACTCCGCCCCCGAGGTATTCAATCGGGTGGCAACCGTGGCCACCCGAGTACGGAACATCGTCCGCCCCACGGACGCCAGTCCGCCCGTGGGGGATCTGGAACGGCTGGAACACCCCACCGAGCGGGATCTGGCCGCCGCCGTTCAGGAACGGGAAGAGATCTGGCGCCAGATGGCCGCCCGTGCGGACTGGGACTGCCTGTGGCGCAGCTGGGATGATCTGCGGCCCCTCATCGACCAGTTCTTTGTGGACGTGTTGGTGATGGCAGAAGACCCGGCCCTGCGGGCCGCCCGCCTCAGTCTGCTGCGGGCGCTGGACGATTCCTTCCGCTCCCTGGCCGACTTCTCCCGCGTGGTGGTGGCGTAGGAGGGACGGCGGGACAGTCTGGCATCGCGCCGGTGAGGGTCGGCGGTACAGGGGGCGCCCGATCCGCGCGTACCGGCTGCGACACAGCCTGCGCTTCGTTGTGGACCCCGGCAACATATGCTATAATCGTTTTCAGAAGAAGCCGCCCCGATCCGCATTCGTTTCGGCCTCCAGAGGGAGGGGTGAGGGACCTCGGGATGAAGACGACGACCATCCGGTGCCACTGCGGGCAGCGCATCGTGGCCAAGGACGTGCTGCAGCGCAGCTGGTACGTGCGGGTGTTCGGTCCCAGCTTCATGTATCTCAAGTTTCGCTGTTCACGCTGCAAGCGTCTGGGTGAGAAGTTCATCGAGCAGGATAAGTGGGACGATAGCATCCTGCGAGATATTCCTTCCGAGATGTCCCTTGAGGAAAAGAAGCGGTTCGATCAGATGGGAAAGATCGGTGTCGAGGAGGAGATCGAGTTCCACTTTCAGATGGAGGATGCAGAGGCGCTGAAGGGGCTGATAAAGGAGTTTGAGCGGTAACGCCGGCGTGATGCCAGCTGTGGTGCGGGCCATCCCGAGCGCATTGGGATGGCCCGCCGTGGCTTAGTGAGTGGCAACTGCGTCACTGTGCCCGGAAACGAATCGCCCCCACGGGCCGGAAGCCACGTGGGGGCGGAAGAGCGGGGGACGGGACTCGAACCCGCGACGTCCAGCTTGGAAGGCTAGCATTCTACCGCTGAATTACCCCCGCGATTGATGGACTGATGAAGGGTGCGGCCAGCCCTGGCGGCGTGCGCCCGCCTCCTTCAATCGGGGCGGCGAGATTCGAACTCGCGACCTCCTGCTCCCAAAGCAGGCGCGCTAGCCAAGCTGCGCTACGCCCCGCGGCGCCTCTTCAGTATAGTCTGGGGCGGCCGGGGTGTCAAGCGAGCGATATCACGGGAACGCCACCCGCTCCCCGGCGGGACCCACCCAGGTGCGAATACCAGGATACTTCGCGGCCAGGTAATCCGCGAACTTCTGCGGATCCTCGGAGTTGTACGGAAACATGTCCCAGTGCGCGGGCACGGCCAGTCGCGGCCGCACCTCGCCTGCCAGGTCCACCGCTTCCTGAAACGTCATGTTGCCGAGGCAGTTGCGGCGGTAGCGAACCGCGTCTCGACCGTTGATGGGCAGGAACGCCACGTCCAGCGACGGCCCGGCCCGCAGCTCGGCGATGAGCCCTTCCCAGAGGAGCGTGTCTCCCGCGTGGTAGATGGACACTCCCCCCACCTCCACTACGTAGCCGAGGTAGGGAAAGCCGCGCTCCGGATCCTCATCAAAGAACTCGTGCTTGGCCTTGAGGCCGCGAATACACGTACCGCGCTCGGCCAGACTCTCGCCGTGGGAGAGCAGTCGTAGCCGCTCGGGCGGGATGCCGAGATCGCGCATACGCCGCTCATGCGGCCGCGGAGCCACAAACAGAGCCTGCGGTGAGGCGGCAGCGATACCGGGGACGGCGTCAGGGTCAATATGGTCGATATGATCGTGCGAGCAGAGCACCCAGTCGGCGTGCGTGATCTGGTCGGGTCGCAGCAGGGGCGGCGTCTGCCGCGCCGGGTGATGGGCCAGGTACGGGTCGAAGTAGAGCACGTGGCTCCCGGCCTTCACTATCCAGCTCTGCTGTCCCAGCCACCAGAAGAACGCGCGTCCGGGGGCGGTAGCGGCGGCCTGCACATCCGCCACCAGGGCATCTCCGGAACGGGCTACGGCTGCCATATGCCGCTCCTCCAATAAGCGTTCATCCGCGGATTACCGCGGGACTCGGGATCCGCTACCGGGATCAGAACGCAGGCGCGTGCCCACGTTTGCCCATTTAAGCCGGTTGCCGGCGGCTGGCGGCGGGGCACACCAGTTCGTCCGCGTAGGCAAACAGCGCCGGGGTGCCGCCGGTATGGATGAAAACCAGGGTCGCCCCCGGCGGCACGACGCCGCGGCGGACGTGGTCGATCATGCCGGCCATCGCCTTGCCGGTGTAAACGGGGTCCAGCAGGATACCCTCGGTGCGCGCCGTCAGTTCGATCGCTGCCCGGGCTTCGGGAGTGAGGACGCCGTATGCGGGTCCTACGTACTCCTCGTGGCAGTGGAGGTCTTCTGGCAGCAAGTCGGCGGCCACCCCCAGTTCCGCTGCCGCCGCGGCGACGGCGCCCGCGATCTGCGCGCGGGCATCGTCGGGCCAGCGAATAGGCGCGATGGCCACCACGCGGTAAGGGTCCCCCAGGAGACGCGCTCCCAGGGCGAGACCCGCCAGGGTAGGACCGGCAGAGCAGACGTAAACCGCGTGGGGGGTCAGGCCCTGTTCCGTCATCTGCTCGTGCAGTTCGAGCAGCGCCGCCAGGTAGGCCACCGCACCGAGCATCTTTGCCCCTGGTTCTCCGATGACGTAGGGGCGTCGGCCTTCGGCTCTCAGCCGTTCACCCACGGCGTGTTTCTCCGCTTCCAGATCCGGTCCCAGGGCCGCCTCGGTCCACACCACTCGCGCGCCCAGGATGTGATCGAGCAGCAGGTTGCCCTGGACGGGGCTGGACTTCGCATCGCGGCGAAGAACGAGGATGCATTCCAGGCCTAACCGGGCGCAGGCGGCGGCAGTCTGGCGGCAGTGGTTACTCTGCGAGGCGGCCCCCTGAATGATGCAATCCGCGCCCCGGGCCAGGGCCTCGCCGAGCGTGAATTCGAGCTGTCGCGCCTTGTTGCCTCCAAAAGCCAGGCCGGTGGCGTCGTCTCGCTTGATCCAGATCTCCACATCGCCCAGTGCCCGGGAGAGTCGCGGGCAGGGCTCCAGTGGGGTGGGGAGGTGGGCGAGGCGGACGCGGGGCAGGCGGTCGATGGCCGCCCGGACGGGGGATAGTTCAGCGGGGACGAACGCAGTCATAAAGAGGGCCCTCCAGGTACCGGACGGGGAACGTTAAGCGCTCACGTGGCCCCGTTCGGCACCAGAGGACCCGGTTCCTGTAGGCTCGGGCCGGGTTACCCTTCACCGACGGCGTGCTTCCCCGCCTCGATGAGTTCGCGAACCTTCTGGCCGCCTTTATGCCCGAGTTCCTCGTAGCCTTCATGGCCGAGCTGTTGCTTCCGGACTTCGCCACCAACCTCGCCGCCTTTCCTGCCGATCTCTTCGTAGAACTCGCGGCCATATTTGTCGCGCGTGGTCGTGCCGCCCTTGCGGCCCAGTTCCTCGTAGCCCTGGTGGCCGAGTTCTTGTGCCCGCTTTTCGCCGCCCAGGCGGCCGGCCTCGCGGACCGTCATTTCGCGTTCCGGCATCGCCACTCCCTCCTGGTAGTTCCGCAGCCCCGTTGTCAGGGCGCGCGACGTGCCACAGCGCTGCCGCTGTACCCATCCGGGCGGTTCATTCCCGTCCATCCCCGGGCATAAACCCGCGGGGTCGGAGTAGGGAGTGGAGAGTGCGAAGTGAGGAGTGCCCGAATGCGGAGTGGGAGGCGTGACGGCACAGGAACGGCAGACGGGGGACCGGAAGGCGCGTCGGCAGGGGGCACCGCTAGCCCCCGTCCTGGCCTCCGATCCACCGTCCTTCGCCGCCGGGCCGGCCGCCGCGTGAGAAGGCCGCTGCGTAGCAGAAGATTCCCCGCAACCGAGGGTGACAGCCTGCCTCCTCGGGACGTATCTATATCAGGATGTTATGATAGATCTATCCTGAGGTGCAGCCGATGAAACCGGAGGAGAACGGGTTCACGCGAGAGGATCTGAAGGCCAAGCTGTTCCAGGGCTTCGCCGATCCCATCCGCATCGCCATCCTGGAGCTGCTGCGGGAGCGCGAGATGTGCGTGAGTGAGATGGCCGAGGCGGTGGGGTGCTCCCAGCCACGCATCTCTAACCACCTTGCCTGTCTGCGCTGGTGCCAGTTCGTGCAGACGCGCAAGGAGGGCAACCAGGTTATCTACTCCCTCCACGACGACCGCATCCGGAAGATCCTGGAACTGGCAGACGACCTGCTCGCCGCCAACGCCGAGCAGGTCTATCGCTGCATCCGCATCTAACGCCCGCCGCTCTGCATACAGGAGGAATCGATGTCCAGCTGTTGTGCACTACCCGCCCGCAAGGAAACGCAAACCACCCTGCCCCTCTGTCCCGAGTGCAGACGGAAAGGACGACGGGTAGAGCCGGTCACGTTGAAGGCGCTGCTCCTCCCACCTGCCTTGGCGCGCCTGGAGAATACCCCTTACCACTTCTGCCCCACGCCCACCTGTCCGGTCGTCTACTTCGCTGTCGAAGCGGAGAGCATTTACCACAAGAAAGACCTGAAGGTCCGCGTCGGTCTGAAGGAGGTGGACGATCCCATTCCTGTCTGTTACTGCTTCGGGCACACCCGCACCAGCGTATGGGAAGAGATCCGCCGCACCGGCCAATCCACGGCGGTGCAGTCGATCACGGCCCACGTACAGGCTGGCCGGTGTGCGTGTGAGGTGAACAACCCGAGTGGCGCGTGCTGCCTGGGCGAGGTGAACAAGGCCGTAAAGGAAGGCATCGCGCGTCTTGGGCTGAAGTCAGGAGCCGCGCCTGTGCCGGAGGCTTTGACGCCCGCCCGATCAGGCGAGCGTGTGTAGGCAATCATCCGCCCGGGGGTACTGGCCCCTAGACTTGCTGATGAGGAGACCCACGACTATGAAGGAGAAGACTATGAAGGAGAAGCTGTCCGCCGCTGGATCGGTAGTGGCGGCCATCCTGGCATCCGCGTGTTGCATCGGGCCAGTCGTGCTGGCCGCATTGGGCGTTGGCAGTGTGGGCTTCGCTTCGACGCTGGAGCCTTACCGTCCGTACTTTGCGGGGGTTACGTTCGTCCTGCTGGGGACCGCCTGGTACTTCGCGCTACGCAGGTCGTCCAATGTTGCCGCCCTATCTGCCGAGGACAGTGGCGCCGCGCCAAGTGCCTGCAGGGCGCCGGAGGCATGTTGCGCGCCTGCAAATGGGTGGCGACGGAACATCCTCTTGCTGACTGCCGTCACCGCCTTCGCCCTGCTGATGCTGGCCTTTCCCTGGATCAGTGGTGCGCTGGCTGGTGCGGCTAAGCCAGCTCCCAAGGCGCTCGCATCGGCACACGATACACGTACCGCGACCCTCCGGATCGAGGGTATGACCTGACCGGTGGGCTGCCCATCGAGGGTAAGAGCGGCCTTGGTCAAGGTCAACGGTTTCAATGAGGTCCGGGTCGAGTTCGCAAAGAAACAGGCGCTGGTCACCTACGACCCGGACCAGATCGCGCCGGAGAAGCTCGCCGATGCCGTTCGGAAGGGGACCGGGTTCACGGTGACTGTAGGCAGTGATAAGTAGAGGCGCTTCGAACTGCGTAGGCTGACCGTGCGCTTCCCGGTGCCCGACGGGTACTAATTCTGGCGGTACCTGCGGCTTGCCGGTCATCCGCCACGCCGACGTGGCTTCAGCCGATTGCTGCATGCAATTGTGGCCCCGCGCTTCCGTGTCGCTTCGCCTCCGTGCGTCGGGTCTCCCTCTGACGCCCGCTACGCTTCCCACTGGCGCCGGTTCATCTCCGCCCGGCTCTCCCGCCGCCACACTGGAAGGCACGGGTCGCACAGCCTCCGGTGTGCCGGGGTCGGACCTCCACACCGCGAGCAAACCCACGTAGGCGCGGGGTCTCTCGCCGATTCGGCCTTGTGGCTGGGCCCAGGGGCTACCGCTCCTCGCGCGGGGGCAGCGGCTTCAGCACGATGGGCGGCTTGCGGCTTTTCTTCTTGGGGGTCGCCGACTTCGCGTGGTCGCGTTCCTTCCGGGCGGTCTTTGCCTGGGGCTGCGCCGTCGGATTCTCCGGTACAGTGAACTCGAACATCAATGTCTGCGCCGACCGCCGGATGGTGAGCTTGACCCGGTCGCCGGGCTTCAGCCGACTCATCTCGCGGTGCAGCTCCCGCAGGCTGCGCACCTCCTGGTCCTGGAAGCGCAGGATCTCGTCCCCGCGGCGCACGCCTGCCCGTCGCGCCGCGCCCTGGGGATCCACCTCCAGGACGAATGGGAAGGGGGCCCCCTGGTTCTCACCCAGATACATTCCGTAGAACCAGCCGGTGACCTCGGCGTGGACGCCCTTCTCCTCCGCGCGCGCTTCGCTCTCCTGCTGGGCCACGGCAGGCGCCGCCAGCAACGCCGATGCAAGCAGAGCGAGACCGAACTTCTGCCAGAATCTCATCGTCTACCTCTCCTGGCGAGCGCCCGCGCAGCGACTCGCCTCCCGCTTGAGTATACCATTTCCCACGCCGGATGAGGATATCCGCTGGCGCCCAGGGAGATAACGGGGCCTCTGTCAGCCAACCTTCCCGGCCGCCATGCTATAATGGGGTCGCGAAGGGAGGCGCGCGTGCGCGAGCAGATTGAAAGCTTTCGACGGCACCTGGAGGTCATCCGTCGGCTATCCACGCACACGGTGAGGGGATATGTGGCGGACGTCGTGCAGTTCGCCGCGTTCCTGGAGGCGCTGCCGGACGGCCCGCGCAACTGGGACCAGGCATCCCACCGCGAGGTGCGGCGCTTTCTGGCGGGGTTGCAGGCCACGCGCTACGCGCGACGTTCGGCGGCGCGGAAGCTGGCGGCACTGCGATCGTTCTACCGCTACCTCGTGGGGCAGGGATGGGCCACCGCCAACCCCGCGGTGGGGGTCCATTCGCCCCGCCTGGAGCGCCGCCTGCCGGGGGTGCTGCGTGGCGATGAAGTGGAGCATCTGCTGCTCACACCCGATTGCGCCACACCGCTCGGCGCGCGGGACGCCGCGCTCCTGGAAACGCTCTACTCCACAGGGATGCGCGCCGGCGAACTCGTGTCGCTGCGGGTGGCGGACGTGGTGGACGGCGCGGACACCCTGCGCGTGCTGGGAAAGGGGAGCAAGGAGCGGCTGGTATTCCTGGGCCGTGCCGCGCGGGAGGCGATCGCGGACTACCTGGCGTTCGCTCGGCCACGGCTCCTCGCCGCGAATCGCCGCGCGCGGGAAGCTCCCGACGCGCTGTTTCTCAACAAGAATGGCACCCCGCTCTCGGATCGTGCCGTGCGCCTGGTGGTGCAGCGCACGGTGAGGCAGGCCTGCCTGACGAACCAGATCAGCCCGCACGGACTGCGGCACTCTTTCGCTACGCACCTGTTGGCGAATGGGGCGGATCTGCGGGCGGTGCAGGAGCTCCTGGGCCACGCCAGTCTTTCCACCACCCAGATCTACACTCACCTGTCGCGGGAACAGATTCAACGGGTATACGAAGCAGCGCACCCCGGTGCGCGCCGGGGTGGAGGGGCCGCACCAGACACGACGCGCGGGCGCGGTTAAGCTTCATCCAGGAAACTAAGATCGTTATGGGTATGTGCGAGTCAGACAGAATGGGGGCGCCCGCGTTCCGCGGCACCACGGTAATCGCCGTCCGGCGGGGCGGCCGCGTGGCGGTCGGCTCTGATGGGCAGATCACCTTCGGCGAGCATGCTATCAAGCATACCAGCCGCAAAGTGCTGCGCATCCACGAGGGCCGCGTGCTGGCCGGGTTTGCGGGCGGCGCCGCTGATGCGCTGGCGCTGCTGGATAAGGTGGAGAACCACGTTCGCGAAGCGCGCGGCGATCTGGAACGCGCCGCTATGGGATTCGCCCGCGAGTGGCGCACGGACCGCGTGCTGCGCCAGCTCCAGGCGATGATCCTGGTGGCGGACGCCCAGCAGACGTTTGTGTTTGGCGGGACGGGCGAGGTGCTGCGGCCAGACGAGGACGTGGTAGCGATTGGCTCGGGCGGTCCGGTGGCGCACGCCGCCGGCCTTGCCCTGCTGCGCCATACCGACTTGGGCGCCGAAGAAATCGTCCGCGAAGCGCTGGAGATCGCCGGGCGCCTGTGCATCTACACCAACAACCACATCACCGTGGAGACGCTAGAGTGAAGCGGGCGGCGTGCCCGCCGGGCGTCTCCGGAAGGACAGCATGGACCTTGCCGAACTGACGCCCCGCCAGATCGTGGCGGAGCTGGACAAGTACATCGTGGGCCAGGCGGCGGCGAAGCGCGCCGTGGCCGTGGCGCTGCGCAACCGCCACCGCCGCCGGCAGCTGCCCGACGACCTGCGCGAGGAAGTCATTCCCAAGAACATCCTCATGATCGGCCCGACCGGTGTGGGAAAGACGGAGATCGCCCGCCGGCTGGCCCGCCTCGCCAACGCCCCCTTCGTCAAGGTGGAAGCTACCAAGTTCACCGAAGTGGGTTACGTGGGTCGGGATGTGGACAGCATCATCCGCGATCTGGTGCAGAGGGCCTACCAGATGGTGGAAGAGGAGCACACCGCGCGCGTGCGCGACCGTGCGGAGGAGAACGCCATCGACCGGATCGTCGAGGCGCTCCAGCCAGGCTCGCACCAGGCCGAGACGCGCGACTACGCAGGCGTGCCGGGCCCGTTCGGCTTCCTCTTCCCGCGCCCGGGGAGCTCCCCACCTCCGCCCCTTACCGCCGAAGAGGAGGAGCGGCAGCGCCGCCGCGAGCAGCAGCGTGCGCGGGTGACGGCGGATCTGCGCGCGCAGATCGCCTCCGGAGCGCTCGACGATCAGATGGTGGAAGTGGAGGTGGAGGAGAGCCCGGGCATCTCGTTCCTGCCCGCGTTCTCCCAGTCGGGGATGGAAGAAATCGGCGTCAACCTGGCGGATATGTTCGGTAACGTGATGCCGAAGCGGCGTTCCCGGCGACGCATGACGATACGCGAGGCCCGGGAGGTGCTTACCCAGGAGGAGGCGCGGCAGCTCATCGACCTGGACGCCGTGAAACGTGAGGCGCTGGAGCGGGCGCAGCAGTCCGGTATCGTGTTCGTGGACGAGCTGGACAAGATTGCCGGCCGGGACGGGGGCGTGGGGCCTGATGTGTCACGTGGAGGCGTGCAGCGCGATCTGCTGCCGATTATCGAGGGAACGACGGTGCAGACAAAGTTCGGCCCCACGCGCACGGACCACATCCTGTTCATCGCTGCGGGCGCCTTCCACGTGAGCAAGCCCTCCGATCTGATGCCGGAACTCCAGGGTCGCCTGCCGATCCGCGTGGAGCTGGAAAGCCTCACCGAGGCGGACTTCCGTCGCATCCTTACCGAGCCGCAGAACGCCCTCACGCGGCAATATGCGGCGCTGCTGGCGGCGGACGGTGTTGCCCTGCGGTTTACCGAGGACGGGATCGCCACGCTGGCGAGCGTGGCTGCAGAGGTGAACGCGAAGACAGAGAACATCGGCGCCCGCCGCCTGTACACGGTGATGGAGAAGGTGCTGGAAGACGTTTCCTTCGCTGCTCCGGACGAGGTGACGGGCGAAGTGGTCGTGGACGCCGCCTACGTGCGCGTGCGTCTGGAGAAGATTGCCGCAGATCAGGACCTGGCGCGGTATGTGCTGTAGGGAGAAGAGATGTCCCGCACCGCCACCATCGCTCGCAAGACCAAGGAAACCGACGTCTGCCTCGAGTTGAACCTCGACGGCGCCGGCCGTGCCGATGTCCACACCGGCGTCGGCTTCTTCGATCATATGCTGGACCTGTTCGCGCGCCACGGCCTCTTCGATCTGGAGGTGGAGGCGAAGGGAGACCTGCACGTGGACCAGCACCACACTGTGGAGGACGTAGGCATCTGCCTGGGCCTGGCCCTGCGCGAAGCGCTGGGGGACCGGGCGGGGATCGTCCGCTACGGCCATGCCGGTGTGCCGATGGACGAGGCGCTGGTGCTGGCGGCAGTGGATGTGAGCGGCCGGCCGTTCTTCGTCGGCGACCTCCAGGTTCAGGGCCGCACGATCGGGGCGTTTGATGCGGAGCTGGCCCCCGAGTTCTTCCGCGCCGTCGCCATGAACGGCCTCCTCACCCTGCACCTGCGCCAGCTGGCGGGGGAGAATGCGCACCACGTGGTGGAAGGGGCGTTCAAGGCGTTCGCGCGGGCGCTGGACGCCGCCACCCGCCACGATGAGCGTGTGCAGGGGGTGCCGTCTACCAAGGGGGTGTTGTAAGCGGCACTGTGCAGCCGTATCCGCGCCGCGCGCACACCGTCGCGCTAACCGCACTGTCCCCGTGATGCATACGGCAGTCACCCCCCGCAGGCCCGGCATCATGCTAGGGCCCGCGTGTGGGATCAGGGCGCGCCAGAGTCCTCGGCCTGCGGACTCAAGGAACGACCACCGCTCGCCCTGCTGTGCCTTCGGCAGTGCCAGTGCCGCTTGTCTCTGACCAGTAATGCCCCTTCGGCGCGGTCCAACACCCGCGGATCAGTCGTCAGCACAGCTCCTCGTCGGCCGGATGGCCGCCGCCTGGCGCGCTAGATCCTCCGGCGGGTGCGCGGCGTGCATTGTTGCCTGCGCGCGCAGGATCGATTGCGTCCCGACCAGGAGCAGGATGGCTGCCGTAGAGAGAGTGCGCCGCGCCTTCATTGCGCCTCTCTTCTGAAGATGGATGGGGTCGAAACTGCCGTCCGTTCATCTGGGAACGCCGCCGTCACCGCCGGGCAACGCACGCTCTTGCCCCGCCTGCTCGGGCTCTTCTGGCCCCGACTCGATCCCCTCCGGCAGGGAACGACCCTCTGCCACGTAGCGCTGGCGCAGTCGCTGGAACTGTCGGCGGAGCCGCTCCAGCTCCTCGTCCGAAAGCGCCTCCAGGTCCACCAGGGCGGTGCGCGCTCCCTGAATAGCGCGCATCAGTTCGTCCAGCTTCAGGTGGATCGCCTTCGTATCACGGTTCTGGGTGTGCTGGATCAGGAATACCATCAGAAAGGTGATAATCGTGGTCCCCGTGTTGATCCAGAGCTGCCAGCTATCGGAGAAGCGGTACGCGGACCCCAGGAGGGCCCACACTGCCACCGTCAGCGTGGCAGTGATGAACGCCCAGGGGGCGCCGACCAGATCCGAAGCCCAATGGGCGAACCGGTGAAAGAGGTCGTTCATAGTAGGCAGCTCCTGGCAACCGTCCATCCCGATCGATGGTGGGCACGCGCATAGTTATTACCCTGCGTGGTGCCTGCTGCCGCCCGATTCGTCCGGCTCCCAATCCCCGCTCTGCACTCCCCGAGTTTACGGCTCCCTCCGTCCGTTCGCCGCGGGAGCAAGCTGCAGCGGCCCGCGGATCGGCTCTCCGGGAGGTACCGGGTAAACGCGGTCCACCTCGCTGATTCCCTCGTCCGCGTCGCGGGCAGCGCGCTGCTGGGACCAGAACCCCAGCTCCCACATCCGGCGGGCGTTCTCGATGCGCCGCTGCCGCGCCTGCTCCCGCCAGGCGTCCGCTCGCGCCTGCTCGGTCATGTCTTGCAGGTTTACCGGCGTCCAGGCCACGCGGATGCGCCCCGCACGTCCGCGCAGGCGCTGCCGCAGATCGATCAGGTAATCGATCTGCGGCTGGACGGCACGGCGCAGGGCCTCAATGTTTGAGATGAGCAGATCTGCCTGCTGCGCGGACAGCCGCTCCGTGGAGGACCAGTGCAGGCCGAGCAGCCAGGGCGGTAGGCCAGTAACGGCGACCATCTGCTCCAGGAAGGCGCGGAGCGGCTCCTGAACCGCCAGGATTTGCCCCTCGCTGCCAATAATGCCGATTCGTACCTGGCCGCTGGTGAACAGGTCCCGCACTTCGCCCACGCGCCGGCTTGCCATCACCTCGGTGAACTGCTGCTGAAGATTGTTAACAACCGCTTCGGTAAGCGTGCCCTGTGGGTCGGTGAAGCCCTCGTCCGGCACCCAGTTGACGTGGAAGCTCGGCGCACCCATACGCTGCCATACCTGCGCCGTGGCGTTCTCGATAATGCTGCACGCCTCTGCGACGAACGGCAGCGAGCGGAGCAGCGACGTCCCGTGTGGATTGTCCCCCTGCGGGTTGTGGAGGGAAAGCAGCACCCGCGCGGAGTCCAGCACTACCGGCTCCCATTGCCCCGCCGCCTGCTGAATCACTTCCAGGGACAGCGGGTCCCGGCCCGCGCGGAAGCGAATTGTCCGCGCGTCCAGGTTCATCAGCGCGTAGACATCGGTGCGGCTCCGGTTCAGGACGATCTCGCCGATTCCCTTACCGTAGAGGATCATCTGGTCCAGATGCGCTTCCAGCCACCCGTGGAACCCGCGCTGCAACTGGTTTACTTGCACACCCTGGAGGAACGCCTCCAGCTCCTCGCGCAGCTCGGCGGGTCCTTCCACCCGGATTCGCCCGCACAGCCGTACCAGCGTGGTAATTGCCACGTCCAGGATTGGGAAGCTGCGGCGCATTTCGTCGTAAAGGCGCAGCTCCGCTTCGGGTGGCACCCACGAGTGCAGGGCGCGGAGAGCGTTCGAGGCCAGCCACAGGGGGCGGCCGCGTGGGGGGCTCGGCTCCGTTGACCGGTCGGGACCCGGCCGGCGCAGCGCTTTCCGCACGATCTCTGTCCACGGCTTGAGCAGCATGGCAGTTCTCCCTCCGGCGGCGTGCAGCAATTCCCACCGCCGCAAGCCTAGCGCCTCAGTCCGTCCCTGTGTGCGAAGGCCGGGTAGATCGCCGCGGGCAGAATGCAAGCCACATCGACACGGATGGCCGTAGGGGTACATCATGGGGCCTCGAGGGGGCCCTCCGCGGTTGCCAGCCAGTAAGGAGTAGCAACGCGTAGGTTACCCATCGCTCCTGGTTCGACGGCCCTCGTGGAGGCGGTTCTCCTGCGTACTGGCAAGCGGCAGGGGCTCGTAGAGGTTATTGGATTGCCGGAGCTGATAGGGGAGGAGCCTCCGCCCTGAAACGGAGTGCGGCCCGTCCTCCGGTACCGGAGGACGGGCCGCTACGGTGGACGGGCCCAGGGCGACCCTGGATCTCTGGCCGCGCGTGCGCCCGCGGTTACCGGGTCAGCGCCTTCATCTCCGCGGGCATCAACTGTTCCTTGCCCGTTTCCCCGATCTGCGCTACGGTGTTCCGACCGGTCCGCAGGACAAGGCTACGTCCCTGCGCGAGGAAGCGTGTCCACTCCGGGTGCGCCTTCAGCAGCGCAAAGTAGGCCTCCGAACCGTACTTGATCTGCACGACGCGCATTCTGGCGTTGGCGCTCTGATCCTGCCAGGCCCCTTGCTGCCAGCGGAAGGTGCGGCTGTCAATCTCGCGGACGAGCTCCAGGTCTGTCTCCGCCACCTGCTGCTCCCGGAGCTGCTGGATTGCCTTGCTGGCCTGCACGGCGCGCCCACCCACCTGCTGCCGAAAGGCCTCTCCGTCGGCCCGGTCCCGCTGCAGCATGTACCGCCTGAGCTCCTCCCCGCTGGGAGGAGGCGGAGCTTCTGCCGGTCCCTGGGCCGCACCTCCCAGGCCGCCCATCTTGCCGGGCGCGCCCTCCAGCCCGTGGCGCAGGGGTACGGGGCCCGGCGGCGGAGGCACGAGTCCCGGCTCCTCTACCAGATACGCCGTGTAGGGGGTGATAATGCCGAACTCCAGGCTTAGCTTGACCACCTGGTCTTTCAGCTCCGCGCTTTCCCCGTGCAGCCGGATCTCCTCCAGCAGGTAGCTGATCTTGCGGTTAGCCCACAGCTTGGGGATAAACGCGTACTCGCGCTCCTGGGCGGGTAGGGCCACCTGGAAGGGAAAGGTCTGCGGCTTGCCCTGCATCTCTCCTGTCAGCGTCAGGGACTGTGTGCCGGCCCCCTTGAAACGTCCCGTCACCAGCAGCTGCGTGCCCGCGAACAGGTCTGGCAGCCGTGTGGGGTACACGTCCGCAAACTGCGCGCCCGGCGCCTCCAGCTTCAGATTGGCGAGCACGGGCCGGGCGATCTTTTCGTAGAACGAGCCGATCTTCGCCTCCAGATCCTCATCCGGAGCCACATAGTCCGCCGCCCCGCCGTTGTCCCGGGCCAGGCGGTCCAGCAACAGCGTGTTGACGTCATTCCCTACCCCGAATGAGAACACGCGTGCTCTCCCGGCGTTCTTTGGCGCCACACTACCGAGGATCTTCTCTACGTTCTGCTCGCCAATGGTGGGCAAACCATCCGTCATGAAGAGGATGAACGTGGGCCGCCGCTCATTATTCGGCGGTAGAGATTCCAGCGCCGCGGTGAGGGCGTCATAGATCGCCGTGCCACCCACGGCGCGGAACTGCGCCACGAACTCCTGCGCCGCGCGCCGGTTCTCGGGCGTGGCGGCCTGCAAGCCCGGCTGGAAAGAGGTCACGTCGCTGCTGAACCGAAAGATGTTGAACCGGTCGCTCGGATTCAGGGAGTCCAGCACTGTGGTCAGCGCCCGGCGCGCCTGTTCGATCTTCGCCCCCTGCATGCTCCCCGAGGTATCGAAGACAAACACCACGTCCTTGGCCACGATCTGCGAGGCGTCGATCTCCCGCCGTGGGGCAAGCATGAGCAGGAAATAGCCATCCTCCCCGGACTTGCGGGTAGCGAGCATGCTCGCGCCGAACTCCCGATCGGAGATCGAGTAATAGAGCTGGAAATCCCGATCCGCGCGGATATCTTTCGCCTCAAACGTGACCACCGCGTGGTGATCATCGGTCCGCTTCACTTGCACTTCGTGCGTGGGGCTGTAAATCGCTTTGATGGGCGCCTGCGAGCGGATCGTCACCTGGACTGCCAGTTCACCCAGCGGTTCCGCAGCCACGCGGTCTGTCTTCATCGGAAAGTGGACCCGATAGACGCCGTTCTGGAACTCGGCGGGATGGGAATACGCAATCTGGACCAGCTTGTCCGAGCTGGGCGGGATGGGGAAGATACGCGCCTGGAACGTGTTGCGACCCACGTACTCCAGAATCCCCGGATCGATCACCCGACGCACATAGGACTCATAGATGCGCCGCGCCTCTTCGACGGAAAGCATCTTGCCATCCACCGGCTCGTTCCCTACCTGCATTCGGAACTGGGAGACCGCCGCCCCCTCCGGCAGCACGAACAGGTAAGTGCCTTCCAACTGGGCGCTGGTGGGGTTGTGGAATACCTGCTGCGTTTCCGCGTGCACTACCCCGCTTTCCACGCGCAGGTTGATCCGCTGCGATTTTATGGACAGCGCCGGGGGGATGGGGACCGGATGCGGCCTGGGAATCGATCGTTGCACCAGCAGCATCCCCTGCGCGCTCGCCGGCGACCCGGATAGGACCAGCACGCCCAGGAATAGAGCCAGCCACCCTTGTTTCATCGTTATTGCCTCCCAACCACGGCTATGGTAGATTACCTGGAGAAGCGGCCGAACGCCGGCACGAGCAGACGCTGAAGCGATGCAACGAGGGAAGGAGAAACGACGAGACCAGGAAGCACCTCGCCGATGTTCCCTTTGGCTCCCCGCCCACCTACGCCACCCTCTTCTCGTCCCATCGCTTTCTCGTCCCTTCGTTTCATCGTCCCATCATCGCTTCCAGGCATTGGACGCGACGTTCGGCCTGCGGGTTACTCCCCGGATCTTTGGGCGATGATTCTACATTGCGTGGAGAAGCGGCGCTTCGTCGGGGTGGGATTCAAGTTCAAGGCGGTTGTGCCAGACGGCAGCAGACGTTCACTGCTGCCCTAATCCCCGGCTCCTTCCCGGCGAGAGAAGGAGGACAGATCGGGCGCCCAACTTGTTACCGTGAGCCGGAGGCTCCCCTCCCGTTGGGGGAGGGGTGATGACACGACCCTCGCCTGCTGGCCCTGGTCAAGAACCGCTCCCCGTACGGGCCGTCCCGAAGGAGGTCCTCCAGCGCCGCGAGGATCTGGAAGGGGGTACATCCGCCCGCGCCGGGCGCGCGGGTGTTGTAGTCCAGGCACACCACCGCCGCTGTTTCCGCCCTCCATCCCACCAGGCAGCCGCCGTAGCCAGCCGCCCCGTTATGGGAAGGCTTCGCCACTGCGTCTGCAAACGCCGCCGCCATGATGGCGTCGAAGGCGTTGCCCCCGCGCGCAGCATCGCCAGGCCCGCGTCCACGCCCGCGGGGTGCGGACCGACCACCCCCAGGGAGCAGGGCGCTTCGCACCAGGTTCCCCGCACATCTCTCTACTCTTGCAGCCGCCCCAGCAGGCGAAGTACCAGGTCCGGCCGGTTGCTGCCGATGCCATCCACGCCCAGATCGATCATCGCCTGAATTTCAGGCTCGGTGTCGGGGTTCCAGGCGCGAATAAGGAGAGCCTCGTGGTGGGCGGCGGCGATGACCTCGGGGCGCTGGTGGCGATAGTTCACGCCGCACCCCTCGGCGCCCGCCGCCTTCGCCTGCTGCGCGAAGTCCGGCGGCGGCGCTCCGAAGATCGCGCCGGTGCGCAGCCGCGGGTCGATCTCCTTCACGCGGCGGATGCGGGGCAGGTGAAAGCAGGTGAACACCACGTCCCGCTCCATACCCGCCTCGCGCACGATGCGCACTGCCTCATCGGCGGTGCGTTCACCTTTCAGCTCGCACAGGAGCTGCGCCCGGCCGCGGATGACCTCCAGCAACTCGGCGAGCGTAGGGATGCGCTCGCCTTGGCCCGCGTCCAGGGCGCGGATTTCAGCGAACGAGAGATCAGCCATGCGACCGCTGCCGTTCGTGGTGCGGTCTACCATCTCATCGTGCATCAGGATCAGGTGACCATCGCGGGTGAGGCGAACATCCGTCTCCACGTAGTCGCAGCCCAGGGCGAGGGCGCGCCGAAACCCCCGCAGGGTGTTCTCCGGCTCCAGCAGCGCGCAGCCGCGGTGTCCGACGACGATCATGCGTTTCCCTCCAGGTGCACCGACCGCCCGATGCGGATCGATTCGATCGCCGCCGGCCCCACGCGCGTGGCCAGTGCGCCATCCTCCGCCCGGCAGGCCTGCGGCGGCTGCGGCCCTCCAGCCACCCACTCCACCATCGCGCGCACCCGCTGGGTGTAGCCGTGGGCGACAGATCCCAGGAAACAGGCGACTGACCCGCGAACGAGGCACGGGGTCCCGAGCAGATCAGGCCTGCCATCCGGTTCATTTCCCCTGTTCGATACCCCTTCCCAAGAAGGCGACTGGCTGACTCCCAGGCGCTCTATCGGGCCCTGGGCACGAAGGACAAAACCCTCCGCCTCTACGAGGGCATGCTGCACGAGCCTCTGCGGGAGGTGGGGAGGCGTAAGGTGTGGGCCGAGATCGTGGGATGGATGCGGGCGCGACTGCCGCGTTGACTTCGCTTCCACGCGCCGGTTATACTTCCGAAGTACCCGTGCGCCTGATACATCCGCGGTTCTCCGACGATGCTTGACCTTCGCCTGATCCGATCCCGACCCGAAGAGGTGCGCGCCGCGCTGGCGCGGCGCGGTGGGGTGCCTGCCGCGCTGGACGAGCTGCTGGCCGTGGACGAACAGCGCCGCCGCCTCCTGGTAGAGGTGGAAAGGCTGCGCCAGCAGCGGAATCAGGCTTCGCAAGAGGTGAGCCGCCTGAAGCGGCAGGGACAGGATGCCAGCGCGCAGATCGTCGCCGCCCGCGAACTGGGGGATCGCATTGCGGCGCTGGAGGAGAGCCTGCGGGACATGGACGTCCGCATCGAGGCTCTGCTGCTCACCCTCCCGAACCTGCCCCATTCTTCTGTGCCAGACGGCCGCGACGAAACAGAGAATGCGGAGGTGGCACGGTGGGGCGAGCCTCGCCAGTTCGATTTTGAACCGCGGCCCCACTGGGAGGTGGGCGAGCGGTTGGGGATCCTGGATCTGGAGCGCGCGGTGAAGATCTCCGGCGCGCGCTTCTACGTGCTGAAGGGGGCCGGCGCCGCGCTGGAGCGGGCGCTTATCAATTGGATGATTGACCTCCACCGGAGCGAGCACGGCTACATCGAGGTATGGCCGCCTGTGTTGATCAACGAGGCGAGCATGACCGGCACCGGCCAGCTGCCCAAGTTCGCCTTCGATATGTACAAGATCGAAGAGGAGGCGATGTACCTGGCTCCGACGGCGGAGGTGCCAGTTACCAACCTCCATCGCGATGAGATTCTGGAAGCAGAGCAGATGCCGGTGCGCTACGTCGCCTACACGCCGTGCTTCCGCAAGGAGGCGGGAGCGGCGGGGCGCGAGACGCGAGGGATGATCCGCGTGCACCAGTTTGATAAGGTGGAACTGGTGCTGTTCGTGCGGCCAGAGGAGTCCTACGCGGCACTGGAGCAGCTGCGGCGCCAGGCGGAGACGGTGATCGAGCGGCTGGGAATGCCGTACCGGACGCTGGAGATGTGCACGGGCGATCTGGGCGATAAGAGCACTAAACAGTACGACCCCGAAGTCTGGATGCCCGGGCAGGGGCGCTACGTGGAGATCTCCTCGTGCAGCAACTTTGAGGCTTACCAGGCGCGGCGGGCGAACATCCGCTTCCGCCCCGAGCGGGGCGCGCGACCCGAGTGCGTGCATACCCTGAACGGGAGCGGGCTGGCGGTGGGGCGCACGTTCGCGGCCATCCTGGAGAACTACCAGCAGGCGGATGGGAGCGTACTGATCCCCGAGGTCCTGCGGCCCTACATAGGCGGACGGGAGCAGATCGCGCCGCAGTAGGGACTTCGTTTAGCACCACGGAGATACGGAATCACGGAGCGTAAGGGTGCGTGCGCAGGTATGGGAGGCTCTGCTTTCGACGTTCCACTCTCCCGCCCCTTCTCTGTGTCTCCGCATCCTCGTGGTGAATTTACGGCATGCCGGGGGTAGAGATGCGGGTGCGGGTCGAGCTATTCGGGCGGGCAGCGGAACAAGCGGGGGTGCGCACGGTGGAGCTGGACCTGCCCGCGAACGCCACGTCCGCCACCGCCGCAGAGGCCCTGGCAGAGCGCTACCCGCGGCTGGAGTGGCTGCGCCGAGGCTCCCGTCCGGCGCGCAACCAGGAGTACGCCCGCTGGGAAGATCCTCTGGCAGAAGGGGACGAAGTCAGTTTCATCCCTCCGGTAAGCGGGGGATAGCGGCACAGAAGGGCTTTACCACCATCTGCTTGCTTTTCCGCTCTGTATCTGCCAACCTTATAGCGTGGTTGGTGTGCGCGCACGGCGAGCCATCGCAGCGATCGCCGGCGGCTGCTACCGCGTTACTGTCCGCGGATGGTCGCCGGCGCGCCGCGTCCTGGTCCCTCAGCCGTTCCCTATACAGACGGCAAGCAGGGCGGGGATGAGCGTCTCATCCATCCACGGGGATCGGCATCCGCGGCAATTGCGAGATGCCTCATCTCGTATACCGGACACCCAGAGATGCAGTGTTTAAGTCGTCGCCACCTGCACAACTGGCTTTGGATCCTGCTCCTGCTTCTGCTAATGGCCATCAGTGCTCATCCTCGCCACTTCTTTCGCGCTCAGGTAGCCGAAGATGGGGTGGATATCGGGGGAATGCTGCTGATCATGGCGGGGGCGGGAATCCGCATTTGCGCCCGGGGCTGGAAGTACGAGGTGAGTAACCACGGCCTGGTGACCGATGGTCTCTACGGCTATGTGCGCCACCCGCTCTACCTGGGGAGCTTCACCATCGGCCTGGGTCTGTGCGTTATCATTGGCGTTCCCTGGTTTCTACTGGCCTATACCGTGTGCTTCTGGGCAGGCCACGTTCCGGTTATTCTGAAAGAGGAATCCCACCTGGCGCGGCGCTGGCCGGATGCCTACGCCGCCTACCGCCGGCAGGTGCGTGCGTTTCTCCCGGGTCTGCGGCCGCTGAAGGAACGCCGCCCGGTTCGCCCGCGGCGTCTTTGGGCGGCGGTTTGCCGAGAAGCGGACGCCGTGTGTATCTGGCCTCTGGTAGGCATCATCCTGAGAAGCTGGGCGGACGTGCCTACGACGGCGGCGGCGCTCCGGCATCGCGCGGTAGAAATGAGTTTACTTGCCACGCTGGCACTGTTCCTTTTCACGACCTGGCTCTTGATGAAGTATCGCTGGGCGCGGAGGGAGGGAGATGATGGACCTAAGTGGCGGTTGGGAGACCGGAAGATGAGCGATCAGCCATCCACTTCGTCCGCACACCAGGCGCCGGCCGAACGGAGCGTACGGCCGGCCGGCACTGTGGTATCGGGTGCGGGGCTGCTAAGCCGCATGGGCTGCTGGTTATTCGTGCGGCGGGGGTGGTTGCCGTGGCTGGTGATGCCGGTGCTGTTCTCCCGGCGGTATGAATCGGACCTGGGCTGGCGGGGGCTGGCGGTTGCCTGCCTTTTCCTGATGCTTGGCGAATCGATACGCCTGTGGGCGGTAGGCCACGCGGGCGCGCGCACCCGCACCCGCGCGTGTTCCGGTCGATTGAAGAATCTGGTCACGTCCGGCCCCTATGCGTATGTGCGGAACCCGATTTACCTGGGCAATTGCCTGGTGGGAACTGGCCTCGTGCTGCTATTTGACCAGTGGGTCTTGGTGCTGCCACTCGTTTTGGCTGCCTTCCTGTGTTATCAACCGATTGTAGCGTGGGAGGAACACCTGCTCGCCAGTACGTTTGGAGAGGAGTACGATGAGTACCGGCGAGCGGTACCACGGTGGGTCCCCCGTGCGGGACGGCGCAAGGCATCTTCGCGGCACCGGTTTTCGTGGCAGAAGGCGTTGTTCAGTGAACGGGGGACGCTGGCGATGCTGGCACTGATGTTCCTCGTTCACGGGTTGGAGGAGTGGATCGAGAGGATGTAGCGTGGATGGCGGGACGGCCCACGGGCTGCCGCGCGGTTTCAGTTCGCTCGCACCTTTGGCTGCGTCGCTGTGTGAAGAAAACCGGGGTGGAGAACGCCGTTCAGATTGAGATCACGCCCTCGCCACTCTCCCTGGAGCCCCTGCTCGCTTTTGTGCAGCGGCGGGGCTATGGCGGCGTGGTCACGTTCACCGGTAACGTGCGCGACTACAACCACGGCCGCCGCGTGCTCTACCTGGAGTACGACGCCTACCGCCCGATGGCGGAGCGAGAGATGCGCGCCATCGCCGAGGAAGCAGTGCGCCGGTGGGACTGCTGTATCGCGATGGCGCACCGGATCGGCCGCCTGGAGGTGGGGGAGGCGAGCGTGATGATCGCTGTTGCCTGCGCGCACCGGGCGCCTGCCTTCGAAGCCTGTCGCTACGCCATTGATACCCTCAAGGAAGCGGTCCCCATCTGGAAGAAGGAGGCCTGGGAGGGGGGCGAAGTGTGGATCGAGGGCGGGCAGGACGCATGACGGATGACGATTGATGATCGACGATTGAGCGATGACAACTGACGAATGACGCATGCCGACCGTTTGCCTCCCGGCCCGGCGCTCCGCTTTCTGCATTGCGCATTCCGCGCTCGACAGGCCCATGTCTACCACTAGCACTCCTCCCGAAACGCGCCGCCCGTCCGTCCTAAGGCTGCCCGCGACCGTCGTCCGGCTGGGCGTCGTGAGCCTGATGAACGACGCCAGCTCGGAGATGATCTTCCCGCTCCTCCCCGTGTTCCTGCGCAGCACGCTGGGGCTCAGCGAGTCCGCCGCCGCGCTCGCCCTGGGGTGGATGGAGGGCCTGGCGGAGAGCGCCAACAGCCTGTTGCGCCTGGCGGCGGGCTGGCTGGGAGACCGCCTGCCGCGGCGCAAGCCGCTGGTGCTGGGCGGCTACGCGCTGGCCTCGGCCACACGGCCGCTCATCGCCCTGGTGACCGCCCCCTGGCAGCTGGTGGTCCTGCGCTTCGTGGACCGGGTGGGGAAGGGGGTGCGCGGCGCCCCCCGCGACGCGCTGATCGCCGACTCCGTGGACCCGGCGCGGCGCGGCTTGGCTTTCGGTTTCCACCGCAGCATGGATCACCTGGGGGCCATCGTGGGGCCGGGGCTGGCCTGGCTGCTGCTCCTGCTGGCGCCCGGGCGCTACCGCCTGGTGTTCGCGCTGGCGGCGGTCCCTGCCATCGGGTCGCTGTTCGTGCTGGCAGGCGTGCGGGAGCGCGAGCGCCCCCGGCCGTCGCCGCCGGAAGAGGAAGGGATGGCGCAGACGAAGCGGCCATCCGCGCCGCTGCCG
This sequence comes from Armatimonadota bacterium, assembly GCA_016199525.1. Classification (GTDB taxonomy): domain Bacteria; phylum Armatimonadota; class SYMT01; order SYMT01; family JACQGL01; genus JACQGL01. Next base: position 45,678 of record JACQGL010000186.1, read on the forward strand.
CGCTCCCTGTGGCTGCTCCTGGGCATCCTGTTCCTGTTCACGCTGGGTAACGCCAGCGACGCGTTCCTGCTCCTGCGCGCCCGCGAGCTGGGCGTGCCCGCCGCGGCGTTGCCGCTCATCTGGATGGTGCTCCATATCGTCAAGTCCGCCGGTTCCACGCCCGCGGGCTGGCTCTCGGACCGCATTCCCCGCCGGCGGCTGATCGCCGCGGGGTGGGGCGTCTACGCGGTGACCTACGCGGGCTTCGCGTGGGCCGGGGCGGCGTGGCACGCCTGGGCCCTCTTCGCCCTCTACGGGGTATACTTCGGGCTGGTGGAGGGCACCGAGAAGGCGATGGTTGCCGACCTGGCGCCCGCGGCGGCGCGCAGCACCGCCTTCGGCGCCTACAACTTCGCCGTCGGCCTGGGCGCGCTGCCCGCCAGCCTGGTCAGCGGCTACCTGTGGAAATGGTTCGGCGCGCCCATCGCCCTCGGTTTTGGGGCGGGCGTGGCGCTGCTGGCCGCCGTGCTGCTGCTTGTGGCGCCCCTCCGCACCCCGGCGAGGCCCTGACGATGCCCATGCTTGCCACGGAGGCGCGGAGACACGGAGGGGAAAGGGAGAGTGGGTGAGGGGGCGATCCGACGGTTGCCCGCTGCAATTCCCCTGCCTTGCTCAATGCTTCAGCGTCTCCGTGGTGCCCAAACTCTTTCGAGATGTCTACCAATCCGCTGGTCGAGTTACGCGCGGTGCTGTTCGATGTGGACGGCACCCTGATCGATACTGCCGACCTGGTGGCGGACTCCCTGGCCTACGCCAGCCGCCAGCACCTGGGTCGCACGCTGCCGCGCGAGGAGTATCTGCGCCTGGTAGGGCGGCCGCTGGCCGTGCAGGCGCGCTTCCTGGCCCCAGGCCATGAGCGCCAGTTTGTCGCCGACGCTATGCGCTACTACGAGGAGCATGCGGACCGGGAGAAGCCGTTCCCTGGGGTCCTGGAAGCACTGCGCGCCGTGCGCGCTGCAGGCCTGAAGACGGCACTGGTGACCTCCAAGGTGCGGGAGGAGCTGGAGAAGGTCCTGCGGCGGATACCACTGGACCGCTACGTCGATGCAATCGTTACCGCAGACATAACCGCCCGCCCCAAGCCCGCGCCGGACCCGGTGCTGAAGGCGGTGGAGCTGCTCGGCGTCCGGCCGGAGGAAACGTTGTTTATCGGGGACAGCCCGTACGACATGGCCTCCGGTTGGGAGGCGGGCGCGCGCACGGCCGCCGCTCTGTGGGGCCCCCATCCGCGGGAGACGCTGGCGAAAGAAAAGCCGACCTACTGGCTGGAGAAGCCGGAGGATATCGTGCGGGCGGTGGGGGAGCTGGCTTGATGGCCAGGTGGCAGGCCGCTCAACGGCTGATCCCCACGGTTAACTTGCCCGCTCCCTGCCTCCTGACTACGGCCACGGGCAGGAGGAAGCTAAACCGCTCCGTGGTGCCGTCCGCGAAGCGGTAGGTGAACTCCGCCTGGTGCGCCGCGCCATCCGATGGCGGCACGGCACCGGGGGCGAGTGGCACCACCTCCGTGCGGCTCGGGAACTGTATCTGTATCGCCAACGACTCCTCGACCTCGTCCAGCCCCACCACCCTGGGGTCCTGGTAGTCGATGTGGTAGCCGTCCGGCGCCCGCCGGACAGTGCGGACGCCGCTATGGAAGGTGAGGGTAAGCGCCCCCTGGAAGGGATCCTCCCACCCCGGCGCATAGGGTCGCGCCCACGGCCTGCTCGCGAAAGCCGTCTGCGCCTGGCGACGGGCGGCCAGCGGCATCGCCGCGTAGGGCACAGCTCCGCCCGCCAGGAGCACCTGCCGCTGCCTGGGCGTGAGGCTGCCGTAGACCCGCAGGATGCTTCTGTTGTGTTCGCTCTCGAACCCGCTGCCGGCCACCTCCTCCATGAACACCTCGCCCAGGTAGACGCCCCGTTCGCGGAGCGCCAGCGCGAAGTGTGGAAACTGGGCATCCGATAGGCCCAGGGCGAGGTCAGCAAGCTGCGGGAGGGAAAGTGCCGGCCAGTCGTGCAAGCAGGCGGCCCACCCGTCCGCTACGCGCCGCGGGATCTCCGCCACACGCTCGGCGAACCACCTGCGACTGCGGATGCGGAACCACACGCCCTCTCTGGTCCATTCCGAAGACGGGAGGACGTATTGGTTGAGCACACGGTAGAGCGGCGGCTCCCCAGGCGATTCGGGCGGGCACATCCACCCGCACCACAGATAGGCATCAGCCACCAGGTTGATACGGTGGGCCTGGGCCACGTAGGCCAGGAAGTCCCACATGGACACACTCGGAACACCATCCCCATCCTGCTTCGCCCACGGATCGGCAGATGGAGTTACGTCCAGGCGACGTCGGGAGCCGATGACAGGATCCTCCTTCCAGACCTGGGGCACAGCATCGGGATCCTGCGCTTGGATGGGCCACGAATCGGGCCCGATATTCTCTCCGTACTCCCTAACTTCGTACCGGTTGTCTATCTCAACCGCGGTTTCCGGGCTTCCGCGCGGAACGGCGATGGGCTGGACCTGTAGACAGGCCCGTGGATGGTCGGGATAGAGCGTTTCGGAGAACCGCACTCTCACGCGGATGCTGCCTGCGCGCTGCCAGGCGTCCTCCATCTGTTTCACATGTCCGGCGATCAACAGCTCGCCACCCCAGCAGCCACCGATGCTGAGCTGGTGCCGGAAATCGGGCTGGGCGGCGCGTAGCTCGCTTGCCAGCGCTGCGGGGAGCGTTGCCGCGCCGGGCTCCGGCGCGGTGCTGAACCAGAGCACCTCCCCCTGCCTGAGCCGCTGCCATTGTTCGGGCCGGAGCAGACCCACCACGCGGATGAGGGCGCGCACGAGGGGCAGCTTCGTCCCCGCCGCCTCGTCCCGCGGCTGCGGAATCCTGGCGTCCGAACCGGATGTTTGGCTTGGGGAACCGGAGCCGCCTGCCTCGGGAGCCGGATTCTGCGCTCGGGCCACGTCGCGACGGACGCGAGCCAGGAGGCGCTCGAAGGCCAGCCGGCGGCCCTGGCAGCGCAGATCCTCTTCTCGCTGTCTAGACTCCGGATCCTGGTAAAGCCGGTACGCGTACTGCCCGGGTTTGCCCGAGCGCCCCCAGCGGTAGTCGAACAGGACGGCCAAGTGGTGCATCACCTCCTTAGCCGGCCGGTCCCAGGCGCAAACGACGGTGGGCTCGTCTGCCACGTCCGCGGAGCTGGAGAGCTCCACCCTCGTCTGCCGCGCCAGCTCCGCCAGCACCCGGGCGAGCGGGCTCCTCCTCATCCGGAGGGCGACCTTCTTTTCCAGGCGCGGGTCCTCTGCGAAGAGGGGCGAGAGCGGCGCCGCGCCCCGCATCGCAGGACCAGGCCACCGCCCGGCGACTGTGGGCGCGGTCAGGAGAACGGCCAGGAGAGCGGCAATCAGCTCGGGCATGGCACCTCCGGCGTGGTGCGATCAGGGGAACGGTCGAGGGGATGCAGTGCATAGCAACCTGCCTGATGTCCGCATACCGTTCATTCTTTCGACTCGGGCCGGCGCCGGTTTGTTGCTCGGGTTTGGATTGCCGCCCTCTCTCGTGCGTGTTATAATGCGCTGCCGCCGCCCTCGGCGGCCAACAACAGAGACTTGCACAGGGCCCCCGCCGGCGCGGGAGCCCTTTCTGGCCGTACGTTGATGCCTCTCGCCTGGTTACTGGATCAGCTGCTCGAGTCGCCCGAGTTCTCGCGCGCGGCGCAGGCGCTGCGGCACGCCAGCCAGCCGGTGTGGATTGAGGGGCTGGCAGGCAGCGCCAAGACGTGCGTGCTCGCGGGACTGGCTCGCTATAGCGGCAGGGCCGCCCTGGTGATCACTGCTTCTGAAGAGGCGGCGGAGCGACTGGCCGAGGACCTGCCTGCCTTCGGTTTCCGCCCCGAGGAGATTGGCCTCTACCCGGCCTCCGAGCCGGAGCTGGAGGACCTGCTGGCGGAAAAGAAGATGATCGCCTCGTCCGAGGCGCCGGAACAGCGCGCTCTGGCGCGCACGCGGCTGGCGGTGCTGGAGGGGCTGGCGGAGGGTCGGCTCTCCCTTGTGGTGGCCCCCGTGCACGCCGCCCTGCGCGCCACCCTGGGGCCGCTCTGCCAGCATCGCCTGACACTGCAGCGGGGGCAGACGGCGGATCTGCACCGCCTGGCGCGCCAGCTGGTGGAGTTTGGCTACCAAAGGGCGGCACTGGTGGAAGTGGCGGGGCAGTTCGCGCTGCGGGGTGGCATCCTGGATGTGTTCCCCTCCACACGCGCGCAGCCGGTGCGCATCGAGTGGTTTGGTGATGAGATCGAGGGCCTGCGCGAATTCGATGTGGAGAGCCAGCGGTCCCTGCAGGAGATGGACGCGCTCACCCTCTTACCCGCCCGTGAGCTGCTGGAGGCCCCTGCCTCCGAGCGCGGCACGTTCACCCTCCTCGAACACATGCCGCCGGGCTGCCTGGTAGTGCTGGACGAGCCGGGCCACGCCCGTATCCGCTGGCAGGAGTACCGCGAGCAGGTGAACCGGCGCGAAGCGTTGCTGCAGGAATCCGACCGCGTCCTGCCAGAGCACGTGGCTCCCTCGCGGGCGCGGGCGGAACACGTGGACTTGGAACGCTGGCTGGAGCGGCTGGCGCCCTACCGGCGGCTGGTGTTCACCCTGCTGGGCCACTCCCTGCCCTGGCTGCGCCAGGAGCTGGCCGGAGCGGTGCACGCCGGGATGAACTCCGGCAGCATCGATTCTGCCCAAGGGGATCTGCCCGAACTCGCCACGCGCCTGCGCAGTTGGATCGGAGCCGGCAATCGGGTGGTGGTCATCAGCGACCGCCCGGGCCGCGTGACGGAGCTGCTGGTGGAGCAGGGGATTCCCGCCCGGGACGCCTCTCGCCGCGAACCCTCTCCCGAAGCGGGGGAGGGAGCACCGCGGCGTGACAGTCTCCCCTCCCCCAACGCGGAGGAGGGGCCGGGGGTGGCGGTTCACCAGGGCCGCCTGTCCGCCGGTTTCCGGCTGCCCGGCCTGAAGCGCATCGTCCTCACCGACGCAGAGATCTTTGGCGGTGGGCCGGAACACCGCCCGCGCCCCCAGCGGGTGGCCCAGAAGTTCAAAGAATCACGGCCGATCATGTCCCTCCTCGAACTGAAGGAGGGAGACCTGGTGGTCCACGTCGTGCACGGTATCGGTCGCTACCGGGGCCTGGAGCGGCGCAGCGTCAACGGCGTGCAGCGGGAGTTCCTGCGCATCGACTACCAGGAGCCGGACCGGCTGTTCGTGCCCAGCGATCAACTGGATCGCGTCCAGAAGTACATCGGGTCAGATGACCAGCCGCCCACCATCCACCGCCTGGGTGGCGGAGACTGGTTTCGCACCAAGAGCCGCGTCCGGGCCCGAGTAAAGGAGATGGCGAAACAGCTGGTGGCGCTCTATGCGGCACGGCAGGCGCGCCCCGGCTACGCTTTCGATGAGGATACCGTCTGGCAGGAAGAGCTGGAAGCGGCCTTCCCCTACCAGGAAACGAAAGACCAGCTGCAGGCGATCTGGGATACGAAGCGCGATATGCACGCGCCGCGGCCGATGGATCGCCTCGTCTGCGGAGACGTGGGCTACGGCAAGACGGAAGTGGCCATCCGCGCGGCGTTCAAAGCAGTGGTGGATGGCAAGCAGGCCGCCGTGCTCGTGCCCACCACCGTCCTCGCCCAACAGCACTACGTGACCTTTACCGAGCGGCTGGCGGCTTTCCCGGTCAATGTAGAGGTGCTCTCCCGCTTCCGAACGCGCGCGGAGCAGAAGGAGATCGTCCGGCGGCTGGCAGAGGGCGACCTGGACATCGTCATCGGCACACACCGTCTGCTCTCGAAGGACGTGCAGTTATCCGACCTGGGGCTGCTGGTGGTGGATGAGGAGCACCGCTTCGGCGTGAGCCATAAAGAGCGGATCAAGCAGCTCAAGCAGTCGGTGGACGTGCTCACGCTCACGGCGACCCCGATTCCCCGCACGCTGCACATGTCGCTGGCAGGCATCCGCGACATGAGCGTGATCGAGGATCCGCCGGAAGGGCGGCTGGCGGTGCGCACCTACTGCCTGGAGTGGGATCCAACCATCATCCGCGAGGCGATTCTGCGCGAGCTGGACCGCGGCGGGCAGGTTTATTACGTCCATAACCGGATCGAAACGATCTTCCGCGAGGCGGAGAAGCTGCGCCGGCTGGTGCCCCAGGCCCGTATCAGGGCCGGCCACGGCCAGATGTCCGCCGATGAACTCGAGGAGGTGATGCTCGACTTCTATGAGCACCAGTATGACATCCTGGTGTGCACCACGATTATCGAAAGCGGCCTGGATATTCCGAATGTGAATACCATCGTCATCACCGAGGCGGATCGGCTCGGGCTGGCGCAGCTGCACCAGCTCCGCGGCCGCGTGGGCCGTTCATCCCGACAGGCGTACTGCTACCTTACCTACCAGCCGTTCAAGGTACTCACGGAAACGGCGGAGAAGCGCCTGGAGGCAATCCGCGACTTCACCGACCTGGGCGCGGGATTCCGCATCGCCATGCGGGACCTGGAGATTCGCGGGGCGGGCAACCTGCTGGGCCCAGAGCAGCACGGGTTCATGGTTGCCGTCGGTTTTGAACTCTACTGCCAGATGATCGAGGAGGCGGTAAAAGAAATTCAGGGAAAATCGGTGGAGGAGGTGCTGCTGCCAGGGGTGAATCTCCCCATCAATGCCTTTTTACCACCCGAGTATGTGCCCACGGACGGCCTGCGTCTGGCGTTCTACCGCAAGATCGCCGCTTGCCGGGAACCCGCCCACGTAGACGCAGTCCAGGCGGAGATGGAGGACCGCTTTGGCGATCCGCCCACGCCGGTGTGGCACCTGCTGGCGCTGATGCGGCTGCGAATGGCCTGCCTGGAGGCCGGGGTGGGGCGCATCGAGACCGATAAGCAGGGCATCGTCCTGTGGATGGCTCGCCGGGTGCCGCTGGAGGATGCCAAGGCGATTCAGCGAAAGTTCCGCCGGACCTCCTTCCTCCCGGACCGGATCGTGCTGCACTACGAGGGGGACAACCCCCTGCGGGCCGTGGAGAACCTGGTGGCGGCGCTCAAGGAACGCGCGGGAAAGAGCGCCTCGGACGCCGTTCGGCGGCAGCTGGCGGCAGAGCAAGCGCTCTCAGCGAGGGGATAGTTCGACAACTAAATTGGCGCAACGCCGTTCCAGGGCGCAGGTTTTCTTTGTTTACCGGCCGGGGCCTCCCGCTCCCGACGCCGTTGGGAAAATCGCCCCTGGCCTATCTGGTGCTGCCTCGGGGCAGCACACGCGGCTATGTGGCGTGGCAGCGATCCAGCGATCGTCGCTCTGCCGGATGGGTATCGGTCGGTCCATTTCCGGCTCGGGGAGCGAACCGTCCGATTTTTCTCCGCCTATGGGTTTCCCCCGGCGAGGATTCGGCCCGCCAGAGGATGAACTCTGTGGCGGCTCGATTCTCTCGTGATCGATTGACCAGCGGGCGATTACCCGTTCGTCCGCAAGTCTAACTCTGCTTGTCGTCCCCGATGTCCGCCCTCTCCGCCGGGGGTCGCGACTGCAAGCAAGGTGTGGAATGCTTCTCGATGTCCTACCGACCTCCGCTGAGGACTACTTCCTGCCGATAACCGTAACCCTCCGCGGCCCCCTCGATACGGGAACGATCCCCCAGGCGCAGGATGCTCTGCGTGCTGCCAGGGGGCCGCAGGCCCGCCCGGAACTGGTGGTCGACGTCGCCGCAGTGACCGAGGTGGACAGCGCCGGACTCGCCGTTCTGGCGGGAGAAGCGTGGCATGCCCAGAGGGAAGGCGGTACGGTGCGGCTGCGCCACGCATCGCCAGCGCTGGTCCGGCGTCTGGAACTGGCCGGCTGGCTCAACCTGTTCGTTCTCGACGGGCTCCAGACGCCGGGGCCCCTTTATCTGGTTCCCCAGCCACGCAGGCGGACCTGGCGGGAAGAGACGTTCGTAGTCCCCGCCCGCCTGGATCTGATCCCGGAACTCCGCAACCGCGTGGTTTACTTCGCTGCCGCGCTGGGGCTTGCCAACGAGGAACTGGACGACGTCCGCCTCGCCGCGGGAGAAGCGATCACCAACGCCTACCGACACGGCTGCCAGGGCAATGCCAATCGGCACATCGGCGTCCGGTGCACCGCCGACCCGGAACGGCTGTGCATTGAAGTGCGCGACCCCGGATCCGGATTCGATCCCTGGTCGCTCTCCCTGCCGGACCCAATGCACCTCGAACCGGGCGGCCTGGGTATCCACTTTATGCGGATGACAATGGATCGGGTGGAGTTCGAGTTTCGACCGGGGACCACCATCGTGCGGCTGGAGAAGCGATTGCGCCATTCCTGACCCGCCGGGGGATCGACCGCCGGAGCGGATCGTGCCGCTGATTGGGGAGACAGCGCCATCAGCACTCCCGAGCCCTGACCCATTGACCGACCCAGCGCGTGAACACCGACAGGAGCGGCGAGAAGCGCTCGTGCGGCGACCGTCACTCTATCCTCTGATCACTCTCCTCGGACGGCCGCTCCTGCGCCTGATCTTCGCACTGCTGGGCGGCTTCGCCGTGGAAGGCCGCGCACACATCCCGCGCACGGGCGGTGTGCTGATCGTGGTCAATCATATCAGCTACGCAGATCCGCCTGCCCTGGGCCTCGCGTGCCCGAGACCGCTCTGGTTCATGGCGAACCAGAACCTGTTCGAGATACCTATTCTTGGCTGGGTTCTTTCGCAGGCGCTTGCCTTTCCGGTAGCCAAGGACGTCATCGTGGAGCGCGCCGCGCTGCGGCGTGCGGAGGCCATCCTGCGTTCGGGAGACGCGCTCGGCATCTTCCCGGAGGGCGGCACTACGCCCGACGCTCGGCTTACCACCTTCTACTCGGGAGCGAGCCTGGTGGCGCTGCGGACCGGGGTGCCCATCATCCCCGCCGGGATCAGCGGCACCCAGCGGGTGATGCCGAACCTGTCCTGGGTGCCCCGTTACGGCAGGGGCGGAGTGCGCGTGCGCTTCGGGCCGCCGTTGCCGACCGCGGATATGCCCGCATCGCTGAGCAGACGGGAGCAGGCCGACTGGCTGGCGGCGCGGATGTGGGAGGGGATTGCCGCCCTGCTGCCGCCAGAGCACCTGCCACCCAGGCCGTTGATGAACACGAAGGGTTTTGCCGCCGGGGAGTGATCGCTCGGGAGCGCGGGGAGTGTCGTCGGGGCGTTGCCGCCGCACGGGCGCTTATCCACCCTCTGGAGGGAGTGCTTAGCGGATGGTATAGGCGGCCAGCGCGATGCCCAGCGCCAGCAGGCTGGAGATCGCCAGCGTGGCCCAGGGCGGTACCGGCAGGAGCGTGCGCCGGGAGAGGATGGCATCCCACTGCCGCTGAAACCGGGTACACCAGCGCTCTTCCTCCGCTTCCTGCCAGGCACGCAGGTTCTCCGCCAGCTCGGCCAGGGCGCTCTTCCCCGCGGCCACTGCGGCTTCCAGCTGCCCATAACGCTCGGACAGGTGGCCAAACTCCGCCCGCCAGGCTTCGTCCCGCTCCCCAGCACGGCGGGAGAGGGCGCCCAGCTCCTCACGGCAGAGATCGAGGTCCTCCTCCAGACCGTGCAGCCGTGCCGCAATCGCCCCCGCCGCCATTTCCCACCGGGGGCCGGCCCCCTCAGACGCCAGCAGGTTCTGCTGCATGACCACCTTCGCCGCCAGCACCTGCTCCATCGCCGCCACGAAGTGCCGCTGGTAGAGGCGCTTGTCACCGTCCGGCCCATCTTCGGCGGCGGCCAGCTGGGCAGCCTTCAGCACGGCGTTCTTGATGTCCCCGCCGGGGACCGCGAATTGCCGCGCCAGCGCCTTGAAATCCACATCTGGCCCCAGGGGCGTCTTCTCCGGGTGCAGCTGGACCTTCCAGATGCGCTCTCGCTCGGCCTCACCGGGGAGATCGAACAGGATGTGGGTGCGGATACGGCGCTCGAAGGCGGGGTCGAAGTTGCAGGCCATATTGGTGGCGAAGATCACCACACCATCATAGTTCTCCAGCTCTGCAAGGAGGATATTGACCGCCTGGTTGGCCTCTCGTTCGTAGCCGTAACTGAGGCTGGCGAACCGCCGCGCGGCGATGGAGTCCGCTTCGTCGAAGAACAGCACTGCGTCATTTGCCCGCGCCTCACGGAACACGGCGCGGATATTCTTGCCCGTTTCCCCCGCCCAGCAGCTCTCCACCTCGCTGTAGGCCACGCGGCACAGCTTCTTCCCCAGGGCACGAGCCACCGCCTCTGCGCAGATCGTCTTGCCGGTGCCCGGCGGCCCCGCGAAGTTGAACGCCAGCCCCGTGCCCTGCGGGTGGCGCTCTCCCAGGCCCCACTGGTGGAAGATCAGGCGGTGCTTGTCGATCTGCATCAACGCCGCGTACAGCTGGTCCCGTGTAGATTGGGGGAGGACGACGTCGGCGAAGCTCCGCTTCGGCATGATCAGTTCAACCAGATCGGTGCGCGCGCTGCGGACGAAGAGGTCTCTCAGCATAGAAGGCTCCGCCCCGAAAGCCTTCGGGGTCCAGACCATTATAGTCTGGGCCTCAGGCGCAGGCAAGGATGCTGCCGGGCGCTCAGGTCCGCCCACCCACGGCGAACGGCCAGCGCCCCTTAGCTAAGCGCTCCCTCGCCCGGCGCGGCGAGCCAGGGGCGCCAGTCCAGAAGCGCCGCCCGGCACAGCTCCCCGCCCGGCAGCATGGCGCGCGCCCGCTCCTCGAGGATGGCCCGGAACGGTGCGGGGATGAAACTGTGCTCCGCAGGGCAGAGCCAGTCATACACCTGGATGAGTGCCCGCAGCAGCGGCCAGTGTGGCCCCACGTTAGCCAGAAGCAACTGCCAGTCCAGGCGGCCGTGCGTGCCGCGGATGATGTTCAGCAGGTCCGGCCAGTCGCAGCGCCCTCGCTGCAACACCATCAGCTTCATCCAGATCAGGTCCTCCGGGGCGGCGAAGCGCGCCGCTTCGCCCGCCAGCCACCCGGGGCGCGCGCGGCGGAACCAGTCGGCGCTTACCCGCGCTACCTTATTGGCAAACATCCAGATGAGATCCACAATCACGGATCCGGCATGCGCTCGGAAGATCCACTCCTGATCGTACGCTTCTACCACGAAGTAATCGTTCAGCCCCAGGTCGCGGAGCGTTTCCACGGCTGCCTTGCGATCGCCGGGGACGATTGCCAGATCCAGGTCCTTCGTATTGCGCCAGACACCGGTGTACTGGTAGACGGCGTGCGCGCCGACGACGAGGAATGGGATACCCCGATCACGCAGTGCCGCGATCGCGCACCCGAAGAGGGCGACCTCCGACTCATCTAGAAGCGACGCTGCCACAGCGCTGGCCATCATCCACACTTCTCCACCGGTTACGTACGCGGCGCAGCCGCGAGCGAATCCCCTTCTCACGATCAGTTAGACCACTTATACCCATCACAGCCGATCTATGGCGCTCGATGTGTATGAGAAGCGAGACCGGAGCGCTTCGGCCCCGAAGGGGCAACAGAGATTAGCCGGTGGCAAACGCCGTGCCGCCACCGGAAGCCAGACCGCCCCACCCTGCGCCCTGGAGGGGCACAGGCATACTAAGGGGGTAGGAGCGTGGTGAGGCCGAGCAGGATCAGCCCGTTGTTCAGCGCGTGGAAGACGATGCCTGGCACGAGTGAGCGCCGCCACTCGTATAGAAACGTCAGCGCCAGACCCAGGGCGAAAATGGGGATGAAGCCCAGTGGTAGCTGGGGGTGCAAGCCGGCAAAGAACGCCGCGCTGAGCACGGCGGCGGTAGGCGCGTTCAGGCGCCGCCGCATCGCCCCGTACAGCGCGCCGCGGAAGAAGATCTCTTCCAGCACCGGCGCCCCCACCCCGGCGATGAGGAACAGCCCCAGCCGCAGCCAGGGATCGCCCGCGCCCACGACGAGCGACTCCACAGGGTGGTACGGCTGTGGAAACTGCGGAAACCAGCGTTCTCCCACCCACCGGGTCAGCTGTGACACCCAGATCAGGTTTACCCACACGATCGGCAGCGCCGCCAGACCCCACGCCAGGTTTACGCCCAGCGGCCGCGCCCGCAGGCCCACTTCGTCCAGGCCGAGGCCCCGGCGACGCAGCCGCCACCAGAGATAGCCCACCGCTAGCAGGGCAATCAGATCCGACGCCGCGTTCACGCCGATGATGATCGCCGGGGTGCGTTCCGCCAGTAGCCGGGCTAGCGGGTCCCACCACTGCAGCCAGGCAGGCGCCGTCCAGAGGAACGCGTAGAGCAGGAACCCCTCCCACAGGATGGGCGCCGCATCCTGCCAGGGCCGCTCTTCCCGTGGCAGAAGCCGGTGGCGAGCCAGAACCAGCGCCACTACGGTGAATACGGCGCCCAGGCCCACGATGAGGAGTAGAAAGAGCAACGCCAGCACCGCCCGCCCCATGTAGCGGCTCGCCCGGCGGGTGAGTTCCGTCCGCAGGTCTTCCGCTTCGGCGGCCCGGCCCGCGCGTCGATAGCTCTCGGCGACCAGCAGGTCACCAAACAAGCCCCAGTCCAGTTCGCGCACCCGCCGTTCAACCTCGCCCGTATGAGCCGGGGTGGGCGGTGTTTCGTCCAGGGCCAGCGACCAGAGCTGCGCCGCCTGCTCTGCCCGGGGAGACTGCCGCTGGCGCAGCAGAGACGTGGCCTCTGCGGCCACGCGCCGTGCCGCAGGAAGGTCGTGCCTGGCCAGGTAAAGGACGGCCAGCTCGCGGCGAAACACCTCCGAGGTGGGGGCTTCTTGAACCGCCCGTTCATAGTGCCGGATGGCTGCCTGAAGCATCTCATCCGCGGGCATCCCCCCTCGCACCAGACGAATCGCCAGCGCCTGCCGGGCCGCAATCGTTCCCTGAATGTAATGCTCGAACGCGCGCCCTGGATCGCCAGGGACGGCGTCGCCCGGGCTGCGCAGCGTGAAGGCGACGAGCGCCAGAATTCCCAGAGTGGCGAACAAGGAGCGGCGGGGCCATTCCCCCCGCCATCCCTGCCCGGGCCAGCCCAGCAGGCCGTAAAGCACGACGAATGTCGCCAGGTAGATCAGGAAGTGGTATGGACTGAGGGCCGCAGCAAGCACGGCAGGCGCTCCCCGGTACACGGCGGCAGAATGGGCCCGCTCACCGGCCGCGAGGCCCCGAACACTGTGTTCGCGTCACGAACCCGCCGCGCGCTGTGGCTCGTTGCGTTGCCGCTCGAACTCACGCCGGCGGAGGACCATGTCGATCATCAGAGGGCGGATACGATCACCTTCCCTGCGGAACAGGGAGCGAATGGCAGCGTAGCGCGGGTCCTGAAACACGCCGGCGCTGTCGGGCTGCGCCTCGCCCCACCGGTGACCGATCACCTGGAAGCCGCACTTCTCGTACACGCGTCGGGCACGCGTGTTGAACGCGGCGACATCCAGGAATAACGCCTCCATCCCCAGCACCTCGAAATAATAGCGCAGGAATGCCTGGAGAGCGTCCGTACCGTACCCCCGGTCCAGGCGGGCAGGGCTGAAGGAGATCCCCAGCACGGCGGTGCGTGCGCGTTCGTCAATGCCGCGCAGTGAGAGGCGGCCAATCAGCTCCCCGCGTTCATCCTCCACGGTGAACATCCGCCGGTCGGGGGCGTCGCGGCGGGAGCGGAAGTACAGATCCCGCTGCCGAGGCGTCATCTGCGGCGGGTTGTAATCCCCGAACAAGGGATTCGTGTGCCGGGGCCACTCAAGCCACCGGTCCACATCCTCCCGCTCGAACGGCCGGAGGGTCGTTTTCTGGCCGCGAATCAGCGGCGGCGCGGCGCGGCGCGTAAACAGCATCTACGATCACCGGTCCCATCCTAACCCGAGATCGCCGTGCCAGCTACACGGCTTCCAGGACCGCGCCCTGCTCATCGACCTCCAGGGCCATCCAGCGACAACGCAGCCCCGCAGCGTGCAGAGCGTCGCACATCGCCGCCCCCACCTCGGCGACTTGCCCTCGCGTGAGCGCGAGCAGGCTGGAACCGGAGCCGCTGAGGCAGGCGCCGCAGGCGCCCGCAGCACGCGCTGCCGCCAGGGCTGCCTCAAATCCGGGCAGGAGTCGCGCACGGTACGGCTGGTGCAGGCGATCCGCCATTCCGGCGCCCAGCAGATCGGGCCGCCCCTGGGTGAGCGCAGCGACCAGAAGGGCCGCGCGGCCGACGTTGAACACTGCATCCTCGCGCGCCACGCACGCCGGCAGCACCGCACGGGCATCCGCAGTGGCGATCTCCAGATCGGGAACCGCCACCACCGCGTGCAGTCCTGCGGGGGTAGGCAGCCGCAGATGGATCACCTCCCCTGCCGCGCGGGTTACCACCTGAAGACCGCCCATCAGCGCGGGCGTGACGTTGTCGGGATGTCCTTCGAGCTGTACCGCGCGCCGGAGGAGTTCCTCGCGGGAGAACGGCTCGCCCAGCAGGGCGTTGGCTGCCAGCAGCCCTCCCACGATGGCGGTGGCGCTGCTTCCCAGCCCCCGGCCAACCGGGACCTCGTTGCGGAGCCGAATGCGCAGGGCTGGTTGGGGGCGCCCCGCTTCTGCCAGCAGATCTGCCGCCGTCCGGTAGACCAGGTTGCTGGGGTCCGCGGGCAAGCGGTCGGCACCCTCTCCCTCGATCTCCACCGCCGGTCGTGCCGCAGCCTCCACCTCTAGCCGATTGTGGAGCCGCAACGCCATGCCCAGGGCGTCAAACCCAGGGCCAAGGTTAGTGGTGCTGGCCGGAACGCGGATACGAACGATCATGGCAACGCTGATCTTCGGACGCGGGACGCAATCCACGGCGCCCGCGGAGTTCTTTCGCTGTCCGAGAGCCCACGCCCTGCTGCCGGATGGGAGCCTGCCGGCAGTTCCGTGCCTGCCCAGTTTGCCAGGCGGCGATACCGGCTAACTACTCCGGCCCGGAAAGCGTTCGGGGCTGCCCGGCTACTTACTCACACTCGCGCTCCTACTCGGGCGGCGGGGGCCTGGATGCCTGGCTGCAGGAGTAAGAACACGATTCGCAAGGCGGCGGTAGCGCGTTCGTTGTGCTGCTTCGTTCCGCCTGCCCGCGAGGGACGGGGCATGCTCCGCCCGCTTCAGGGGCGCTTCCTTCGGGTGGCAGAGAAGGACGAGGCCACTTCCCCAGTTTCGTTCAGTCCTGGCTGGCAGCCCGCTCCCAGGCTTGCTCCAGATGGTGGGCGGCCGCCTTGAGCAGGTCCAGCACCTCATCTGTGCGGCGGTGGTCATCTCGCTGCAGCGCCCGGCGGGCGGATCGCAGGCAGCTCATGGCCTGCCGCAATTCATCCTGTGACGAGCCGGGGTGACGTTCCGCTTCTCGGGGCGTGCGGCTCGGGTGAGTAGCTTCCGCCATCGTCGCTTCTCCCCGCAGGATCTGGGGATGGCTGCGGCGTAGGGAGGGCCGGCTCCCGCAAGACCCCGCATGGGACATTCGCACGTAGGCTGGGTCTGATCCGACGCGTGGTTGAACCGCGGGAGGGACGGCGGTTTATTCTCCCTATTTTATCATCACCCGCAATGTTTGCGCCTGCTTCCTCACTTAGTGAAGAGACGTCGCCCTACCCCACGAGCGACCGCATATTGAAGGGAGCAGGAGAGGGGAGCGCGGCGACCCAAACTGTTCCGTAGCATCTTTCAGCACATCGGGCGCGGCGGATCGGCCGCTCGCGCCCCGGAGTACGTTATGCCCACTCTATCTCCATTCTGTCTGGATGGCAAAATCGTCATTGTCACCGGCGCCGGCCGGGGCATCGGTAGGAGCATCGCCGGGCACGCCGCCGCTGCCGGCGCCGACCTGGTTCTCGGTAGCCGGACCGTTCCCGAGCTGGAGGCTTTGGCACAGGAGCTGAAGCCGCTGGATCGGAGGATCGCCTGCCTGCCATTGGACGTCACTTCTCTGGCCTCCATCCGCGCGTTCACGCAGGCGGCCCTGGACCATTTCGGCCAGATCGACGTTTTGGTGAACAACGCGGGCACGAACCGGATCAAGCCCGCGCTGGAAATCACTGAGGAGGACTGGGACCTGATCTGCGACACCAATCTCAAGGGCTGCTTCTTTATGAGCCAGGAAGTGGGTCGCCATATGGTGGAGCGGCGGAGCGGCGCGATCGTCAACATTAGCAGCCAGGCGGGGCTGGTGGGCGGGCCGCAGCGCGTTCCCTATTCCGGCGCCAAGGGAGGGGTGGTAAACATGACCCGCGCCCTGGCGGTCGAGTGGGCTTCCTACGGCGTCAGGGTGAACGGGATCGCTCCCACGGTGACGCGGACGCCGCTGGCGGAGCAGGCGATGCAGAACCCGCAGTTTCGAGAGATGGTGCTGCGCAGCATCCCGCTGGGGCGGCTGGCGGAGCCGGACGAGATCGCCTTGGCCGTGGTGTTTCTCGCCTCCGACGCCGCGCGGATGATTACGGGGCAGACCCTGGCCGTGGACGGGGGGTGGACGGCGGTATGAGGCTTCTCGGGCGGCGGAAGTCCCCGCTACACCACGGAGAGCCTGCCTTCGCCGACTCTACGCCCGGTATCTTTGCGCGCCGCTGGCTGGCAGCCTACCTTACCGGGCAGTCGCTCCTATGGGTAATGCGGATGCCGGAGGAATGCAATACTGCCAGCCTGTATGCTTCCCACGCGCGCCGCCGCGCCCCCAAACGCCGAATGCCCGTGCCTACCGGTAGGCCTCCCAGAGCATCTTCAGGTTGTAGCCGTGCTTCCAGTCCACGAATCGCCACCAGTCGCGCATATCTTCGGGAGGTGGCAGGGCGGCCGCCACTTCCGCCAGCGATTTTCGGGCGCGCGCCATGGCGGGCACTTGCGCCAGGAGTTCCTCAAAGTACTGGAGCCAGCGGCGGATGTGGTTCCTGGTGAGCACGGGGCCGTGGCCGGGGATGAGCACGTCCGCATCGTAAGCGAGGACGCGGCCGAGCACTTCTCGCAGGCGAGGCACCTTCTGCTCGTCCCAGCGCGCCAGCGGGATCATCCCCCATCCGAACAAGTCCGCGACGTGCAGCACCTTCGCCCAGGTGAAGTAGACCACCGAATCCCAGGGGGTGTGCGTGCCGCCCAGGTACTCCACTTCGACCGCGCGCTCGCCCGGCCTCAGGGTATAGCGGTCGTGAAACGTGATATCTGGCCGGCCGTCGCCGGGTAGGGTAGGGGGGCCCACCGATTCGTGGGTGATGACCGTGACGCCCTGCCGGGCCCAGATCGGGTTGCAGGCGGTGTGGTCAGCGTGCCAGTGGGTGTTGATCAGCCACTTCATCGGCTTGCCGACCGCGGCACGAATGCAGTTCTGGATGACGGGAGCCAGGTTCGGATCTTCGAGGGCGTCCACCACGACGACGCCCTCGCCCAGGTCGGCCCAGGTGGCGTTGTCCACCGCATTACGGATGAAGACGCCGGGGCCCAGCTCAAGGATCCGGTTCTCAACAAATTCCATGCCGTTGCCTCGTGGAAACGTTAGCACGCTGGAGCCTGCCAACGTTTGATTCTGCGCGTGAGCGGCCCCCGCGAAGCGCGGGGGCGCCCTTCCCGTTAGGCCGCGCCGGGAAGTTTTCCTTCCGCCCTGCGTTCCACCCCGAATGAGCGCTGCTTCCGCCGCGGGCGACCGGGTTCGGTCGCTCACGAGCCGCAGCTGCACGGCGCGGATCATGCCTCAGCGACGACGCGCCTTGCGCGCCAGGTCCGCTTCAATATGGTCGAGGCGTGCCATCCGACGGTGGTATTCGCGAATGGAGAGCGACGTCTCGCGCCGGGTGGACGCCAGGATCTCCTCTACGCGAGCAAGCAGCTGCCGCCCGGCGTCTCGGCGGATCAGACGGCGGTGCCGCGCCCCCTCGATCCGGTGGCGCAGGGCGCGAGCGCGGGCGAGCACCTGCTCTCGACGTGCTTTGCCTGCCCTGAGGCGCGAGGCGGACGGCGCCGGCCGGGGTGGGCGGTTTGCTACCGCTGCAGGTCGCGGGCGCTTGTGTCCGAGGGCGCGGCCGTGGGGCGGGGGCCCGTGCTTCTCATGTCCGAGGGCGCGGCCGTGGGGTGGGGTGCTGTTCCCTTCGTGGCCCGCAGCTCGTCCGGGCGGGGCCGGGTTCTCCCGTCGCTCCTGACGATCCCGCTCCGCCCGTGTATCGCGTCGGCGCTCTACTCTGGAGGAACGCGCCTCCGTATGGCGCTTCTCCTTCTCCTTTGCGTTCGCCGGAACGCAGGCCACCAGGATAGCCGCCATCAGACCCAGGCGTAGCCAGCGCTGATTCATCATTCCCTCCTATCGGCAACCTTCGCCGCCGGTCTCCTACCGGGCGGTATCACCGGAAGGATGGGAGGCTGTTGCCTCCTCCCTCATGCCAATAGTGGCGACTTGTGAACCGTCCTCAAGCCCAGGCAGGGCCGCGCCACCTTCCTTTCGCCGCCCGTACGGAAAGAGACCCTGCGCGCCAGCGCAGGGTCCCAGATGTGCGGGGTGGACATAGGGGCCAGTTACGAGGTCCATCCGCGAGGGCAAACCCCTCCTCAATGGAGGGCGGTGGGGCGCTCGTTACCGGGGTCCTATTGCCTCCCTCCGGCGTACACCGGGGGAGTCGAGAGCCAGAAGATCAGCTGCCTTTACCGATCTTGAAGATCTTCGTGCCGCAGGTGGGGCAAACACCCTCTGTTGCCGGGCGGCCATTCTTCATTGTGATCGACTTGGCGTTCTTGATCTCCTTTTTAGTACGACACTTCACGCAGTAGCCGTCCAATCCACTCCCTCCTCCCTGGCAGCGGCGTTCGCTTCCAGAATTCGCAGGCTGAAGCGAAATTCCTTCTGCCTGCGCCCACTGTGCAAAATTTTCGTAAAGTTCTCCCCCCTGGGGGATGGGTTGCGGTGGTTTCACGGGGCGACAACTCGTGCTCTGCGCCGCGGGTGGAGATAGCCATCTTCCCGCGCCATCTCTCCCGCCGCGCGCTAGCGCGCCGTCCACCCGCCGTCCACGGTAAGCACCGCGCCCGTGGTGAAGCTGGCTGCCTCCGAGGCCAGATAGA
Organism: Armatimonadota bacterium; assembly: GCA_016199525.1. GTDB lineage: Bacteria > Armatimonadota > SYMT01 > SYMT01 > JACQGL01 > JACQGL01. Next base: position 64,726 of record JACQGL010000186.1, read on the forward strand.
GCACCGCGCCCACCAGCTCCCGGGGATCGCCCCAGCGCCCGAGAGGGATCTGCTGCGTGAAGTCCTCCCGCGCGGCGCCAGTGATCAGACGGCGGGTAAGCGGGGTATCGAACGGCCCGGGACAGATCGCATTCACGGTGATGTTATGCGGGGCCAGCTCCACCGCCCAGCAGCGTGTCAGGTTGATCAGTCCCCCCTTGCTGGCGCAGTAGGCGCTCCGCTTTGGGTAGCCCACCAGTCCGAAGGTCGAGGCGATGTTGATGATCCGGCCGGAGCGCCGCGGGATCATGTGCTGCGTCACCGCCCGCGCGCACAGCACGGGACCGGTCAGGTTGATGCGGAGCACCTCGGACCAGTCCTCCTCGGACAACTGGTGGACAAGGCCGTGCCGGTTGACGCCCGCGTTGTTGACCAGGATATCGATCTGCCCGAAGGCGTCCAGGCCGGTGGCTACCGTGCGCTCCACGTCTTCGGCGCGACCGACATCCGCCTCGACGGCGAGCGTGCGCTGACCGGTATCGCGCTGAATCGCCGCGGCGACCGCTTCCACCTGTTCGCCGTGGCGGCTGGTAAGGATTACCGATGCGCCCGCCTCCGCCAGCGCCCGAGCGCCGGCCTCTCCCAGCCCCTTGCTGCCGCCGGTGACGAGCGCGACCTTGCCTTCCAAGGAGAAGATTTCGATGCCCACGCTATGCCTCCGTCTGGTTTCTGGTTGGTCGCGGTCAGGAATTAGGACTGGCCGGGGTGCGGATGCACGCGGAGTGCCTGATGCTCCTTCCCGGCCTGACGGAGCGCCCGTGTGCCGGTCACCGGGCGGCAAAACAGCGGAGGAAGAACGCCACCATCTCGTGGTGTACCGCGTCCATACCTTCACCCTTCGCCGCGTAGTCGTCCCGGTGGCGCAGCACGCATTCGATCTTCAATGGATCAAGTTTCTCTTTCAGCGCTTCCCCGAATCTGGGATGGTGGATGCCCTGTCCCGGCGGGGCATCGGGTGGCAACGACCCTTTCGGCTCGGAGTAGAACAGGAACACGGGCGGGTCCCCGGCCGAGACATAGTTGATCGGTGAGGCCTCCTCGTAGAGCTTATGGGCTTGCGGGGTATCCAGCTCGTCCGGCTTCAGGCCGTAGAACAGGGGCAACGCGGGGTGCTGGTAGGCACGTCCGCCAATCAAGTTCTTGATGAATCGCGGGTCATAGGAAGTCTGCGCGCCGATAACAGCCATGCACGACAGTCGCGTAGACTGCCGTGCGGCCGGGTCCTCGCTCCTGGGATCGGCCAGGTCATCGTGGAAGCCCAGCCAGAGAGAAATCCCCGCGCCTGCGGAGCCGCCGGTGGCTGCCACTCGCCGGGGGTCGAGATGCCACTCTTCGGCGTGGAGCCGGAGGAACTGGATGGCCCGCGCGCTGTCCAGCATTGGCGCCGGGAACGGCGCGTCCTGCGACAGGCGATAGTTGATGGCAGCTACCGAGATCCCCGCGGCCAGGCAGCGTCTCAGTAGAGACGGTGCGAGGTCGGACTTGTCGCCGCTGCGGAAGCCGCCGCCGTGGATGAATACCACCAGCGGCGTTGGCTGGTCCGATTTCGCCTTCCACAGGTCGAGGAGGTTGCGTTCGTGGGGGCCATACTGGACGTTCTGCAGATCCGGCTGCGGCAGTGCCTGTCCCTGGGCCCGCACAGGAGCCAGGATGAGCAAGAGCACGCCCGGCGCGGCAAGCGCAGTAATGAGAACTGCCTTGAGATATCCTATTCGTTGCATTCCACACGCCTATGGCATATACAGGTAGAGAACGCTGGCCGGAGCGTTCACAGGCGCGGCGCGGAGGACGCGAGTCGATTCCCCGGCGTGGCGTACGTTCCCTACCAGAGCGGCGCCATAGTTACTCCAACCGGACTTCGATCGCGCGGGCGTGTGCTTCCAGCCCCTCCGCGCGGGCAAGGGTCTGCGCGTGGGAGGCATCCCTCCGGAAGGCGGATTCTCCGTATTCGATCACCGATATCCGCTTCAGGAAGCTGCTCACGTGCAGCGGGGAGGAGAAGCGGGCAGTGCCGCCCGTGGGCAGGATGTGGCTCGGCCCCGCCACGTAATCGCCCATCGGCTCGGAGGAGTAGCCGCCCAGGAAGACCGCACCGGCGTTCCGGATACGCGGCAGCCAGGCGCGGGGATCGGCCACCAGCAGCTCCACGTGTTCCGGGGCGCACCGGTTCGCCAGGGCGCAGGCTTCGTCCAGGTCTCGGGTGACAATGGCCCAGCCGCGCTTCTCCAGACAGGCACGCGCCACTTCCGCGCGCGGCAGGCCCGACAGCTGCCGCGCTACCTCGTCCATCACCGCGCGGGCCAGCGGCAGCGACGGCGTGAGGAGGATCGCCAGCGAGTCCTGCCCGTGCTCCGCCTGCGAGATCAAGTCGGCGGCAACCCACCGTGCGGTGGCACTCTGGTCCGCAATCACCACGATCTCCGACGGCCCCGGCAGGCTATGGATATCCACGTGGCCGAACACCAGCCGCTTGGCCATCACCACGTACGGGTTGCCCGCGCCGAAGATCTTGTCGACACGAGGAATCGATTCCGTGCCAAACGCCAGGGCGGCCACCGCCTGCGCCCCCCCAACGCGGAAATAGCGGTCCACCCCTGCCACGCGGGCGGCGGCCAGCAGGTGAGGATCCACAGAGCCATCGCGCCGTGGGGCGGAGCAAACGATCACCTCTGGCACGCCCGCGGCGCGAGCGGGGACGGCGGCCATCAACAGCGTGGACGGGAGGGGCGCCTTGCCCGCGGGGACGTGGATGCCGACGCGATCCAGCGGGCGCTCGATGTAGCCGAAGCGCGCGTCATCCCGCTCGCTGAACCAGTCCCCGCGCGGCTGGGCGCCATAGAAGGCGGCAATGTGCGCCGCCGCCGCTTCTATGGCCGCCAGTGCTGTCGGAGCGATCCGCGCGCGGGCGGCGTTCACCTCTGCGGGGGACACTGCGAGCACGTCCAGCTCCACGCCGTCGAACTCGCGCACGAATTCGCGGATCGCCGCATCGCCCCGCGTGCGCACGCTCTCCACAATGGCGCGTGTGGCCACGGCCAGTTCGGCGGGGGGCACGGGAGAGATCGGGGCGAGGGCGCCTTCGATCGCCTCCGGCGGATCTACCAGGGTGCTCAACAGCCGCAGCGCCATTTCGTGTGCATCCCACAGGATCCGGCAGCCATCAGTGGCAGGTCCGCACGTTCCCACTTGCCAACCCTCTGCGGCGGGAACGCTTCCACCGCCCCGTCTCCGAGCCGATGGCTCCAGCTCCCGGACCGAGTGCTCCGTTTCCCGCTGGTTGGGGAGGGCGGCAGGCAGCCAGCCATCGCCATGAAGCATATCAGCGTGGGGGAGCAAATGCCGAAAGTACGTCTTCCCAACCACCCCCTCCGGCCCCGTTGCTCCCACGCGGCGCACGTCCGCTATGCTGCCGTGCAGGTAGCGACCCTCGGTGTGGGAGATGAGAATGTCGCCACAGTTGAGGAACGAGTCACCGCGGCCGCAGTCCCGACGCAGTCGCGATCCGTGCCGAGGCAGCACCTCGATCCGGTGGCGGTTGCCACCGAACCTGATCCCCGCTGCCTTCTCTCCGCGGATAGGGGGAGGGTTCTATCAGTGGCGCTGGTAGAAGCCATCGTCGATGACGGGGGTGTATGCGCCCGCCTCATCCCGCTTTAGCTTGCCGAACTGCGGGATTTTCAACCGCTCGCCGTCCCGGAGGCAGGACTGGTGCGCGACGATACCCGGGGCGCAGAACGCCACGGCCTCGTACACGTTGACTTCCGGTATGCGCTGATCGAGGATAGCGCGCACCCAGTCCTCCACGACATAGGGGTGCGAGCCGTCGTGCCCGCCATAGGTGTACTTGACCAGCGGATCGGGCAGCGGCGCGTAGAGGGAGCGACGATACCAGGGGGTCGGCGGCTCGAGCCCGCCGTCGGTGGTGCGCTGGTGGATCTGATAGCTGCTCTCCCAGCCGCCCTGGTGCGGAGAAACGAAGGTCAGGTTCTGGCCATAGATGGAGAACTTCTCCACCCCACCGAACGCCAGGCGTCGCATCTCCATAATGCGCACTGGCACGCCGTCGTGCGTCTTGAACAGTCCCACTGCGTTCCCGAACTGGCACTGCCAGTAGGTGTCCGCGCGGTAAACCGCATCGTCGGGCACGGGCGAGGGGTAGGCAGTGACCTCAACCAGCCGGCCACCGGTTACCCCCAGGGTGTGCCCCGTGGAGTGAGTGATGTAGAGGAAGGGCGGGAAGCCGGCGGCGCGCCAGTCCTTGCCGCCGTACTCCGTGGGGCTGTGGGTGGGGGCATTGTGCACGTCGTCGTGCAGATACTCCGCCTCCATATACACGATGCGCCCGAAGCGGCCTTCCCGGCACCACTGCCGGCACTGCGCCGTGGGCGGGCGCCAGTAGCTGGTCTCCGCGTTGGCGTAGGTCAGGCCCGTCTCCTGGACGGTAGCGACCAGCGCCTCGCACTCCGCCAGCGTGATGGCTGCGGGCACGGCGCACAGGACGTGCTTGCCCGCCCGTAGCGCGGCGATGGCGTGCTCCGCATGGCGCGGCGCGTGTGTGAACACCGCCACTGCGTCCACGTCCCGCATCGCCAGCACCTCGTCCAGCGTGCGCACGGCCCGGGGAACGCGCAGCTCCCGCGCCGTGTCCGCGACCATCTTCTCGTTCAGGTCGGCCACGCAGAGGAGTATAACATCAGGGTGATCGTTCAGGATGCGCGCGAACGAGCGCCCGAAACCCAGACCCACAACGGCAGCGCGCATAGTCTCGTCTCCTTGCTCGGATTGATCGCAAAGGCCGCAGACAGATTGGCTTCCCTCCGGTCATAAACCTTCTGCACGGCCAGGCCTGGCGGCTCGGTGAGAATGCAGTTATCCGCCGATCAGCCTTAGCGTGCACGGTGAGCCGTCCTCTCAGGCGCAATCGACGGTCCGTGTTTCTATTCTGGCTCCCATCCTGGCCAGATCCTCGATCAACCGCCCGGGATCTACCACGTGGCCCATCATCCACAGCCCGGGTTTGGCGAGAGTGCCGTCCAGGTACTGAAGTACGCATGCCACCGCGCATACGGCGGTAAACTCGTAAGCATCACTGTGCTGAATCGCCATTCGCAGAGAGTGGGGCTGGTCGTCTTTCTCGCCCGAGGCAGCCAGCGTGACGACTACGCCAAACGGCGGCCTGGAGAAGGTGTTGATTCCCCACACCATCAGCCTGGCCAAAGGGCCGGCGGCAAATCCTTCGCGAATCTTTGCCAGAACGATGGCCAACGGGAACACCAGATAATCGACAAACCAGTTGAATCCCGCCACGTAGATTCCCGTTCGCTCCAGGGCGTACTGCTCTGGCAGAGCGCGCATCTCCTCCAGCTGAATGGGATAGCAGAGGCGAGTGCCGAAATTCGGGCCGAAATCGATCTTGCGCGTATCTTGATAGGTGGCTTTGCGCCAGCGTCCTTCCGTGAACAATCGGCTCTCGGAACTGCCGAGATCCTTGATCAATTCCTGGACCGAGTCCGTCATTTGCAGACGACCGCTCATCACCATATCGACGTCCGCCTGGCGCAGGTGAGTGAAGTGGGATGCGGCGTGGCGGACGAGGGCAGAGGGAAGACCGGGATGGAAGCCGGCCTCAGTGATGAAGCAGCGCCCTGCCTCCCGAATGGCGGGCGCCAGCGACTGGAGCACGGGCACCTTCTTCTGCGCGTAGTGAATGTCCAGGTAATCGATCCCCGCAGCGAGCGCGGCCTGCGCCACCTCCCGCACGTAATCGGCAGTAGACGAGCAGACCAGCACCATGTCCGCATCCCGGAAGGCGGCCCGCAGGCCGTTCGGCGCGGTGGCGTCCGCATAGCACCCCAGGACGCGCAGGCCAGGAAACAGGCTGTTCAACTGGGCTGCGGCTGTGTCCGCCCTCTCCGTGTGGCGACCCGCAAGAATAAGCCGCACCTCCGTTTCTTGCAGCAGCAGCCGGGCGATGGGAAGCCCCGTTCCGCCGTAGCCACCCAGGATGAGGATGGTCTTAGGGCTCATTCAAGTCCTCCTCGATCAACCGGCGTATGCGCCGCGATCCACGGCAGGGGGCTGTCTGGCGCTCCGTCCTCGGTTCGGCGGAGATGCAGGGGAACCCTGCTTCGGAGGGTTGGCATCCATCCGGTATCCGTCACCTCCCGCAGTGGGTAATCAACCGCGGCTGTCCCTCGCCTGTTCTCCTGCTCTCCGTTCCCCTCGCTTCTTCTCCGCGCTCTCCGTGGCGAGGCAATCACTGCGCCGGAAATTGCAGCCGGTCGAGGGGATTGGTGCCCGCTTGCTTCTCTATGGCATCGGGGTAGCCGTCGCCGTCGTCATCCTTGTCCGCGTTATCGCCGGTGCCATCCCCATCGGTATCCCGCCACTCTCGGCGATCCAGAGGGAAGGCGTCCCAGGGGACGGCCGTGGCGCGGGGCACGCCGTCGCCATCCAGATCCATCTCCTCGCCGTCGGGTATGCCGTTCCGGTTGTCATCGTCTCCCACGCCATCGCCGTCCTTATCCGCGTCCAGGTTATCGCCGATCAGGTCGCCATCCTTATCCGCCCACTCCTCCGGCTCCAGAGGGAAGGCGTCCCGTGCGTCGGGCACACCATCATTGTCGTCATCGGGGTCCACGTCGTTCGGTTTGCCGTCTTTGTCGATGTCCGGCGCGCCTTTAGAGGTAATCAGCAGCGCGATGTCCACAGTGAATGCCGGCACCGCGAACGTCTGCCTTCCCGCAGGAGCATCGAACGTCTGCAGGATGGCGGCGTTTTCGGGGGAGTACCAGTAGCCTTTCGCGCGCCGAGGCACCTCCAGGGTCACGGTCAGGCCCCGCACGGCGCTGGTATGGTCCTGGAAGTGGTGCAGATAGACGCCCGCGCCTGTCTGCGAGGCCAGCCCATACGCCCGCACCAAGTGTGGATCGGATACCGCGACCTCCGCCATCCGCGTGCCGCCCCCGAGGGAATAGGCGTAACTCTGCATCGCCCGCACGTATTCGCGCTCTTTCGGCCCCAGCCAGATGTTCATATAGTGGCCATCTCTGGCATAGCTGGTGTTCCAGAAGACGAAGGAGATCTGGTGGAACAGCGCCGACCAGTTGCGGAGGCGCATCCGTAGCGCCGACCCCGTATCCCACACTCCTCCGATGCCGGGCGTCCGCAGTTGCTCCTTGCTGGCCCAGTTGCCTGTCTCGTCCACGATCACCGGCTTGCGGAACTGCTTCCAGCCCGCCGCCTGGGAGGCGGTCTCCTGATCGCACGTGAGCTCATTGTTGATCCCCACATACCAGTGCGGCGCGCTGACCTCGATACCCGGCAGATCAGGGCGCTCCCAGCTGGTAGTGATGGGGTGATGATACGGATCGAGAGAGCGCAGGTAGGGCGCCATGATCTCGTACCACCGGTCCTGTGCCTTCTGCTCGTTGAGGAACTCCCAGAAGTCCACGTAGGCTCCCCACCGGTCCACGCTGTACTTGACGAACCGTTTCACCTTGGCCATGCCCGCCGCGTCTTCAGGATGCTCATTGAATACCGGCTGATACCCGAAGATCCCGTAGAGGATGCGGAAGCCGTACTTGCGGGCGTGCTGCAGGAGTTCGTCCACCATCACGCATTCCTGCGGCAGGTAGTGGTCCAGATCGCGGTAGAGCGGCAGGGAGAAGTTCTGCTGGGAGAAGCGCAGGAGGTTGAACCCGCAGCGCCCGTAGCGGCGGAAATAGACGTCCCCATTCTGCGGGTTAGGGGCGGGACCCGGCTTGAAGATCGCTCCCGGGGGAGGCGCCGGCCTCCCCTGCCGGTCGAGCCGGAAGGGACCCTCTAGAGCATAATCCGCCAGGACCGATCCCACACCCGCGTTGTCGAAGCAGCCATCCTGCAAGCCGATGGGGAAGAAGGGAGATCCATCATCGAACACCCAGAGGAACGGATTCCTGAGGTCCTGGCGGACGAAGCCAGGGTTACGAATACGCCCCTTGACGCACGTAAACGTCCCGTTGCCGGTGGTCCGTTCGCCCTTTACGTTTGTGAAGACGTAGGCGTAGGTCCACCGACCGATCTCCGCGGGCGTGAACCGCGCCTTCCAGATGTTCGCCTTGTCGAACACGTACTCTACCTGGCGACGCCCACGGCCGCCCGGGCCTTCCCGCACGCGGATCTGGGGTTTGTTGAGCGATCCGTAGTGGAACCCGCCTATCTTCACCTGCTCCCCTGTCGGCGAGGTGAACGTGACGTCGATCGTTACGTCGAAGAACGGGTTCTCGTACGTCTCGTCGTGCTGGAAGGTGATCTCGAACACCTCATAGGGCGGCACGGCGCTGGTGTTCTGCCAGTGCCTTACCGCCAGCGGGGCACCGGCGGCCTGGCCGGGGTGTGCCGGGAGACAGCCGGCGGCCATCAGGGCAACCAAGAGACAGGCAGCCTGTCGGAACCTGGCGTGGCTGCCCGCCACGTACAGCGCGCTGAAGAGCCCGTGGTCGCTGTCCATCCGTGTCCTCCTACTGGGGGAGGGCGCGAGCGCGTTTCGTGGGCCCGGCAACCTGGCAAGAGTGCTGTCGTCCGAAAGGGATTAGACTTCTCGCTGCGCTTCCGCGCGAACCGCCAGTCTGCTCCTGGGCAACTCTGGTGCTACGGATCTTCACGCACGCGAGCGACTGTTGTTCTTGTCCGTCGGCCGTGTTTGTGAGCCTGTTCGGCCTGCCCGGCGGCGTGGAGCGCGCGAACACGATCAGGTTCGGTATCGTGCGGCTGGCAATGGGTCGAGGACCGGGGTCCGTCCCCAGCGCTATGCCGTTTTTGGGAGGGATCAGGTTCAGAAAGGTGGTTCTGGACCTGGCTGGCTTCTCGTTCTCGGTCGAGTTCTTCTACCTGGGCCCCGGCTATCGGCGGCTCTGTTTTCGCAACGGCTTGTGAGCCACCTGACCTGGGAGAAAGTGCTCGCCGCGCCGGTGGTATGCGCTTTCCTGGCGGCCGCTTACATCACCAGGGGGATCTCGGCCGGATCAGAACCGCGTGCATAACGGCGACTCCGGGCGGTCTGGTGCTCCGGCGTTGACTGCCCACGTTCGACTCGTGGCCTCCCGCCCCGTCAGAGCAGGCCTACCTCTCGCCCCACTCGCTGGAAAGCTTCCACCGCCCGATCCAGGTGCTCCTGCTTCAGCGCGGCGGACATCTGCACGCGGATGCGGGCCGTGCCTTCCGGCACCACGGGATAGCCGAAGCCGGTGACGAAGAGGCCCTCATCCAGCAGCTTCTCGCTGATGCGCATAGCGAATGCGGTATCTCCTACGATGATCGGAATGATAGCCGCCTCCCCTGCTAGCGGCTTCAGACCGATCTCCGTAACTCGGGTGCGAAAATGGCGGGTATTGGCGCGCAGCTGTTCCACAAGGGAGGGGTTCTCTTTGAGGACCTGGATCGCCCGGCGAGCGCTGCAGGCGACCGTGGGCGGCAGTGCGTTGGAGAACAGCTGCGGGCGCGAGCGCTGCGCCAGCACGTCACACACCACCATGCTGGACGCCACGAAGCCCCCCGCCGCACCCCCAAGCGCCTTGCCCAGGGTGCTGGTGATGATATCCACCTCCCCCAGCACGCCGAAGTGCTCCGCCACGCCCCGGCCGGTGGCGCCCAGCACGCCCGTGCCGTGGGAATCGTCCACGATCACCACCGCATCGTGCGCGCGTGCCAGCTCCAGGATGTCCGGCAGGTGTGCCAGGTCGCCTTCCATGCTGAACACGCCGTCGGTAACGATCAGCTGCCGCTGCCCCGCTTCGCACGATCGCAGCCCCTCGCGCAGCTCGCCCATGTCGGAGTGCTGATAGATGACCTTGCGGGCGGGCCGCGCCAGACGCATGGCGTCGATAACGCTGGCGTGGTTCAGCGCATCGGAGAAGATAACCGTGTTGGCGTCGGTGAGCGTGGGGATGACCGCCTCGTTGGCGTTCCAACAGGAGACGTAGGTAAGAGCCGCTTCGGTATGGAGGAAGGACGCGATTTCCGCCTCCAGGTCCGTGTGCGCTGCGAACGTACCGCAGATGAATCGCACCGAGGCGGTGCCGGCGCCGTAGCGCTCCAGCCCCTCGATCCCCGCCCGCACCACTTCCGGATGGTTGGCCAAACCGAGGTAGTTGTTCGAGGAGAGGATGATCACCTCACCTCGCCCCTCCATCCGCACCACGGCGTCCTGCGGCGAGCAGAGAGTGTTGAAGCGCTTGTAGGTGCCCGCCTGGCGTAGTTGATCCAGCTCTCTACGCAGGTCTTCCTGGAGTTGCTCGTTCATAGGTGCGTTCACATTGCGTGCGGTCCCGCTGGCGTCGGGACGCACCGATCATCAGTGGGTCCACTTTGGTCTCACTCTCGGCCCGGCTGGTTCCCGGACGCGCTCCATCTCCGGCGTATCCCGGAAGCCTGCGGCGCTCTCGAGGCTGGAGAACGCCGCCTGGCTCGCTTCCTTGCCGGGGATGAGGATGATCTTGCACGCTTCCCCAGCCTGCAGTTGCCGCATAGCGGTGTCAATGTCATCCAGCGGGTAGCGGTGGGTAATCAATGGGCGCAGATCCACCACGCCGCTTTCCAGCATCCAGCGAGTCTTGTACCAGGTTTCGAAGATCTTCCGGCCGTTCAGCGCCAGCACGTTAAGGTTCTTGAAGATCAGCGCCTCTGCCACGTCGATTTCTACCGGTCGCGAGGGGATGCCGAACAAGATTACCCGCCCGCCATTGCGCACGATCTTGAACGCGTCCGTAATCGCGCGCGGCGAGCCGGACATCTCGAACACCACGTCGAGGCCGTAGCCCTCATTCTGCTCCCGGAACCAGGCGGGGATGTCTTTCGTGTCCTGCACGTTCACGACGTCCCTCGCTCCCATGCGCTTCGCCAGCTCCAGGCGGAAGGGAGTGCGATCCGCTCCCCAGACCCCCGCCGCGCCGGATGCGCGGGCAATGCCGATGGTAAACAACCCGATTGGTCCGCAACCCAGAACCGCCACGGAGCGGCCGGCTAGGTCCTGCACGCTGGTGGCGAATACGGCGTTGCCGAACGGCTCTTGCAGCGTGGCGATCTCAGGGGGCAGCTTGCTCCGATCGTTCTTCCAGATCACCGCCTCCGGCACCATCGCATACTCCGCGAAAACACCGTCCTGATCCACACCCAGGATGCGCGTTTGCTCGCACATGTGCGCCTGGCCGGTGCGGCATTGGAAGCACATGCCGCACGTGATGTGGCTTTCGGCGGAGACGTAATCGCCGGCCCTCACATGCCGGACGTCCTTGCCCACATCCACCACTGTGCCCGCAAACTCGTGGCCGATGGTTAGCGGTGGCACGATGCGATGCTGCGACCACTCGTCCCAAAGGTAGATGTGAAGATCGGTGCCGCAGATGCTGGCCGCCTCCACCCGCACCCGCACCTCGTCGTTGCCGGGCCGCGGCACCGGCACTTCCTGAAGTGTCAGGCCGGGCGCGCGCTCGGCCTTGCGGATGGCTTTCATCATTTCCGCCACGGCGTCACCTGCATTTCCGTGAACCCTGGCCTCCAGCGCCGGAACCTCAGCGCGAATCAGCCCCTCTATGATGATACTGTCAACCAGCACCATCCGCCCTGCGCCCGGGGAGCGCAGGCTGCTTCCTTCAGGGTCTACCCCCGGCCGGGCATGCCCACGCCTGCCGATGTAGATGAGATGTGGCGCACCGACGACGCGAGGAAGGCGCCCGGGCATCGGACACCTCGCTTCCGGGCAGAGATCGGGTAGAGGGCCGATCTACCCGGCTTCACGCACACTCCGAAGGCTTTTGAGGGCGACGACGACTTCCCAGATGCCCGCGACCCATTCCGCTTCCTGCGCATCCCAACCGCGCGCCTCGCAAAGATACCGGGAAATAGTGCCCGGTTGCGGGTGCTGTCCTCGATCATAGAGGCTGTCAAACAGATCCACCGCTCGCAGCAAAACCAGGCGAGGATCAGGCTCTGTGTGGGCGATGGTCAGCCGGTCCAGTGCTTCCCGGAACAGGGAAGTTAGTTGGCCTCTCGCCGTTGAGGAGCGCATCTCGAAGCCTTCCGCGTCGAATCGTAGAGTGCACTTGCAGGCCACTGCGACGCGCGGTCGTAGACGCAGCGGTCATCATGAAAGGGCTCGCTGGCTACCCAAGATACCCAGCGCTGTCGAGGATACGTGCCGGACAGTGGGGATGTCTGGATAGCTTGTTGAGGATGGCACGTCTCATCGCTCGTAGTACCACCAGACAGTCGCTGCAAAGGTCGTACCAAACGAGCGAATGGAGCCTGCATTGGCAGGCGCGGTTTCCCTGCCGAGAAGGGCGTGCGGAGGCGTTTGGAGCTTGGGGCGCACGGAAAGATCGCCGGTTGCGCAGCGCCAAACGTCCGGCGCCCACCTACTCCATCATCAGCAGTACCTTCGCCGCCTGGCGGCTCACGAAGGTGTGAAACGCCTCGTCCACCCGAGAAAGCGGGAACCGATGGCTAATGAGGAGGTCTACGTTCGGCGTGCGGCGGATGAGGTCGCACATCGCCTCGTAGTCCGCCAGGCAGCACGCCCAGTTGCCGATCAGCATTAGGTTCTTGCGAATGAAGTGCCGGCTGGGTGAGAGATCCACAGTGCCTGGGTTCTCCCCCACGAACGCTACGCGGCCGAACACCGCGGCGACCTCCACGCACAAC
>JACQGL010000187.1 GCA_016199525.1 Armatimonadota bacterium
GAGCAGTTGCAGCCCACCGAGTTCGCCGACCTACTAGCCTTGCAGCCGCCCTCCTCTGTTCGCGGTCCCGTGATGTGAGGATCTGTGTAGCCCTCGCAACTGTGCGTGGGTCCCCCTGTCTTCGCTTCCGCGCTCGGTTTGGCATCCTCGATACCGCTGGTGATCGGGTGAGACGAAGGACTAAGGCAGCGGGGCCGCGGCAACTGCCGCGGCCCCGCGCGTCAATCCGTGCTGAACGCGTCTTTAGACCGCCACTCCGGCTCGCTCGCAGCAGAGGCGAACCATGTGCTTCCGGCCGTCCGGCGGGACGCGCAGCACGACCTCGGCCTTGTGGCCGCAGAACCTGCACAGCGCCGCCTGCGCCTTTTCCTGCGCGCGCGCCTGCACGTTGGTCTTGCTGGTCTTTTCCTTCGCCATGTTTCCTTTACCTATCGGGTCAGCGAACCCCACAAGGAGGCCGCCGCGCGCGCCGTGGCCTGGCGGCGCGCCGCGCGCCCCGAGCGTCGCCCCAGGATGGAGACGACCGCATAAATATACCCGATCTTACCGCGATTGTGAAGCCCGATTTTCGCCGGTTTGAGGCTGCGCGAGGGGCGAGGTGCGCTCCTGTTCCGCCTCCTGGAAGCTGCGCGCTACCTCGTAAAGCACCGCGTTCTCCTCGCCGGGGGGAGGCTGGCCCGTGGCGGCATCCACCCACTCGATCAGCGTGCGGTCGTGGGGTGCCTGCCGCCCTGGCTTGATGTAGCACCGACGGAATGGGGACCGGGTGCTGGCGTAGCGCAGGTAGTCTCCTTCTTGCACCAGGGTCTCCGGGAAGTCCAGCGCGCTATGTGTGGGCACAAAAGTAGGCAGATGCGGCCAATCTATGCGGGCGTCCACACGCAGTATGCCAAACAGGTAGCGATGCTCCCGGTAGCTGCGCTGGAGGTCGCTGGGCGGCTGGTCGCCGGGATAGTGGTCGTAGCGGAACCGGCTGCGCACACGGTGCAGCGTGAACCAGATCGGCAGACCCAGCAGGCTGACGCGCACCCGGTTGATGAGGCGGCCGGATCGGGGCCGGATGCGGGCAGTTCCATCCCCAAGATTCCCAAAGTTGCTGCTGGCGAAGCCGATGTGAATCACGCGCGGATCGTAGCCGTCTTTGCCGCGGGAGCGCAGGTCTGCCATGAAGTCGTCGAACTGGAGGCCGCGTTGTATCGTTTGCTGCGCCGCAGGGCTGGTGAGGATCTCGTAACTCTCGGAGCCAGGTTCAGGGCCGGAGACGAGGCTATGTGGGTCCTCGAACGCGGGATGCGCCTGGAGCAGGAAGTTCCAGAGGTGCTCGTTGACCACCACCCCGCGGTGGGGGGCCGCCAGAGTGAGAAGCGTGCGCACCCCGTGGCGTAGGCCGGAGTCGTAGGCCTCTGCCAATCCAAAGCGTGCCGCAACCCCGGCGGTGCTGAGGGCTACGACCACGGTCCGGCCGTAGCCACCGCTGCGGTGGTCGATGGCGCGCGCCAGTTCAACGAACTCGCGGCCCTGCTCTCGCAGATCGGCGCCTCCCCAGCCCCAATCCACCACCCAGGGATCCAGGTCGTACCGTTCCATTCCCAGGCGGAGCAGGCGAGCGAAGTCGGGCTGGTCCATCCAGGATGGGTCGTTGAATTCCGTGTCGCCAGTAGGGTCGAACCCTTCCAGGATGAGGACGGGACGGACGTAGCGGCCCAGGCTCCCGCGGCGGACGGCCACGGAGCGCCGCCGATAGAGCGCTTCGCAAACGGCCCGCCCGCCGAAGGGGACGCGCGTCCCCCGAACGCGCAGGAGCAGGAGGATGGGACCAGGGCAGCTCCAGCGGACCTCTCGTTCCCGCGGCGCGGGCGGGCCGCCCCGCCAGCCGCCGATACGCTCCCAGGGGGCAGAGGGGTCCCAAGCAGGACGGGCGAGGATTTCACAGCGCGTCCTGGCGTTGGGCAATCGAATGCGGAACGTCACGGTCTGGGCGAAGTTAGGATAGGCGCGCTTCTCCTTCCAGACGTGCCGGCGGGTATCCACCCGCGTGCGGCGCGTGTACTCCGGCCCGCCATAAATGGCCTCCGCCGCGGGCGGCATCAAGCGTACTGCCTCGGGGGTGTCCCCGGCGGCAGGCGAACTCAGGGTCATCGCGCTTATGGCAACACCCAGCCACACGGCGCTCCGGATCGAACTGCGGAAGCGCATCCCACTCCCACCCGGCGACAGGTGACTACCAGTGCGTCTGCCCAGAGAACAGCCTAGCCCCGGCATCGCACGGCGGCTCGCCCCACGCCGCCGGCGCTTTACCCGCCCGCTGACGCGCCCGCGGGGATCTGACGCGCTGCCCCTGCCGGGGTCTGGCGCACATCGCTGGCGAGCGCGCCATGTTCCAGACGCAGGCGGCGATGGGCGCGTCCGGCTACTGACTCGTCGTGGGTGACGACCACAAGGGTATGCCCGGCGGCGTGCAGCGTATCGAAGAGATCGAGGACGATCTCTTCGTTGGCGGCGTCCAGGTTGCCGGTGGGCTCATCCGCCAGGAGCAACGGAGGATGGTTAATCAGCGCGCGGGCAATGCAGACGCGCTGCAGCTCCCCGCCGGACAGCTGGGAGGGAAGCCGCCGCGCCAGGTAACCCAGCCCCACCTTCTCCAGCGCCGTCTGGGCTTCCACCGCGTCCGGCATACTGTGGTAGTACTGGGCAAGCATGACGTTCTCCAGCACTGTCAGATAGGGGATGACGTGGTACTGCTGGAACACCAGACCCACAGTTTCGCGGCGGTAGCGAGCGCGCTCCCGCGGGCCGAGGGCGCCCAGGTCCAGCCCTGCCACACAGAGCGCGCCGGAGGTGGGGCGGTCCATCGCTGCCAGCAGATGAAGCAGGGTGCTCTTGCCGGAGCCGGACGGGCCGGTGATGGCCACCCACTCGCCCTCCTCCACCACCAGCATCAGGTCCGCCAGGGCGACCACGCTCCCAGGGTACACCTTGCGCAGGTTCTCGATCTCTACAAGCGCCATCAGCGATCTGTTTCAGTATAGAACACGGGAACACGGGGAGTAAGGGAAGAGCAGGGTGATTGGGTGATAATCCAGCCTACTACACGCCTGCACACCCCCACACCTATGCTCTGCAACCCAAAACCCAGCAATCCCCCATTCTGCACGGTTATTGCTTCACTCGCTGCGTAGGGCAGTGGACGGTTCCAGGCGCGCCACACGGCACGCAGGTAACCAGGCGGCCACCGCTGCCGCGCAGATACCGAGGGCCAGGCTAAGCGGCACGACCAGCGGCCGGAACGTGGCATCCAGCCCAAACAGGCCGTGCATCAGCGCCTGCGCTCCCAGGAGCCCTAGCCCCGCGCCGAGCAGGCCAGCAACCACTCCCAGGAGCACCGCCTCCACCGCGAACAGCCGCGCTACGGCCCCGTCCTCGGCGCCAAGCGCCTTCATCAGCGCCATCTCCCGCTGCCGGTCCAGCACGGCGCCGGCCAGGGTAGAAGCAGCCGTCAGGCCGGCGATGGCAAAGACCAGGACGCAGACGGCGAGCATCAAACCACGCAGGCGGGGCAGCAGCGCCGCTTCCGCCGCCGCCAGCGGCCGCGCAGGCTCCGCGCGTACCCCGGGCAGCGCCGCCTCCACTTCACGGGCCAGACCCTCCACCGCGCGCGCATCCCCGTGGACGGTCGCCAGAACCACGGTTACCTCATTGCCCGCCGCTAGCCGCTGCGCCGCCTCCAGGGCCACAAACACCTGTCCATCCGCGGCATCTCCTGCCCGCAGGATTGCGGCGACGCGAAACTGCTGGTTCCCTGCGGGCCCCTTCAGCTTCAGGCGACTGCCCACCTGGCTGCGGAGCGCGGCGGCGGCACGCGTGCCGAGGGCGCACTCGTCGGGCTGGGTCGGCCAGCCCCCGCTGTCCCAGCGCCAGTAGGGGAACAGCCGGGGGGCGGCGCGCCAGTCGATGCCCCCCAGGGCCACCGGCTGTTCCCCCGCGCGGGCAACCAGGTAGCGTGCTCCGGAGCTGGCCTGCAGTCGCGGCCCGGCCAGGCGGCGGAACGCCGCCACTTCGGCGCCGGTCAGCCCCGCTGCGGGCAGCGCGCCCGCGGTCGGTGCAGCGCGGGGAACCAGCGTGAGGTTGGCGCCGTAGGCACGCAGCTCGTGGCGGGCCTTCGCCTCGCTGTCCGCTGCCACGTGCACCATAGCCCCCGCCAGCGCGCAGGCGGTGGTCAGCGACGCCAGGCAGAGCAGCGCACGGTCCTTCCGGCGGATGAGCGATCCCAGGAGTAGACGCAGAAACATGGGTAATCGCCGGCCACGCAGGGGAGCCATTCTCAGTATAGGTCGATTGGTGGTCGGCAGCGAGGTAACGTATAGCGCAGGCATACGATACAAGCCCCGAAAGCTTTCGGGGCGCTACCGGGAAATTGATTATCCCCTTTCCAGGTACTTCAGCGCCGCCTCTGCGGCAAACCGACCGCTCATCATCGCGGGCGGGATGTTACCGCCCGGGAAGGTCCAGTGGCCCGCCAGGAACAAGCTGCGGATGGGGGTCTCCGGCCCAGGACGATAGGGGCCACACTGCTGGGGCAGGTTCGCCCAGCCAAACGCCGCGCCCGCGGTGTTGAAGGTATAGCGCTCCATCGTGAGCGGCGTTGCTACCCGCCGGGCGAGGGTGCGCTGGCGGAGGCCGGGGATCAGCCGCTCCGCGGCTTCCACCAACCGATCGCCGAACGCCTCCTTCTGCGTCTGGTATTCGGGCAGCGTGCGGTAGAGGGGCCCGCGGCGGGCATCCCAGGGGGCGTGCCACCGATCCTCGCGCATATAGGGCTGGAGCGCCATCAGCGAGACCATCGTCTTGCCGGGGGCGCGCTCGGGATCCCCGTGGGTCAAAATCGAGCAGACGAACGCCCCAAACATTGGCTCCGCCCGCATCAGGCCAGACCAGGCATCCTCCAGGGCGTTTGTATCGCACATCAGGGTGGTGCGGGCGGGAAGTTCCGCGGGCAGATCGGTCAGCAGGTGCACCTGCATGGCCGAGATGGAAGTAACGAACTGAAGCGGCGCGTAGCGGATGGCAGGACCGGCGTTTCCGCCCAGCATCCGTTCAAACGTTTCGTGCGGACTGACGTTCGAGATGACAGCGCGACACGAGACCCGCGTGCCGTCCTCCAGCTCCACACCGACAGCACGCCCGCGCTCGCGCAAGATTCGGGTCACGCGCGCGCGCAGGGCCACGCTGCCCCCGTGTTCCGTGATCACCTCGGCCAGCGCCTGGCTGAGCGCTTTGACGCCTGTCCGCGCCGCGCATGGGCCTCCCTGCTGGTGGTAGAGGTGGAAGTTGAGCGCGAACTGGAGCGCTGAAAGCTGCGTGGGCGGCAGGCCGCCAAACTGCCACGTGGCTGCCAGGATGGCGCGCAGGCGCTCGTTCCGCACAGTGTCGTTCAGCAAGTCGGCTGCCGTCCGGTCGTAGTAGCGCGCCGCGGGACCTTCGGTCGGTGGGCCGTGCCGCAGAGCGAGGAACTCGCGCCCGATGCGGTTCACATCCGTAAAGAAGCGCCGGATTCCCTCCGCCTCCGCAGGGAAAGCGGCAGACAGCTCGGCGCGGAACCGCTCTCCATCCGCGGGAACAAGCACGTCGTCCTGGGGCAGGAGGATGCGGAAGGCAGGCTCCAGAGGAATCAGCTCCACGCGGCGCAGCGCGCCGATCTCGGCGAGCAGGTCGTGAAACCAGCTGCCGGGGCCGCAGCCAGGGATGAGGTGCGTATCCGAGTCCCAGGTCGGCTCGGTGCCAAAATACTGCATGTAGCCGCCGAGCTTGCTGTGTTTCTCGTACAGCGCCACACGCAGCCCGGCGCGGGCGAGATAGCCACCCGCGGTCAGGCCGCCCACACCCGAGCCGATGACCACCACGTCCGGGGCGCCAACCGTTTCACTCACAACGCTCCTCCCTGATCCTGATCGCGATCGGAACGGCCGCAGATTAGTTTACTCCCATAAAGGTAGGTAAGGACCAGGGCGTTTGCAAAGTCCTGGAGTCGCGCCGGCCGAACCGCGGCTCACAGCCCGTACGGACCGGATGCAGGCTTGGGCCCGCGGTCATCAAAGCGCAGTCGCAGCCCTGGATCCTCATCCAGGGCGACTCTGAAAGGCCCTCCGTCTTTCTTCCTTCGTATTGCCAGTCGCGGGCTGCGCGGGTAGCATGGGACTGCGATGGACCTGAAAGCCGCGCTCCGAGAGCGCGCCTACAGCCTGGGATTCGAGCTCTTCGGGGTGGCGGCGGCGACGCCGGCGGAGACGCGCGCCGCCTACGAGGAATGGCTGGCCGCGGGCTACGCGGGCGAGATGGCTTACCTGGGGCGCGATCCGGCGCGCCGCGCCGATCCCCGCCGGGCCTGGCCCGATACCGCTGCCATTCTCGTCGTCGGCCTGAACTACCGGCCCGTGGAAGAGGAGAGCCAGGCGCGCTCCGACCCGACGCGGGGCCGGTTCGCACGCTATGCGCTGGGAGACGACTACCACGAGGTGCTGGCAACGCGGCTGCGGGCGCTGCTCGCCACGGCGCGGGAGCTGGGTGGCCCTGAGGTGGAGGGCCGCGTCTATGTGGATACCGGCCCGCTCCTGGAGCGGGATCTGGCGGCGCGGGCAGGGCTCGGCTGGTTTGGCAAGAACACCATGCTGCTCAACCGCCGGTACGGCTCCTACTTCTTTCTGGGCGCGCTCCTGCTCAACGTCCCGCTGACGCCGGATGGGCCGGTCTCCGCCCACTGCGGCACCTGCACCCGCTGCCTGAATGCCTGCCCCACGGGCGCGTTTGTCGCGCCCTACGTGCTGGATGCACGGCGCTGCATTTCCTATCTAACGATCGAGCTGAAGGGACCGATTCCGCGCCCTCTGCGCCCGCTGGTGGGCAACTGGGTGTTCGGCTGCGACATCTGCCAGGAAGTCTGCCCCTGGAATCGCAAAGCGCCGCCGGGAGACGAGCCCGCTTTCTCGGCCCGCCAGGGTCTACCCGCGCCCGAGCTGGTGGCGCTGCTGGCGCTTACGCCCGAAGCGTTCCGCGAGCGGTTCCGGCGCTCTCCCGTGAAGCGGGCCCGGCGCCGCGGGTTGCTGCGCAACGTCTGCGTCGCCCTGGGCAACAGCGGGGATCGTGCCGTGGTGCCTCACCTAGCGCGCGCCCTCCACGATGAGGAGGCGCTGGTACGGGGCCACGCCGCCTGGGCACTCGGCCGTTTGGGAGGAGAGGAAGCGGCCGTCGTGCTGCACGCCGCCCTCGCCACCGAGGAAGATCCCTGGGTGCGGGAGGAGATCGAAGCAGCATGGCGGGAGACACAGCAGAACGTAGTGCGCGCGACGTAAAGATCAGTAGCGACAGATGTCCCGGTTAGCCTTTGCCCCGCCCCCTTCACGTTTTGCGTCGCATGCCTGCCGGCGCAAGGGACACCGAGCTGCCAAGAGATAGATCGGCGCTTCGGCGCGCGGCAGAGTTATCCACCTTCTGTCATCGATCTTCAACACCCAATGCCGAATGCCCCTTCACGCCCCCTTCTTGATGCTCCCCAGGTAGGTGTCGAAGCTCTGCTCCCACTTCCCTACCGTGCGCTGCGGTCCCAGCAGCTTGAACACGTACGGGCCGTCGGGCGCCTCGACGAACGCCACCAGCATGCGCCAGCCCGGCTCGTGGGCAGTCTCGCCCATCATCGGGCCTTTAGGACCGACATAGGTGCCGGACAAGTCCGCGCGCGTGGCCTTCATGCCGTCTACGGTGAGGGTGCGGACTTTCGGTTCCACTCCGGAAGAGCCGCCGCCCGCCGGTTCGAACATGCCACGCCAGCGCTCGATGTTCGCCTCCACGCTCCCCACGCCGCCCGCAAACGCGGTCACAACCAGCTCTGCATCCACCTTGTCGGGAGCAACACGCGGGAGCTGGTAGACGGCCACACGGAACTGCCCATCCGCCTGGCCCACCTTCCAGCCTCTGGGGACAGTCACCATCAGGCTGCCAAGGTGCTGCTGATCGCTCGATTCAACCTTGCTGCGGGAGGGAGGCGCCTCCGGGGGAGCCTGGTTGTGGACATGCCCGGCATCCGTGGATGGCTGGCCTGGCTGGAAGTCCGCAGGCGCGGAGGGCATACTGCAGCCTGCCAGCGTCCAGATACTCAGGCCCGCTGCGGCCAGCGCAATTCCAAGAGCCTTCGGGCAGATCATAATCGGTGGCGCTCCTTTCCCAGCAACCGGAGGGAGTATGGGAGTGTAGGTGAAAGGATGGGCGGGCGGAAACACCCCACATCCCATTCCCCTATTTTTCATCTCTCCGTCTCTCTGTGGTGATCCATTCGTATTCCGTCCTAATCATACGCAATTTGCGGGGGCGGCGGCGCCCCCGGGACCGGCTACGCGGAGACCGCCGCGCGCAGGGCCTCTTCTAGAGCGGCGGCAGCGGTGGCCAGCTCCGCCGTGGTGATGTTCAGCGGCGGCGCCAGGCGGATCACCCGGTTGCTGTGTAGCGTCCAACCGAGGATCACGCCGCGATCCAGCGCCGCGCGCGCGAACCGTTCGGTGAGCTCGGCGCTCTCGAACTCTATGCCGATTAGCAGGCCCATACCGCGCACCTCGTGAATACCGCCGTACCGCACGCCCAGCGCGCCCAGGGACGACCGCATCTCCTCCCCCAGCCGTGCGGCGCGCGCGGGCAGATCCTCCGCGAGCAGTACCTCCAGCGCTGCCAGCCCTGCCGCACAGCAAACAGGGTGGCCGCCAAACGTAGTAACGTGCGATAGCGGCGGATCACGGCGCAGCTGCACCATCAGCGCGGGTCGCCCCGCGAAGCCGCCCAGCGGCATCCCGCCTCCCAGCGCCTTGGCCATCACCAGCACGTCCGGCACCACACCCCAGTGCTCCAGGGCGAACAGCGCTCCCGTCCGCCCGAAGCCGGTCTGAACTTCGTCGAAGATCAGCAGCGCGCCCGTCTCGTCGCACCGGCGACGCAGCTCTGGCAGGAAGCGGGGGACGGGCACACGCACGCCGCCCTCGCCCTGGATCGGCTCGGTAATTACCGCCGCCACGGTGTTGTCGATTCGCGCCAGCGCCGCCAGATCATCCCACGGCAGGAAATCCACCTCCGGCAGCAGGGGCAGGAATGGCCGGCGGTAGACCTCCCTCCCTGTGATCGATAGGGAGCCGTGCGTGTCACCGTGGTAGCTTCCCTCGAAGGCGACCAGTCGCCGGCGGCCGGTGGCCTTCTTCGCTAGCTTGAGTGCGCCTTCGTTCGCTTCCGTACCGCTGTTGGTGAAGTAGATGACCGAGAGCGGATCGGGGAGCAGCTCCGCCAGGCGCGCGGCAAGCCGGACCTGCGGTTCCAGCACATACTCCCCGTAGACCATCGCGTGCAGGTAACGATCTGCCTGTTCCTGGATCGCCGCCACCACCGCCGGATGCGCGTGGCCGACGTTGTTGACGCCAATCCCCGCCATCAAGTCGATGTAGCGGCGGCCATCGGTGGTGTGCAGCGTAGCCCCGCGCGCGTGGGCGATCTCCAGGCCGAGCGGCGCATCAGAGGTCTGGCACACGTGCTGGAGGAAGGCGCGGCGGAGGTCGGTGGCGTTGGGCATTGCGTGTTGGGCTTTGGGTGTCGAATAGAGCGCTGGCGTCCCCTATGGGCCGGACGGCCTATCGATAAAGCTCAGTCGCCGGGCCGGCTGCAAAGACTTTACCTCGAAAAGCCGTAATGCCGGCCCGGTCAACTGCAGCGCGTGGTTCGGCCATGCTAGTTGCAGCCCTGGAAATCAGTTCTGCGCCGGCTAGGGCTTCGCGAACACCTTCGCATCCAGCTTCTCGAAGAACTCCACCTCGGTCACCCTGGCATCGATCACCTTCTTGCCATCGCGAAGGGCAACGATCTTCTTGTAATGTTTGAGGCCGTCCATTTCTTGGTAGTTACTAAGGATGACGTCTTGCCGAACCTCCTTGCTCGACGATGGGTCCAGCACCCGCTGCTCTCGCTTCACCAGCAATCCACTCGCCTTGTCGAAGTAAAGCTTCACATCCCGGTGCCCCTTGGACTTCACGAGCACGCCAACCGCAGGCTTTCCCTCGACCTTGATCTCATCGAGCACGGAGAACTCGATGCCCTTCTCGCTCAAGAAGCCCAAGCGGTCCAGGTCCTCAGCATATTTCTGCTCTTTCATCTCGGCCAGGGCATCCTTGGGCATGTCTTGCACTTGGCCATCGGTCTGGATCCAACCCTTGTCGCCGTCGATGACCTGAGTCTGGGTGAACTTCTTGCCCATGAGCTGAAAAGTGGACTCGGTCTTGTATCGGTTGGGCATTTGCCAGGTGTCTTCAATGGTGAACGGGAGGTTGGGTTGGCCGGGGACCAAGTCAGTCGTGCCCTCGACCTTGATTCGCATCGTCCGGAGTTTGGCGATCTTCGCCTCCCCACCTTGGGCCTGGATGGCCTTTTCGACGATAGCGCGTGCCCCGTCTTGGGCAAAGGCGGCCGACGCGGCTACGAGCGGCCCACAAAGTACAAACGCCATGTGCATCTTCCGCATCGCATCTTCCCCACGATTGGCCGAACGAGCAAGTTAGGCGGCCGACCTACTGCTGACGAGGTCGGCGAAGAACGAAGGTGACAACCGGCTCCTGGCTTCCGCAGCCGACCACCAGGAGCCCGTAGGAACTCGCATTCGATGAAACGACTTCCCACCCTTCGGCAACCAGTTCATTGACCGATTTCTCAACGGCAGACCAGTCGATCGACTGACCACCTCTGGTCATCTTTGGCACGCCCGAGAAGATCTTGTACCCGAATTGCGCCATCTTCGTCACCCCCACCGTCGCCGCCGAACTACTTATTTTGCCTCTACGGCCGTCGCGAGTGAGTGGTCCATTCGGCAAGTATCATGTGCACACTCGGGGGTTTTTGGCCGCCGGATGTCGTCGGCTCTACCGCGACCAGCACTGCCACCAGCCTGCCCCGAAAGCCTTCGGGGCCTGGCGTCCGCCGATTGCCAAAGGCTCCCCAACCTTACCGGATGCACCGTTAGATAGGCGACAGCCACCCTGCCGAGTGCTCTTTATCCTCTCTTACTATTTCTCTGAGGTCCCAGCCATTTGAGGAGGACACAGGAGGGGCAAGATGCTGCACGGCAGTCGGTGATCTGGCCGGCCTGATAGTGGTCCCCAGCTGGAAAAACAGATTACCGGCGCGTGGGAGGAGCGGCGGGCGGCGGGATGACTTCTCCGAACGATTCATCCGCGACCTCCTGCGCCGTTGCCACGAGTCGGGCTACCAGCTCGTCCCTGGCTGCCTCACCCTCGGGGAAATAGACCGCCAGCCGGCCCTCTCGCAGATAGACGGGGAAGGTGGCCACCACCCCGACATAGCCGACGATCGATCCCTCCGTGGGATGCGCCACAGCAGCGGGCATGGACTGCCCGCCGGTGACGTCAATCAGTCGCGTTCGCTCGGCGTCGTTAGCCAAAACCGGTTCCCTCCTTTGCGAGCCGAACGCGATCTGGCCGGAGAGGCAAATCACGCGTCCGGGCGATGCCGCGCCGCAGGCGCGCGGGCCGTGGGTGCCCGCGGAACGACGCTCGCCGCCCACAGGCTGTCCGGGCAAGGGCGGCAGGTCAGCCCATTATAGGGGCCGTCGCCGGATAGCGTCAACCGCGCCTCGCGCTCTGGAGTCTGCACCTGGATTTCAGACAGGAACTACTCTGTTCTCCGGAAAGGGCAGACCTTGAGGCGCCTGGTCTCCGCCACCCGAAGGAGGACCACGTCGCCGTTGCCGCGTACTGCATGGGTGAGCAGCGTTCGCCCGCGCCGGGCGCCACGACGGCTCCTGCTGACTATGCCGACCTGGGATCCTGATCTCCTGGAATTTGAAGCCCGCATGGCGCGCCGTTACCGTTGGCTGTTCGCGAACTGGGAGCAGGCTGTTGCAAACGAGGGCCGCCGCCTGGACGCGCTCCTCCGTTCGCGAGGGGTAAGACGGGTGCTCGATGCTGCCTGCGGTGCGGGCAGGCAGGCGATTGCTCTGGCGGAGCACGGCTTCCCGGTGGTGGTAAGCGACATCTCGGTGGCGATGCTGGCGGCCACCCGTGCTGAAGCAGCCCGACGCGGACTGCGGATCGACTACTGTGCCGCCGATTTCCGCGCCCTGCCGTTCTTTGGCGCCGCGTTTGATGCGGCGCTCTGCTGCGGGAACTCTCTGGCCCACTGCCTTACGAACGAGCAGCTCCGCGCCGCCCTGGTAGGCTTCCGACGAGCTGTGCACTGCGGGGGTATCCTGGTAGCGGACCTCCGCAACTACGAGCCGATCCTGCGGAACCGCCCGCGCTTTCACTTCCGCCAGATGCACGAGCGTCCCGAGGGGCGCCTGCTGGTATTCGACGTGTGGGATTACCACGCCGATGGGACACTGACGTTCAACGTCTTTTTCGTCGAAGAGGGCCCAGAGGGATGGACCACGGAATGCCTGTCCACGCTCCAGGCCCCGCACCTGCCGGAAGCGTTTGCATCCGCGCTGCGCGAAGCGGGTTTTGAACCGGAGGATCTACGTGTCACCAACGCGTGGGTAGAGGTGGTAGCAGTGGCGGTGTGAGAAGGTGGTGTCGGGCACCTTACCCGGGCCATCGCAGGCCAGGGGGCATTCCGATTCGCCCCGAAAGCTTTCGGGGCGGCCCTGCGGCGCGCACCTTTTTGAGAGCGCGGTGGGCGCTTTTGCCATCCAGACCACCGGGGAGCGGCGATGTCTGAACGAAGCCCCGAATGGGGGACCAACGTGCGACTTGCACTGGCGCTGATCGCCAGTGCTCTTACCTATGGCGGCGCGTCCATTGTGGCGATGAAGCTGGCCGCCGCAATGGACCTGCTGGAGTTCGTTGCTGTGCCCATCCGGTGGCTGGCAGAGCACCGGCTCATCACTGCCATCACGATGGCGGGCTTCTGGTTGCTGGCCGGGATCCTGCTGGCGACCAGCCGGCTGGGGAAGGCAACGCGGCACGGCCGGCGTGTGCGATTTGCCTCGCTGCTGTGGGCAAACATCGTCGCCGGCCTGGCAGTCGGGCTGGCGGAGGCAGGCGCGCTATCTCTCCTGCGGCTGGGCCGCGGTATCGCCGATCCGACCCCCGCGGAGATCGTCTACTTTCCGCAGGAAATCCTCAGCGGCACTGTCGGGTGGTTCCTGGGATCGCTCCCTGTGTTGTTGCCCTGGTGTGTGCTGCTGGGGATCGTCAATGCGCACCTGTTGGACCCGATGCAGTCGGGATGGCGGCTATGGAGGCGCTGATGGCGGCGGCGCTGCATTACCGCGGAATGCATCTTTACCGTCGCCGGCGGCCGCTCTTTCTCGGCCTCATCCCATAGAACCGGTCCAATCAGGGTAAGAGGCGGGACCAGGACGGTGCTTCCTAAACCGGTGTCTATCGCCACGCCTCGCAAGACCCTTCGCAGGCCCTCCGCGCGCGCACGGGCGCTACGATATCGCCGCAGGGTGTGGGTGGCGCTCGTGGTGGCCGCGTGCCTGGCGTGCACCACGGTCCCCTATCTCTACGGCTGGTCGGTAACGCCACCGGGCAGGGTGTTCACCTGGACCCCCACCCTGAACGGCGCGGACGCCTGCACCTACCTGGCGCACATCGCCCAGGTAGTCGCCGGCCGGGTGCTGGTGGATGACCCGTTCACTTCCGAGCCTCATCCACCCCGGCTGCTGATGCCGCAGGTCCTGGCGCTGGGCTGGCTGGCGCGGGGGACGGGGATCGGCCCCGTGGCCGCCTACCAGATCGGCCGGCTGGCGAGCGGAACGCTGCTGCTGCTTGCTGGCTACTGGCTCGCCTGCTGTCTGCTGCCTACGGGACGGCAGCGGCGGCTGGCTCTCCTGCTGCTCGCCTTCTCGGGCGGCCTGTCATTTTACCTGGAGGGGGGCGCGGACCTGGGCTTGCTGCCACACAGACTTCGGGAGACGGCGGATGCCGTTATCCCGGAGAGCAACACGTTCCATAGCATTCACAACCTGCCGCACCTGTCCCTCTCCGCAGCGCTAATGACGGGGATCTTCGCCTGCTTCCTGGAGCACCGTCGGCGCCCCGCTCGTGGCTGGCTCGGGCTGATCGCGGTGCAGGCCCTGCTCCTGGTCCTCACCCATCCGTGGGACCTCGTGCCGATCGTGGCGGTAGCGGCGGCAATGGTGGCGCTTGAAGGGATAAGAAGGGGTCTGCCGACGCGCCCCCTGGCCGCTCTGGGGGCGGTGCTGGCCGGAGCGGCCCCCGGGGGCGTGTACTATGCGTGGGTGACAGCGACAGAGCCGGTGTACCGCGCCCTCACCCGCGACGCGCTGGCGGTGCGGCCCGCGTGGGTGTACGGGGGCGGCTTTGCGCCGCTGTTGCTCCTGGCGACGGGGCTGGTGGCCGTGCCGGGCCGGCAGCGGCGTTTGGGTCGGCTGGCGCTGCCGCTGCTCTGGGTGGTAGCCGTGGCCTTCTTCCTCACCGACGCTGTGGATATCAACGGCAAGCAGAACCGGCTGGTGGGCGGGGTGCACGTGGCCTTAGCGATCCTGGCGGCAGCGGGGCTGGATGCGGCACTACGATCCAGACCCTGCCGCCGCCTGCTGGCGTGCTTTCCGCGGCCTGGGGTGGCGCGCGCCGTGCTGGCGGGGCTGGCGGTGCTGCTGGCATCCCCGAGCAGCTACGCCCTCATCGCACGGCAGATTACCTGGTACGACAGCGGCGCCTGGGTTGCGCATTACCACCCGCGCGCCCTGCACGCCGCCGCCGCCTGGCTGCGTGGCCACGCGGGAGATGGGGACCTGGTCCTGGCAGGTCCGCAGGCGGGGGCCTGGCTGCCGGTCCTCTCGCTGAACCGCACCTACTACGGGCACTGGCACTTCACCCTGGACCGCGCGCGCAAAGAGCGAGCGCTAGCACGGTTCTTCTTCGCCCCGTGGGCGATGGGAGCAAGGAAGGATTGGCTTCGCCGCCAGGGGATTCGCTATGTCCTCTGGTGGCCCGGAGAGTGGCCCCTTCCACCCCCGCCTCTGAGCGAGCCAGGGCTGAGCGAGCGCTGGCGATCCGCAGAGATGGTGCTCTACGAAGTGGGGGAGTGACCGCGCGGTTGCCCCTCGGGGCCTCTCACTGCCTTACGCGCCGTACCGTGGCCGTGGCGCAGGCGGCGATCCCCTCCCCGCGCCCTACGAAGCCCAGGCCCTCGTTCGTGGTCGCCTTGATACTCACTCGCCCGGCGTCGATGCCCAGGGCGGCGGTGATTCGCTCCCGCATCGAGTCCACATAGGGGCGGATTTTCGGCGACTCTGCCAGCAGCATCGCGTCCACGTTGACCACCCCCCAGCCGCTCTGTGCCAGCTTGCCGCCCACGTCGCGGAGCAGCTCGATGCTGGCGATGCCCGCGTAGCGCGGGTCCGTATTCGGGTAGTGCAAGCCGATGTCTCCCAGAGCGGCGGCGCCCAGGAGGGCGTCGCAGATGGCGTGCAAGAGCACGTCCGCGTCCGAGTGACCCACCAGACCGCGAGGATGGGGAATCGGCACGCCGCCCAGGAAGAGGAGCCGCCCCTCGGCGAAGCGGTGTGCATCGTAGCCGAAGCCGGTGCGCATCTCGCCGGCGGCTCTCAAGAGAATTTCAGATGCCCGCGTCAGGTCTTCGGGGACAGTCACTTTCAGATTATCCGGATCCCCGGGCACCAGACGCACGGGATAGCCCAGCCGTCGGACCAGCGTGGCATCGTCGGTAACTGGCCCGGTGTAGGAATCGAACCGCGCGTAGGCATCCAGGATCCACTCTCTCCGGAAGACCTGCGGGGTCTGGACGGTATAGAGGGAAGTACGATCCACCCAGTCGCCCACGCAGGCATCCTGTGCCCGCACGATGGTGTCGGAGATGGGCAGGGCGGGGATCGCGGCGCCGCTCTCCCGCGCGGCGGAGAGCAGCCTCTCCACCAGGGCGAGGGTAAGTAGCGGGCGAGCTCCATCATGGATGGCCACCAGCTCGGCGGCAGCGTCCACCTGGGCCAGGCCGGCGCGAACGCTGTCGTAGCGTTCCACGCCTCCCTCGCAGACCCGCCACTCCCGGCCCGGTTGGGGTGTCAGCACCTCCTCCGCCAGTGCCCGGGCGCGCTCCAGGTCTGCCTGTGCGGCAACGAGGACAAACTGAGTGATGTGGGAACAGGCGCCGAGGGCACCTAGGGACCACTCGAGGACCGACCGACCAGCGAGGCGGGCGAATACCTTGTTTTCGCCGCCGCCAAAGCGTCTCGCCTGTCCGGCAGCGACAATGACCGCCGCGACGCTCATCAGGTGGGGGTGCGGCCACGGCGGGCGCGCGCGGCCGGGGAATAGGCGTGCAGGTTGCGATCCATCAGATCCTGTTCCGCTTCGGCCAGGTCGCGAAGAGCGCCAAAGATCATCTTACCGGCCACCGTCTGGATGACACTGCCCACGGCGACGGTTACCGTCTCGCCGATGAAACGCTTGCCATTTTCGATGACCACCATGGTGCCGTCATCCAGATAGGCGATCCCCTGGTTCGGTTCCCGCCCCTCCTTGATCACCCGCACCTCGAACTCCTCACCGGGCATCACCACGGGCTTCAAGGCGTTTGCCAGCTCGTTGACGTTGAGGACGGCCACCCCTTGCAGTTCGGAGACCTTGTTCAGATTATAGTCGTTAGTAACAATCTGGCCACCCAGTGCTTTCGCCAGCCGCACCAGGCGCGCGTCCACCAACTCGCCCGGCTGCTCAACGGCCATATGATCGAGGCTGCGTACGACGAGCGGCAGCTCTTTCTGCATCTGGTTGAGGATATCCAGCCCTCGCCGGCCGCGGGCGCGCTTGAGCTGCTCCGCAGAGTCGGCGATTTGCTGGAGCTCGTCCAGGACGAAGCCCGGCACGTAGATTGTGCCCTGGATAAAACCGGCCCGGCAGATGTCGGCGATGCGCCCGTCGATGATAACGTTGGTATCAAGAAGCTTGCTGTTCGCCATATCGGGCCCTTGATCTACCTGGGCAGGGGCTCCGTAGGGCGGTAGGAGGCGGCGCAGCTCTGTCTTCATGCTGAGCGCCCCCTGGGTGGAGAGGTAGAGAAGGACGAACCCAGTTACCACCACCAGGACCGAGCCGATCCACGGCTCCGGGTTCAGCTGATTGATCACCGGGGTAACCAGCGCGGTGAACACGATACCCAGCAGAGCCCCAAAGAACAGCGCCATCTTATCGTCGGAGGGCATCTGCTCCAGGCTCTCGGTGAACACCACCAGTTGGGTGAACACGAACTTGAAGGCCATCACTCCGGCGAGCATGCCGATGACCGTGAAGCCCAGCTTGCTGAGATCGTCCAGTGGCCCCGGCAAATCTACCGGTCCGCGACCTGGAGCCCGCCCTCCTCCAGACTCTGAACCATCGGAAGGGAGACGCTCGCCTGCCCCCTGATCGCTGCCAGGCATAGGCACAGAAGCCGATCCGTCTGTCGCAGTGGGTCTATCAAAGCGGACGAGGACGAGGCGGACATACTCCTCGCCGACTTTGTAACCGAGAAAGCCGCCAATAGTAACCAATGCGATAAGCAGTACGGCGCGCAACACGGTCACCACTCCTGCTGCTCCTGACCGGGTCTGTTTCAGATCTGTAGACACGGGAGGGACCCCTTTTCCGCGCCTCCGGAGGGTTCATTGGCTCGTGGAGGGCTGGTCTTCGGCCTATCG
The DNA here is from genome assembly GCA_016199525.1 of Armatimonadota bacterium. Classification (GTDB taxonomy): domain Bacteria; phylum Armatimonadota; class SYMT01; order SYMT01; family JACQGL01; genus JACQGL01. The sequence goes on from JACQGL010000187.1 coordinate 17,702, forward strand.
GGTAGAGCCGCACGGGTCTTGCCCGCCATCGCGATCACGAGAAGAGGACCGGCGCTGCACCGCGACCGACTGACGTCTCGTCGGTACTATACTATTTAGTATTCCGAAAGACCCAGGAGGTTCCTCCAGCTGACTAACGGCAAGACACCACAGAGAGACTCGCTCGCCCGCCGAGGTGGGCAGAGGGCGCATCGGCAGGCCAGAGGCGCTCAGCCCGGGAATCTGGCTACCGATCAACCTCGCCCAGGACGATGTCGATGCTCCCCAGGATGGCCACCGTATCGGCCACCTTCCAGCCCCTTACCATATGCGGGAGCGCCTGGAGGTGGATGAATGAGGGCGGGCGGATCTTGAACCGGTAAGGGTTAGCCGTGCCATCACTCACCAGGAAGCCTCCCAGAGCGCCGCGCGGGCTCTCGATCCACGTAAAGGCCTCACCTTTCGGAGGCCGGATCGTTTTCGGGGTTTTCCCTACGATCTCCCCTTCGGGCAGCTGGTCAAGCGCCTGACGCACGATGCGGACGCTCTGCCGAATCTCTTCCACCCGCACCAGATAACGACCCAGGCAATCGCACTTGTCCGAAGTGGGGATATCGAATTCGAACCGGTCATAAACAGAATACGGATTTGCCTGCCGGATATCCAGCGGAATTCCGGAACCGCGGAGGATGGGACCGGTGCACCCGTAATCGACGGCAACCTCAGGCTCCAGGATGCCCACCCCCTGTGTTCGGAGCAGAAAGATCTCGTTTCCGGTGAGCAGGATGTCGTTCTCGCCCGTAGTGCGCAACACGTCGTCCAGCACGCTGCGGCACCGCTCCACCCAGCCGGGGGGAAGGTCGTAGCCCACCCCTCCAATCCGCATGTAAGAGTAGGTCAAGCGCGCGCCGCAGAGCATCTCGAACAGGTCGAGAATCTTCTCCCGCTCGCGGAAGCAGTAGAGGAAGACCGTCATTGCGCCCACATCGAGGCCGAACGCGCCCCACCACAGCAGGTGGCTGGCAATCCGGTTCAACTCCAGGACGATCACGCGCAGGTAATCTGCCCGTGCAGGAATCTCCAGGCCCATCATCTTCTCAACGCACTGGCACCAGATCTGGTTGTTGCCCATCGCGTTGAGATAATCCCAGCGGTCGGTCTGCGTGATGTACTGGGGGTAGGTGTGGCGCTCCGCCAGCTTCTCGGAGGCGCGGTGCAGGTAGCCAATGTGCGGCACCACGTCCTTAACGATCTCACCGTCCAGGGTCAGCATCAGGCGCAACACCCCGTGCGTGGAGGGGTGCTGCGGACCCATGTTGATCCGGACGTCTTCCGTCCGCAGGGTGGTGGGCTCGCTCTCTTCGTCCAGTGCCGTTTGGAGGTGGGGCGGTAGCGGTTCGTGCTCGAGCTTGATGGACATCGGATGCTCCGCGTTATCTGGCGGCCAGCCGTCAGCCTGCAGCCTTCAGCGTTCGGTCATCCATCTTGCCCTGGCTGCCAATTGCTGTACGCTTGCCTTCAGTCGATGGCGGTGTAGTCCTTCCGCAACGGGTGGCCCTCCCAGTCGTCCGGCAGGAGGATGCGTCGCAGGTCGGGATGGCCTTCGAAGAAGATCCCCATCAGATCGAACGCCTCCCGCTCGTGCCAATCCATCCCCCTCCAGACGGCGGTGGCCGACGCGACGTGAGGATCGTCGCGCGGCAGGCTCGTTTTGACGGCCAGGAACTCCCGCGTGGCCGTATTATAGGCGTGCCACACCACTTCCATCTGGTTGAGGCGATCCACGGCGCTGCACAGAACGGGCAGGTTGAATCCCAGCTCTTCTTTGGCGAACCGGCACACGGGAAGCACCTGGGCCGCATCCACGGTAAACGTGGGCGTATCCACGGCCAGGACGGAAGCGGTGACCGCATCCGGGAAGGCGGACCGGATGCGGTCTTCATAAGGGAGGCTCTGCGGGGCAGCAGACGTTTCACTCATACTGTCTGACCTTCCGCCACCTGTGGGGCCAGCTGCGGCTCGCGCGCTGGCGCCAGGCCTCTAGAAAGGTGGCGTTCCTGCATAATCTTCTGCTGCAATTGGAGGAACCCATAAATCAGGGCCTCCGGCCGGGGCGGGCAGCCCGGGACGTAGACATCCACGGGGATAATCTTATCCACGCCTTTGACCACGCTGTAGGCGTCCCCGTAGATGCCGCCAGAATTGGCGCAGCTGCCCATAGAGATCACCCATTTGGGCTCGGGCATCTGCTCGTAGAGCACCTTGATGCGCTCGCCCATCTTCTTGGTGACGGTGCCCGCCACAATCATCACGTCTGCCTGCCGGGGGGTGGCGCGGAATACGCCCGCACCCAGGCGGTCCAGATCAAACCGGGCGGCGCCTGTAGCCATCATCTCGATGGCACAGCAGGCCAGGCCAAAGGTCATCGGCCACAGCGAGCTGGCACGCGCCCAGTTAAACAGACGATCCACCCAGCCGAGCGTGTAGTTGAGCGGGCCGCCCCCGCCCGCGGCGGCGAACCGGTGGCTCTCTTTGATTGCGTTGAAGAAGCGTGTCGGCAGGTCGAACATCAGCGCTGCTCTCTTCTCCCCGGCGCGCTGGCCGTCTCTGCACGGCCGGAGCGCTCAGACCCACTTCAGCACGCCCTTTCGCCAGGCGTAGACCAAACCCAGGACTAATATGCCCAGGAATACGAGCATCTCCACGAACATGAACGGGCCGATCCCGAGATCGGCGAAGTTCCGGAGTCGCACCGCCCAGGGATAGATGAAAATCGTCTCAATATCGAACACCACGAATACCAGCGCAAAGATGTAGTAGCGCACGTTGAACTGCGACCACGCCTGGCCAATGGGCCGCTCCCCGCACTCGTAGGTGGTGAGCTTCTCGGGTTTGGGCCGGTGCGGCTGAATCAGCCTGCTGAGCCCTAGCGCCACTACCACGAACAGGATGGCGAGGATAGCAAACCAGGCGATGGCCTGGAAATCGGTTACTCCTGGAGGTCCCTCAGGCATGCAGTATTCTCCCTGAAAATCGCCACCAGATTGTATCACGCGCGCGGGGGGCGCTGCTGCGAACGCCCGCGCCGATACGACCCGCAGGCGGCGGATAACCCCACACCGGAGGCATTCGCTGTGCCCATCAGCGCACCACCAGAACGGAGCACGAGGCCTCGTCGATCACGCGCTTGGCGACGCTCCCCAGCAGCAGCTGCGCCAGGCCGCCGCGCCCCCGATGGCCTACAACCAGCAGGTCCGCGCCTTGCTCCGCCGCCTGCTGAACGATCACATCCGCCGGATCGCCGTATTCCACGCGGGCAGTAGGGTCGATCCCCGCTGCCAGGAGGCGCTCCTCCGCTTCACGAGCCCGCGCTTCGTAGACTTCAGGGTGCTCGCGAGGTTGGACGGCCCCGAAGTCGCTGCCGAGCAGTTCCCCAACGACGAGCACCTCCACCTGGCTGCCGAGCGCGCGCGCCAGTTCCGCGGCCCGATCCGCCGCGTGCCGGGCGGGCTCGGACCCATCGTAAGCCAGCAGGATCTTGCGCATTGGCTTTCCCTGAACGCCGGTCTCATAGATCTACGAGGAGGCGGCTGGCATTGGGCTCTGCCAGCACGCGGAGGCTACGGAAGCCGAGCGAATCGCCGGAACCACATCCGCCCGGCCGGAAATAGCCGTATCCAATCCGCACAAACCCGAGCGACCCCCGTAGCCATCGGCCGGCGCTGATCTGAAACCATCACACCCACCCCCAGCATACCCGCCCGGGCGGCCAGCGAGACTGTAGCCGCCCCGGCGGCCCTATCCAGCGCTTGGGCCGTAGAGACGCGTGTCGGTAGGCTGAACGACTGCCCCGAGAACAGAGCTGAATGGACCCGTGCCGTGCCCGATGCGTGGGCAGGCATCCATAGGGCGGCAATCGGACCTCCCACGGCGACGGAGAGCGCCAGAGAGTCGGCGATGCCAGAGCGAGGGCGGGGTGAGTGACGTTCCTTCCGGAGAGAGGTTCCCGGAAGAGCGGGCGAGGGGTAGGTCAGGAACACAAATAATCCCTGTTCGCTCTCGAATTCAGGCCTGGCGGCGTTCGAGAGCGGCACGTGCTGGCAAGATGGATTGGAGAGCAACGAAGCGGGTTTACTTAGGCGCCAGCATCATAGTCATCCGGCGCCCCTCGATGAACGGCTCCCGTTCCACAACTGCTAGTTCGCGAGTGCTCTCTGCCAAACGGTCCAACTGCTTGCGGGCAACCTCGGGGTGACTCGCCTCACGGCCCCTGAAGATCAGGGTTACCTGGACCTTATGCCCCATCTGCAAGAAGCGCAGCGCGTCCGCCAGCTTATGCTGGAAATCGTGGACGTCCGTGCCGGCGCGCAGACGAATACCCTTCACGTCCTGGCTGCGCCGGACTTCGCGGGCCTTGCCGCGCGTCTCGCGCTGCTTCTTGGCTTCTTCGTACTTGAACTTCCCATAGTCCAGGATACGGCAGACAGGCGGCTGCGCGTTAGGCGCTACCTCTACCAGATCAAACCCCTGCTCTTGCGCGAGGCGAAAAGCCTCGCGGGTGGGCATCACTCCCAACTGGTTGCCATTCGGATCGATCACGCGCACCTCAGGCACGCGGATTCGCTGGTTCACACGCGGACCAAGGTCGCGGAAGCTGCGACGATCGGTATCTCGGTTAATGGCGGTTCTCCTCCTTTATATCAGTCACGCAGCGAATTCCCGATACCGGACTCTCATTCCCCGGTTCGGACGCGAGAGTATACCGGTCCGATAGGCTGGCTGTCAACGACAGCCGGTCGCTCCGTGAGCAACAGTTATGGTACATTCCGACGTTGGCCCGGCGATTCCTCGCCGATCTGTTCATCGCCCGCGGCTACATTTGCCGACGCAGGTAACGAGATCAGCAAAGGTAGCATTCCGGCAGGGCGCGGGGCCGTGCCGGGCAGAAACGCCGGCTGCATCGCGGGGCGTGGGCGCCGCGCCGTTACGAAGTAGCAAGCCCGGCGGGAGATTGCCGGGCGATTGATCCGTTCCCCGTTCCGTGGGCTTGCGGTTCCTGCTCCTACCAGTGATGCGTACCGGCAGGTGATAGGAGAAAACAAATACTGTATGATATACCGCGATGCCGAGTAAGGCCTGGAGAGGAATCGTGCCCCGGCCGGCGAACTGAAGGGTGATCAGGCAGTCAGAGGCCTGCGGAGGCCACCCGCGTCTGCGGGTCCGACGTCCCTGGAAGCGGCCAATGTGGCACCATTCTCCTGCCAACCCGTGGCCGGGGTCACCCAACCCGGCGCCATCCGATTCCCCGGACCAGCGGCGCGAACAGGACCAGGACTCTAGCTGGCCGCAAGCGGCAGACGCAGGCGTGGAGGGGCCACCTGCCGAGAGCGAGGGTCCCGCGGCGGAGCCACACGATGCCTGGCCCGCCGCCCCGGGAACGGACCAGGATGCCGCCGCCGCGTGGGGAGTGGCCCCACAGCCGCCCGCCGTTCCAGGCGGGCTCACGCCATCGCCGACTGCGGCCCCTGTCGCCAGTTTTTTCGACCCGATTGCGCCGCCCCCGAAGGCAGCCGATCCACCCCAGCCGCCGGGTGCGGCCGGGGTGGTCGCTGAAGCGGGCGCTCCCTGCCCCGGCGGCTGGGACCTGGGTTTCGACGCTCCCCCGGCGTCGCCCGCTCCTGCCGCGCCTGCGCCGCAGTGGGTGCTGGACGTCTCGGTCGGGTCGCGCCATTCCCAGTACACCCTTGCGGAGGGGACAATTCTGGTGGGACGGCCGGATCCGAAGCGAGGCGTCCAGCCGCAGATTGATCTTCGACCGGACGACACTGTTTCCCGTCGCCACGCGCAAATTGTAGGCCGCGGCGGGCGTTATTACGTAGTGGACCTCGGAAGCACGAACGGCTCCTTCGTCAACCAGCAGGCCATATCGCCGCACGTGGAAGTGGAGATTCGCCCGGGGGACGAGATCACTCTGGGCGAACTGGCTCGTATTCGCGTTCGCCTGGCGTAAGTATCCCGGCCGCACGATTGTTACCCTGCGTCTTACCTCTCTTACCCCGGAACCCCAGCCATTCGAGTAACAATAAGCTATACGGCCCGCACGGGAAGCAAGCGGCAGAGATGGTGCGGGTTCATTTGGATCAGGTTCTATGCAGAAGCGTCGCCGTGTGGGTGAAGAGTACCAGCTGGCTCCCGGGGAGCAATTGACCGGCCAGCGTACCTATCAGGTGATCCGCTGCCTGGGTGGGGGAGCGTTCGCGCTGGCCTACCAGGTGGCCACGGAATCGGGGCAGGTCTACTTCGCCAAAGAGATGCGCGAGCCGGAGAGACCCGGCGATGCCGAGGAGGCGTTGCGCATCTATCAGCGCGAGTGTGACGTGCTGCGGCGCCTGGGCAACTACGAGCTGATCCCCCAGATGCACGATGCCTTCGAGGACTCCGGCTGCCGCTACATCATCCAGGACTACATCGCGGGCGTCGACCTCGATACGCTGCTGCAATCCGGCCAGATCCCCGATCAGCGCACGGTAACGCGCTGGTGCGTCTGCCTCTGCCACATTCTGGCGTTCTTGCACAGCCGCAGCGTCGTCCATCACGATCTGAAGCCGTCCAATATCCGCCTGAACGAGGACGGCGATCCCGTGCTGTTCGACTTCGGTGCGGCGCAGTGGTACCGTCGTCGGGACGAGAAGGTAGATACCCTCTACGGGACGGAAGGCTACCTGGCCCCTGAGTATGCCGAGCAGTCTGCGGAGGATCTGGCCGCGGGCATGCGGATGGACGTGTTCGCTATGGGCCGCATCCTGGTAGAGTTAATGGCCGGGAAGCGGCTTAGCCAGGAAGACATCGACCGCCGCACCCAGCAGCTTTATGGTTCTATCCTGCATAGCCAGCGGCTGGACGATCACTTCGTGCGCGCAGTGTTTCGTTCGGTGGACTACAATCCAGAGCGGCGCTACCCGAACGGGATGGAGATGGAGCAGGACGTGATGGCGAGTGCGCCGCCGATGGGGCGCGTCCGTCCGCGTGAGCTGGTCCTCTATGACGAGGGACAGCGCGCACCCGAGGCCAGCCTCACCGTGTACAACGTGGGGGGAGGCACGCTGCACGGTTCCGTACACGTGGATGCCAGTTGGCTGGATATTCTCCTCGCCTCCACGGAGAGAGCTCGCGAGCAGACGATCCAGCGCAACCGCGCGACGGTGCGGCTGGCGGCCGAGGCCACGAAGGTGCCCGCCGGCCAACCGGCGCAGGGGAAGATCATTTTCCAGTTCTCGCACCAGGAGCCGGTGATCGTGCCGGTGCGGCTGGAACGCTCCGCCGAGGCACCGCGTGTTCAGGTGTCGCCCGCCGAGCTGCGGCTGGTGGCAAAACCGGGCGCGTGGGGGCGAGATAGCCTCACGTTTCGCAACCAGGGGGCAGGCGAGGGGCGGGTCGAGCTGGTGCTCCCTGCCGATCTGCCCGTGAGCGTGGCGCCGGCGGCGTTCACTCTCGCCCACGGGCAGCAGCAGATAGTGACCGTGTCCGTACACGCCGGCGACTTGAGGGACGCCGATACGGAGCTGGCGCTCGCCTGGCGCGTGAACGAGAACGAGCGGGACCCCATTCCCCTGCGGGTTCAGGTTCGCAGTCCTGGCCTGCTGGCGGCGGTGAAGCTGCCGTTCCGCCGCTGAAGATTCTGCGCCTAAACCTAGATGGAAGTGCCACTTTCCATCTCTGCCACGTTAAGCCATACAGCTGCCCTGGCGGGAACGGAGCCGGAGGAGCCGCTCTACGCCCTCATTCGGCTCCAGCCGGCGCCAGCGCCGCAACGGCCACGCCTGGAATTCGCCTGCCTCCTGGACGCCAGCGCCAGTATGTACCAGTTCCGGCTTGACCCGCAGGAGCGAGAGCGCTGGCGCCGGCTGGCAGAAGAGCGAGGTGACATCCGGCGCCAGATAGCGGACGGCCGCGAGGCAATCATCTGGACGGGCCGGACGCTCCAGGAGATGCAGCGCCAGATCAGCACGCCGATGCTGAGCGCTGCGCGGGCGCTGTGGCGCGGTCTGCAAGCGCTGGATCCCAACGATGCGGTGGCGGTGCTCGCGTTCAACGAACGGGTGCGCGTAATCCTGGACGATCCAGGCGGGTCCGAACGCACTCCGACGGCGCGCGCCGCCACGGCAAGGGAGGCGCTCGCTCTGCTCGGGCAGCCGCTTTCCCAGGCAGGCCTGGAACAGGAAACGCGTCTGGAAGAGGCTTTGCGCGCCGTCATCGCCCGCTGGCAGGACGTCTCCCCGCCGCGTACCGCCCGCCGCCTGCTGCTCATTAGCGATGGTGTGGTGGTCGATCGTGACGCCTGCCTCTCGCTGGTGGAATCGTTCCCGGACTGCGGCATTGTGGTGAGCACAGTGGGCGTAGGGGGGGAATTCGACGAAGAACTCCTGATGCGGGTGGCGGATATCACCCGTGGCAACTACACCTATGCCCCCACGGCCCTGGACCTGGAGCGCGCCCTCGCCGAGGAGTTCGCGCAGATGCTGCGCGTCGTCGCCCGCCAGGTCCGATTTAGCTTCCACCTGTCCGCTCAAGCCTTGCTGCGGAGTTTCCACCAGGTCTCCCCCCAGATCGCCGCCTTCCCGCTGATGTGGGCGGACGCAGGCGTGCGTGAGTTTCACCTCGGCGAGGTGCGCGCGGAGGAAGCGGTGGAGCTGCTGGCGGAACTCGCTCCTGCCGCCGCGTCCGAGGGGAACGTGGAGATTGCACGCGTGGTGGCCCGTGGCCAATCCCTGGACGAGAACGAGGCATTCACTGTGGAGCACCCGCTTAGCCTGCTGGCCGTCACGGATCCGGCACTGGCGCACGCCCGGGACGAGTCGGTGATCGATGCCGTCGCCCGTACCGCCGTCTACCTTGAGGAGCGCCGCGCGCAGGAGGCGCTGGATCGAGGCCAGGGAGATGCGGCCACCCGCCATTTGCAGGTGGCCACGCGGATGCTGCGCAAGATGGGAGCGGAGACCCTGGCTGCGGACATGGAAGCGGCGGCGGCGGAGATCCAGGCGGGCACGCGCAGCCTGAGCCGCACCAAGCGCATCAAGGCGGGCACCCGTCGCCTGGGAACCCCAGGGAATGAGTGAGGCGGGGAGCGCCGGGATGTAGCGCAGGCATCCTGCCTGCAAGGACTTCCCTAGCGCAGGCTGGCAGCCTGCGCTACTGGTGAAAGCTATGCGTATCTACACCCGCACCGGCGACCGTGGTGAAACCGGCTTGTTCGGAGGGCGGCGCGTCCCGAAAGACCACCCCCGCGTGGCTGCCGGTGGGGACGTGGACGAGCTGAACGCCCACCTGGGCCTGGCATTGAGCCACGAGGCGTTTGGCGACCTGCGGGAGATTCTCATCCGCCTCCAGGAGAACTTGCTCATCCTGGGCGCGGACCTGGCCACGCCGCCCGAGGCGGGGGAGCGGGTGGGCCAGAAGCGCGTGCCCCGAGTTACCGCCGACATGGTGGCGTACCTGGAAGACCTCATCGACAGGCAGGAGGCGAATCTATCCGCGCTGACGCACTTTATCCTGCCAGGCGGCGTGACGGCGGGCGCCTGCCTGCACCTGGCCCGTGCGGCCTGCCGGCGGGCAGAGCGGTCGGTGGTCACGCTGGCCCACGCGGAGACGGTGAACGAACAGGCCCTGGCCTACCTGAACCGGCTTTCCGACCTCCTCTTCGTGCTGGCGCGGGCCGCCAACCAGCACACCGGCCAGGCGGAACGGCCCTGGATTCCGAACCGCGAGGACCCATGAGCGATTCCACGGGCGTTATTGAAGCGATCCTTGTCTATCCGACCCCACGCTGCGTGCCGGTGCCGCTGGCAGAGGCCACAGCGGTGGCGAATGTCGGCCTGCGTGAAGACCGGAATCGCCCGGCCGAGCGGCAGGTCACGCTCCTCTCCCGCGAGGACTGGCAGCGAGCCACCGCCGCGCTGGACCGCGAGCTGCCGCCCGAGACCCGCCGCGCTAACCTGGTGGTGGGCGGGATCCCGCTGGCGGAAACGATCGACCGCCGCCTGTGCCTGGGAGAAGCAGTGGTGCACGTTCGCGGCGAGATGAAGCCGTGCGCGCGCATGGACGAAGCCACCCCCGGCCTGCGCGCCTGCCTGCAGCCGGATCGCCGCGCGGGGGTGTATAGCGTGGTGGAATCCGGCGGCCGGATCGCCGTGGGGGATGCCGTGCGCGTGCTCTCCGAGGAGTAACTTCGGTCACGAGACCCGCAGCACCGCAGCGCCGTTGATCTGGTCCTGCTTCAACCTCTGGAGCGCTTCGTTGGCTGCCTCCAGGGGGAATTCCTGCGTCCGTGTCCGCAAGGGGACCTCCGCCGCCAGTTGAAGCAGCGCCTGGCCATCGCGCCGCGTGCTGGCGGTAACGCTGCGCAGGTTCCGCTCGTAGTAGAGATGCCGCTGGTAATCCAAGGCAGGGATGGGCGTCATGTAGATGCCTGCCAGCGCCAGGGTGCCGCCTTTGTCCAGCGCTTCGAGCGCCACCGGAACCAGTTCGCCGGCGGGCGCAAAGAGGATGGCGCTGCGCAGCCTTTCCGGCGGGCGAGCGTGGGAAGACCCCACCCAGGTGGCTCCCATCTGCCGCGCCAGTTCCTGGTGTCGCTCTCCCCGGGTGCAAACGTACACCTCGCACCCCCAGTGCCTGGCTATCTGGAGGACGATATGGGCGGCAGCGCCGAAACCGTAGAGCCCGATCGGTTCGCCTTTCTGGATGTCGCTGCGGCGTAGCGCCCGGTAGCCGATGATGCCCGCGCACATGAACGGAGCCGCTTCCCGGGACGAGACGCCCGCAGGAATCGGATAGATGAACGCCTCGGGCGCCACTATATACTCGGCATAGCCACCGTTCACGTCGTAACCGGTGAAACGCGGTGCATCGCAGAGGTTCTCGTCGTCCCGGCGACAGTAGGGGCAAACAGCGCAGGAGGCGTAGAGCCAGGCCGCGCCCACACGGTCGCCGACCTGGAAGCGGGTCGCCTCGGCGCTCAGGCGTTCCACCCGGCCAATCACTTCGTGGCCGGGCACCACGTTCTGCCGGTGGGGCGGCAGTTCGCCTTCCACGATGTGCAGGTCGGTCCGGCAAACGCCACATACCTCGACGCGAATGAGCACTTCCCCGGGGGCCGGCTCGGGCACGGGCAGGTCCACCAGCTGCAGGGGAGACGTTTCGACCGGCCCGGGCGCCGGCAGGACCATCGCCTTCAATGGATCACCCTCCTTCATCGCGGCGCACCGACCGAGAGGAAGCCGGTGGGCCCATGGAATCCCGCTTCTGCCCTGCGTGCAGGCGGGCGACGTAATCCAGGGCCTCCCGAAGTCGGTGCGTGAGCAGTGCCGATTGAGAGCCGCTGCATTCCATTGGACATTCTTCCCCTGACAGCACACGGGAGGTAGGGCCGGACTTGGCCCCGGTGGAAGTAGCACAAAGGAACAAGAGGTGGACGGGCGCACGAGGCCAGGCCGCCGGATCGCTCCCTCGCCAGAAGGCCAGCCGGCGACCCGGGCCTCTACTGAACAAGGTTTATCATACTTCAGGTGCCCTCCATGAGCCCGATTGCCGAGAATGTAGAACGAGTCCGAAAGCGTATCGCCGCGGCCGCCCGGCGCGCGGGTCGCAAGCCGGAGGCCATCCGTCTGGTTGCCGCTACCAAAGGCGTGGAGGCGGAGCGGGTGCGGCTCGTCGTGGCGGCGGGAGCCCACGAGATCGGCGAGAACTACGTGCAGGAGGCAGCGGCGAAGTTTGCCGCCCTGGCCGACCTATCCACTACTCGCCACCTGATCGGCCACCTCCAGCGGAACAAGGCAGGTCGCGCGGCCGAGCTGTTCGACTGTGTGCAGTCGGTGGATAGCGAGCCACTGGCTCATGCGCTGGGCCGTCGTGCGGTGGCGCTGGGGCGCACAGTGGAGGCGCTGCTGGAGGTCAATATCGCGGGCGAGGCGTCGAAGTGGGGCGTGGCGCCAGAAGAGGCCCCCAGACTGGCCGAGGCGGTGGCGTCGATCCCCGGATTGAGCCTGGTGGGCCTGATGGGTATGGGTCCCCTGGGCGCCGACGAAGCGGCGGTGCGCGCCTGCTTTCGACAGCTCGCCGGACTCTTCGAGCGCCTGCCGCTCCCGCAGCGGCGTGTGCTCTCCATGGGAATGAGCGGCGACTTTGAGATCGCCATTGAAGAAGGCAGCACGATGGTGCGGATCGGGACCGCCCTATTCGGCCAGAGGAGGGTTACCGGATGAGCAAGAGGGTCTCCGCCGACGACTATGAAGAGCAGGACGGCTGGATTGCCCGCCTGCGCGACCGCTGGTTCGGCGAGCACGAAGAGGATGAAGAATCGGAGGAGTTCGGAGCTAACGGGCAGGGATCCGTCGCCAGCCGGAACCGGCGGGGTGCCGGCAGCGCGCCGCTGCTGCAAGTGCACTCCCACCGCGGCAGCCAGATTACCAAGCGCGTGCCGCACTCCCTGGCGGACGCCCAGAGGGCAGCGGAGGATCTGAAGGACCGGCGCCCCGTGATCGTCAACCTGGAGAGCACGGACGACGAGCTGGCGCGTCGGGTCATCGACTTCATCAGCGGCGTTACCTACGCCCTAAACGGCTTCTACGAGAAGGTCGGGGATAAGGTGTTCCTATTCACCCCGGCGAATATCATCATCGCTGATGAGGACGAAATCGAGCCGGGGGGCAAGGGCCCCTTCCTGGAAGAGCAGCGGCACGCGCAGTAAGAGGTAGGGCGGTCCTGCAGGCACCCTCAGAAACAGGGGACAGATCTCGCGCCTGGCAATCAGGAGGCTGTCCTCCGTTTCTTAGCGCGTGCCGTTCTGCCTGCCACGCCCTCCCCTGCCCCTCCCGGCATCTTTCCCCGGCTGGGAGGGACCATGCCGATCTCGGAACAGATAGCCTTTGTGGGCGGCGGCAAGATGGCGGAAGCTATCCTGCGCGCCCTGTTGGCCAGTCCCGATCTCATCGGGACGCCGTGCCAGATCACCGTTTGCGAGCCGGTTGCCACGCGGCGGCAGGCGCTGGCCGCTCTGGGAGTTACTACCACCCCCGATAACCGCGCCGCCCTCGCCGCGGACGTGCTGCTCCTCTGCGTGCAACCGGGCGTTATGCCTGACATGCTGGGCGAGATCGGAGGGCATCTCGGCGCCCGCCATCTTCTCGTTTCCATTGCCGCCGGCGTGCCGCTGGCGCGCATCCGCGCCCTCATCCACCCGGAGGCGCGCCTGGTGCGCGTGATGCCGAACCTCCTGCTTACGGTGCGCGCGGGCGCGGCGGCCATCGCGCGCGGCCCGAACGCGAGCGATGCTGATATCGCCCTCGTGCGCGCGATCTTCGAGGCGGGCGGGCGCGTCGTTGAGCTGCCGGAGAGCGCCCTGGACGCGGTAACGGGGCTCAGTGGCAGCGGGCCCGCATTCATCTTCGTCCTCATCGAGGCGCTCGCGGACGGGGGCGTGAAGGTCGGTCTGCCGCGGGATGTCGCCCTGCTGCTGGCGGCGCAGACGGTCCTGGGATCTGCGCAGCTCCTCCTGGAAACCGGGGAGCACCCCGCCGTGTGGAAGGACCGCGTGGCCACGCCCGGCGGCACCACCATCGCCGGGCTGGCGGAGCTGGAAGCGGGCGGCCTGCGGAGCGCCCTGATACGGGCCGTCGAAGCCGCCACGCTTCGAGCCAGGGATCTCTCCCAGGGCAGTCGGTGATCGGGGCCGAGCAGGGAATCGGCGCAGCCCTGGGGATACGACGGGTAGGACGCTTCAATATCGCCACGACGGCTCAACCCGATCCGCTTCCCGAGGGTTCAGACTCTCCCAAGGCGCTCGAACGCACCCCCTGCCGCTATCAAACCGGATCGTCTGCCGCCTATCCTCCCGCGGGCGCTGCCTTATCTACCCGGGTAGCTGGCCGTTCGCGCGCAACGTCCCGAGGTAATCAGCCAGCGCCGCGCGCCAGTCTCGCGGCGGAGGCCACCCCAGCTGCTCCCACACGAACCGTCGCAGCGTCGAGTGCTTTGGCCGGCGCGCGGGCGTCGGCCACTCCTCGCTGCGAATCGCCTCTACCGGCACATCGCCCCGTCCGGCGAGGTGAAGCGTCTCCCGCGCCCACTCCCAGCGCGAGCACTCCCCATCGTTGTTGAAGTGCAAAACGCCCCGCAACGGCAGGTCCAGGAGCCGCGCCACCTGTTCCGCCAGGTCCGCCGAATAGGTGGGCGCGCCGACCTGGTCAGCAACCACACGCAGGGAGCCGCCACCGCGCAAGCTTTCGGCGCGGAGGATCGCCACCGGAAAGTCGCCCCCACCGCCACCGTAGAGCCACTGGGTCCGCACCACCAGCGCGTCGGCGCCGCTCTGGAACACGGCGCGCTCCCCGGCCAGTTTCGTCGCCCCGTAGCGGTTGATCGGCCGGGTGGGATGGAATTCAGTGTACGGCGCGCCAGCCTCCCCGTCGAAGACGAAGTCCGTGCTGAAGTGGATCAACCGGATGCCCAGGCGCGCGCAGCAAGAAGCCACTACCGCGGCTCCCCAGGCGTTGGCCCGCTCGGCGTAGTCCGGCTCCCGCTCGCAGCGATCCACATCGGTGGCGGCGGCGCAGTTGAGGAGCAGATCGGGCCGCTCCTCCTGGAGGACGGAGCGCACCGCCGCCAAGTCGGCAATGTTCAGCTCTGGGTGAGAGAACGCCAGACACTCGTGGTGGGGAGTTAGCACGCGGCGCAGGTCTCTCCCCAACCGTCCCCCCGCGCCCGTGATCAGGATGCGCATCTCCGGCCTCTTCGGCGTCCCGCGCCTTCACCTCTCGCCAGCGGCAATCACTCCACTGCTATTATCGGGTGCCCTGGTCGCTCCCTCACGGCCAGGCTTCCCTGTCCGAGTAACTCCATAAGCGGCGCGCTCCCTCAGTCCCGCAGCGTGCTGGTCCCGATGGCCCAGCCCCAGGTGTCGGCCTCTCCGTCCGGGCGGCGCACGTGGAACAGCAAGACATCGGCGCTCTTCCC
>JACQGL010000025.1 GCA_016199525.1 Armatimonadota bacterium
ACCGATCACCATCCGACAACCGCGGCCCCCAACGGCGGGCCCGCACGCACCGCCTCCCCTAACGGCCGCGACCGGCGCCCCGCGCGCCGGCCCTCCGTCACGGGGTTGGAGATCGAGCGGTTCTGGACGGAAACCGACGTCCACCCCTTCGATGAGGTGGAGTGGGAGCGACGCACCGCCCAGATCACCAGCGAAAAGGGCGAGGTCATCTTCGAGCAGCAGGATGTGGAGTTCCCCACCTTCTGGTCGCAGCTGGCCACCAACGTGGTCGTCTCCAAGTACTTCCGCGGCCACCTGGGGGATCCCGCGCGCGAGCACAGCGTGCGGCAGTTGATCGGGCGCGTGTCCCGCACGATCTCGGGATGGGGCCGTGAGGGGAACTACTTCGCCACCGAGGCCCATGCCGCCGCCTTCGAGGACGAGCTGACCTACCTGCTGCTGCACCAGTACGTGTCGTTCAACAGTCCCGTGTGGTTCAACGTGGGGCTGAAGGACGTGCCGCGTCCCCAGTGCTCGGCATGCTTCATCAACTCCGTGGACGACGACATGGAGAGCATTATGCGCCTGGCGGCCACGGAGGCGCGGCTGTTCAAGGGCGGCTCGGGCACGGGCAGCAACCTGTCGCGCCTGCGCTCCTCCTGCGAGCCGCTCGCCGGCGGCGGCGTGGCCAGCGGCCCCGTCAGCTTTATGCGCGGCTTCGACGCCTTCGCAGGGGTGATCAAGAGCGGGGGGAAGACCCGCCGCGCCGCCAAGATGGTGATCCTGGACGTGGACCATCCCGACATCCTCGAGTTCATCCGCTGCAAGGCGGAGGAGGAGAAGAAGGCGTGGGCGCTCATCGAGGCGGGCTACGACGGCGGCTTCAATGTGGCGGGCGGCGCCTACGATAGCATCTTCTTCCAGAACGCCAACCACAGCGTGCGCGCCACCGACGCCTTTATGGAAGCCGTGGCGCAGGACGGCGAGTGGGCGACCCGCTTTCGGCGCACCGGGGAGCCGGCGGATACCTATCGCGCCTGGAGTATTCTGCACGAGATTGCCGTAGCGACCTACATCTGCGGCGATCCCGGGATGCAGTTCGACGATACGATCAATCGCTGGCACACCTGCGCGAACACGGATCGGATTTACGCCTCTAATCCCTGCTCCGAGTATATGTTCCTCGACGATACGGCCTGCAATCTGGCGTCCCTCAACCTGATGAAATTCCGGCGGGAGGACGGCAGCTTCGATGTAGAGGCCTATATCCACGCCTGCGAGATTACCATCACCGCGCAGGAGATCATCGTCGATAACGCCTCCTATCCCACGGAGGCGATCACGCGCAACTCCCACGACTACCGGCCCCTCGGCCTCGGCTACGCCAACCTGGGTGCCCTGCTGATGAGCCTGGGGCTGCCCTACGACAGCGACGCGGGACGGGCCCTCGCGGGCGCCCTCACAGCGATTATGACGGGGGCCGCCTACCAGCAGTCGGCGCGCATCGCCGGCCACCTGGGACCGTTCGCCGGCTACGAGCGCAACCGCGAGCCGATGCTCCGCGTGATGGGGATGCACGCCGACGCTGTGGATCACATCGATGCGTCCCTCGTTCCGGAAGAGATCATCGGCGCCGCGCACCAGGTGTGGGACGAATGCCTCCAGCTGGGGGAGCGGTGCGGCTATCGCAATGCCCAGGCCACCGTGCTCGCTCCCACGGGGACGATCGCCTTCATGATGGACTGCGACACCACGGGTATCGAGCCGGACATCGCCCTGGTGAAGTACAAGTCGCTCGTGGGCGGCGGGCTGATGAAGATCGTCAACCAGACCGTGCCGCTCGCCCTGCGGCAGCTCGGCTACTCGGAGAAGGAGATCGACGCCATCTGCCGCTACGTGGACGCGCACGGCACCATCGAGGGCGCACCCGGCCTGCTGGATCGCCACCTGCCGGTGTTTGACTGCGCCTTCCGTCCCGACCCGAGGTCGGGAGGAACGCGCTCCATCCCTTATATGGGGCACGTGCACATGATGGCTGCCGTCCAGCCATTCCTCAGCGGCGCGATCTCCAAGACGGTCAATGTGCCCGAAGACATCACCGTGGAGGAGATCGAGCAGGTCTACCTCCAGGCGTGGAAGCTGGGACTGAAGGCGATTGCCATCTACCGGGACGGTTCCAAGCGGAGCCAGCCGCTCTCCACCGGGAAGCAGGAGGCGCGAGGCGAGAAGCGAGAGACGGCGGCGGAGCGGCCCTACCGCCGCAAGCTCCCCGACGAGCGCCAGAGCATCACCCACAAGTTCAGCGTGGGCGGTTACGAGGGCTATGTTACCGTGGGGCTGTACGATGACCGCACCCCGGGCGAGATCTTCATTACCATGTCGAAGGAAGGGAGCACCATCAGCGGGCTTATGGACTCCTTCGCCACCTGCGTTTCTATGGCGCTCCAGTACGGCGTGCCGCTCCAGGTGCTCTGTAACAAGTTCAGCCATACCCGGTTCGAGCCGAGCGGGTGGACGGGCAACAAGGACATCCCCTACGCCAGGTCGATCATGGACTACATCTTCCGGTGGCTGGCGCTGAAGTTCCTGCCCCGCGAAGAGCATCCCGAACCGGAGAAGAGTCTCACCAACGGCACCTCGGTTCCTGATTTGCTCGAACCGGAAACCCCAAGCCAGAAATCGGAAATCCCCTGGACGGACGCACTGGAACAGGACGCCCCGCCGTGCAGCGAGTGCGGCGCGCTGATGGTGCGCTCGGGAGCCTGCTATCGCTGCCTGAACTGCGGCGCGACGAGCGGGTGCGGGTAGGGGTTGAATTCACTGCACGGCCAACGCAGGAGCCGCGTCCGAACAGCTATGTGGCTCTTGCGTCGGCCCTGGAGCTGCAAAGGAGGACGGTAGGAAACGGCGCTTCATAGTAGCGACGACTACCCCGAACGATGATCCGTCTTGGCAAGGACAGCAATAGCAGTGCGATCACCCGCTACAACGCCATTCCTGGACGCGGTGCTTCACGAAATAGGAATCGCTCCGCCCAAGCGTAATGGGAAGAAGATTGCCTTTGGGTGGTATGGAGGCAAGTTCTCCCACCTAGAATGGTTGCTTCCTCTCCTACCCAAGGCGCACCATTACTGCGAGCCATTCGGGGGATCCGCCGCTGTGTTGCTGAATCGGGAACCGTCACCTGTCGAAACGTACAACGACCTGGACGGGGAGGTCGTCAACTTCTTTAGTACTCTCCGTGACCAGCGTGACGCGCTGGTAGAAGCGATCGGTCTCACTCCCTTTAGCAGGCAGGAGCTGATGTGCGCTGTTACAGATCCTACCGAAGGTCTGTCGGATCTGGAACGTGCTCGGCGCTTCTACGTTCGGGCCCGACAGGCCCGAACGGGCCTAGCCCAGACGGCCTCCCAAGGGCGCTGGGCCATGTGCCGCGACACGAGTCGGCGAGGCATGGGAGGAGCGGTCTCTCGTTGGTTAGGCAGCCCCTACGGCCTCATAGAGATTGCTGCGCGCCTTCTCAGGGTCCAGATCGAGAACCGCCCTGCGATGGAGGTGATTCGGGCTTATGACAGCCAAGGCACCTTGTTCTACTGCGACCCTCCTTACCCACACGAATCCAGAGGCGACCCGAAGGCATACGGCTTTGAGATGACGGATCGAGAACACGAGGAACTCGCAGAGGTCTTGCACAGTGCTAGAGGGATGGTTGCTATTTCGGGTTATCGGTGTCCGCTGATGGAGCGGCTCTACCGCGACTGGAGACGCATCGATGCCCCGCAGCACGTCTGTCATTCGGTGAAGGCCGTCAGGCAAGAGGCATTATGGGTCAACTATCTGTCATCCAGGCAAGGCTAATACTGCAGCCGCACTTGCCCCGGCGAACCGTCGTGGTCGACCCCGGCGCGCACGAACGGCGCTCTCCACGACAGCGCCACCCCCGCGACCTCTGCGTAGCAACCAACCGCCTCCGTTGAAAGTGCGGTTGCAGTATTAGGACGGTTTGGGTAGCTGGACTTCGCTGACCGCACAGATTGGGCGGGGCTGCTATCCCGGCCGTAACTGCGGAAGAGCGTGCTGCATGTCGGCGCGAGGTGGCGTCACCTTACGCGAGCCGGAACCGAACTGGGTTGGCGGAGCCAGGGAGTGAAGGCTGCGGCATGCCGGGTTGGCTAGCCTCCGCAGCATCCACTCCCCTACCGGGGCTCAGGCCGCCAGGGGGAAGATCGGCTCCAGGCGCGCCGCCTCCTGGCGCAGGATCGCCTCCTCCTCGGGGGTGATAGGGGTGAACTGCGCCGCAATGTCCAACGCTATGCGGAACAGGCGCGCCTCGCCCGGCGGGATGGCGGCGGTGATCGGCAAGGAGAGCGTCCACCGCAGCGCCAGGCTGGCCATCTGCGGATCCGCCACCGGCTCGTACCAACACTTGGGCCATACCGATTGGTCCGCGCCCTTCGGCAGCCGCGTGCGGGCCAGCGACTTGAGGGCCAGCCGGGCCGCGCCTCGCGCCTGCGCCGCCTCGATCACCTGCGGGCCGAACCCGTGGTGGTAGACCACGAAGTTGAGCGGGAACAGGACGGAGGCGAAGTCGTACCGCTGCAGCGCCTCCACGGCGACCTCCGTCGAGTGGGCGGAAAAGCCGATGTCGCCGATCAGCCCCGCCTGGCGCGCCTCTTCCAGCGCCTCCAGCGCACCTCCCGGGCCCAGAGCAGTCTCCATCTCCTCGTGTGTGCCGAGGCCGTGGATCTGATAGAGATCAAAGTGATCCGTTTGCAGCCGTCGCAGGGAGGCGCGTAGCTCCTCGGCGGCTTCGGTGCGTGTGCGCTGTGCGGTTTTACAGGCCAGAAAGACGCGGTTGCGGTAGGGCGCCAGGGCGGGGCCCATCCGCTCTTCGGCGTTTCCGTAGCTGGGGGCGATATCGACGTAGGTCACCCCCCGGTCGATCGCTTCCGCCACGAGTTCACGCGCTTCGGCGGGCTCGGTGTTCATCACCACGATGCCGCCCATCCCCACAATGGATACCTGCCGCCCGGTGCGGCCCAGAATGCGTTGCTCCATCACCGCCTCCTCACGGGAGCCCCTGGAGGGAAATCGCCCCCGCGACAGCGTTGGCCGGCGCCCGCACGGTTCCCTTCCTGGCGGCGCGGGTAAATGGGTGTGCGGGTGTTCGAGACTTCAGGCGCGCGGGCGTTCAGGAGAGAGCCGTACCGGCAGGCGTTACATCGCCTGCGAGCGGAGACTGACGACCTCGGGGAGATGCGTGGGGACCGGAGCGGGCGTTACGCCCCGCTTCTCCATCAACCGGAGGAACACGGTGGCGATTTCCGGGTCGAACTGCGTTCCCGCACCGCGCTGGATCTCACCCAGCGCTTCCGAGGGCGTCAGGCTGTCCCGGTACGGCCGCGTGTGGATCATCGCTGAGTAGGCGTCCGCGATGGCAATGATTCGCCCGAGGAGCGGGATCTTGGCGCCGCGCAGGCCATCCGGATAGCCGCGTCCATCCCACCGCTCGTGGTGGTGGCGCACGCCGGGGAGCGCCCGCGCGAGCGCGGGGATCGTGCTGGCGATCTTAGCCCCGATGCTCGGATGCTGCCGGATCACCTCGAACTCTTCAGGGGTTAGCGGCCCGTTCTTGCGCAGGATCCAGTCCGGAACGGCGATCAGGCCAACCTTATGTGCTATGCTGGCGATCTGCAGGTCTTCCAGCGTTTCCTGCGGCAGCTCGAGCGCCTCCCCAATGGCGTGCGCGTAGATTGCCACCTCTTCGCTGTGGCGGCGGGTGTAACGGTCCTTTGCATCTACGGCGGCCACCAGGGCGTCCAGCGTGCCGAAGTTCTCCAGTCCGGCCAGGGTGGCGCTTTCCACACGTGTCTCGGAGGTGCCCACCAGGTTGCCCCCGCGGTGCTTGGCTTCGTAGAGGTTCAGATCGGCAACCGCGATCAGTTCTTGCTGGTTCACGGCATCCTCTGGGTAGGACGCCAGGCCGAAGCTAAGGAGCAGATTGACGGGCGGGCCGCCAATTTCGGACAGACGCGCCTCCATCACCGCCTCTCGGATCCGCTCCGCCACGCGACAGGCGCCCGCCAAGTTGGTGCTGGGCAGCAAGATGAGGAACTCGTCGCCACCGTAGCGGCCCAGGAAATCCGTCTGCCGGCAGACGGATCGCATAATGGTGGCCGCCTTCTGGAGCGCGACGTCGCCCAGCGGATGGCCGAGGGTATCGTTCAGGGCCTTGAAGTTATCCAGGTCGATCATCACGATCGACAGCGCCCCGCCGGTGCGGCTGGCGCGGTTGATCTCCGTGGCCAGGTGCTGCATGACAGCACGGTGGTTAGCAGACCGGTAAGCGAGTCGTGATCCGCCTGGCGACGCGCCAGAAGGTAGTTGCGGCTGTTCCTCAATGCCAGGCTGATCTCCGCGGCCATCGCCGTCAGGAGCCAGCGCTCCGCAGGGTCAAACGGCCTCTCCTGGCGGGCGAGCAGGAGTTCGCTCACCGTTTCATCCCGATCCTGCAGGGCTTGCCGCAGCAGGTACGGGGCGGTCGAATCCAGGGCAGCATCTGGCTGCTGATCTTCCAGGTAGAGGAGCGCCTCCTCACGGCGCGCCTCCGGCAGGCACAGGATCCCCCCGTCCGGGTGCATCCCATCTACGGGGCTGGTGCGAATAGCGCCGAAGTCAGCGCTCACTTCGGTCAGACTGCGGCAGAGGGCCACCTGGAGTACCTGGTTGAGTTCCAGGGAGGCGTTCAGCTCCCGCCCGAGGGCGTTGACGGTGGC
Source organism: Armatimonadota bacterium (assembly GCA_016199525.1). Lineage (GTDB taxonomy): Bacteria > Armatimonadota > SYMT01 > SYMT01 > JACQGL01 > JACQGL01. Next base: position 6,756 of record JACQGL010000025.1, read on the forward strand.
CAGCCGTCGCTTCTCTTGCCCCAGGAGTTCTGCGTCCCGCTCGGCGCGATGGCGTTGCCAGTGGCTCTGCTCCAGGCGACTCCGTAGATCCAGGAACCCCGCTACGAGCCGCAGGCCAAGAAGCGTCAGCAGCAACACCCCGCCGCTAAGCGCGCCCGGGCGCACATGGCCGTGCAGGATCAGGTCCAGCGCGCCGATGGTGAGCAGCGTGCCGAGCGTTACCGCGCCGCAGTGGACGGGGCGCGCCAGACTTTCTGCCAGGGGGTGGAGATCCACGGGAGCCGTCGCGGGAGGTCCGGGCTCGCGACAAGCGGCCATCACTACCATGACTACGCCCACCACCCATCCGAACCCGAACCAGTCTGCGAGTCGGGCGTCCCCGGCCAGGTTCAGCACCAGACGGGCGCCGTCCGCGATCCCGAGGATACCCACCCCGGCCGCAGCCAGTGCCAGGCCTCGTGGTCGGGGACGCCGCCGCCAGTGACCCATCTGCGCCAGCGCGGCCCCGGCAATCAGCGTTACATCTCCGGCGAGAAGCATCACCACCGTCCATCGCTCCGGCGCCGCTTGCGGCAGCGCGGGCAGAAGCGGTTCCAGGATGAGGTGTACCACCACCGTTAACGCGCAGGCGGTGGCCATGAACGCGTCAAACAGAGCCGCCCACGGCTTTTCTGACAAGGGACCTGGTTCCAGGAGCAGCCCCGCAAGCAGCACAGGGTAGCAGATGGCCAGCGGTAGCACCAGCCCCGCTGCCGGGCCACCAGTGGCCTGAAACACCATCTGCGCGGTGTAAAGACCGCCGAGCAAACCGACTCCCGCTCCCAAGAGCCACCAGATGAGCCAGCCGTAGCCGGGGGTAGCACGCTCCTGCCGGCGGCGTCGCCAGCAGAGACCAGTGGCCAGCAGGCTGGGAGCGGCCAGTGCTACCGCCTGTGCGATCTCTTGCAGAGCGTTCTCCGTGCCCGCCCAGACGGACCAGAGGGCGGCTGCCAGGCCGTACAGAAGCAGCCATATCCCGAGCTGGGGCGTGCCGATTCGCCCGCTCACCGCGGCAGCGCTCATCTCTGTTGCCTCCCCAACCAGCCGGCGGGCGGAACGATTACCGGCGGCTCTCCAAACCCTGAACGCTCCCTGTGCGCGAGGCAACGCTTGTGCCAATTAACCTCGGGCACGGGTTTAGCGGCTCTTTCACGCGGGCATATGCTTGCTGGCACGCGATGACCTGACCCTTGCTCGCCTCCCGGGCGATATAAACTCCGTGATTCTCTCTCTGAAGAACAGGAAAGGCGATGCCGCTGGCGCGCGAGGAACAGATCGGCCTGTACCGGAAAATGCTCCTGATCCGCCGCTTCGAGGACCGGGCCGGCTGGGCCTATACCCAGGACAAGATCGGCGGTTACCTGCACCTGTACATCGGCCAGGAAGCAGTGGCCTGCGGCTTTCTCTCCGCTGCTCGACCGGATGATTACGTCATTGATGCCTATCGCGACCACGGCCATTTTTTGGCGCGCGGGGGAGACCCGCGCGCCACGATGGCGGAGCTGTACGGCCGTAGCACGGGCGTCTGCCGGGGCAAGGGCGGTTCGATGCACCTGATGGATCGCCGTATCCACTTCTACGGCGGCACGGGCATCGTGGGGGCAGGGGTCGGCATTGGCGTGGGTCTGGCCTACGCGGCGAAGTACCGCGGTGAGGATCGCATCTGTCTGAACTTCTTCGGCGATGGAGCGGTCAACACCGGCCTGTTTCACGAGTCCTTCAATCTGGCATCGCTCTGGGATCTCCCGATCCTGTTCATCTGTGAGAATAACCTCTACGCGATGGGGACCTCCGTCGAACGCTCCTCCGCAGTTCCGCGCCTCGCAGAGCGCGCCTGCGCCTACGCAATTGAATCCACGCAGTGCGACGGGATGGATCTCCTGCGCGTGCGGGAGTGCGCCGAGCCAGCCATCGCCCGCGTCCGGGAAACGCGCCGTCCCTACTTCGTGGAGGCCCTTACCTATCGCTATCGGGGCCACGGCGCCGCGGATCCAGGTACCTACCGCACGCGGGAGCAGGTGGAACGCTGGCGCCAGCGCGACCCGATTGGCCTTTTGGAAGATCACCTGATCCAGCAAGGGGCGTTGACGAAGGAGATAGTCGAACAGATCGCCGACGAAGTGGAGGACGAGGTGGAAGAGATCCTGCGCTTTGCCGACGAGAGCCCGTGGCCACCCCCTGAGGCGCTCTACGAGGGAGTATTCGCGCCTGCGCCGTAGCGGCGGCGAGCCGCACGAGCGCCTCGCACGATCGTGCGCCGGCCCCGCCAGGCCCCTGGAATGGATTCTCAATGCCAATCCTGACATACCGTGAAGCTTTACGTGAAGCGCTCATCGAGGAAATGGAGCGCGACGCGGGCGTATTTATCATCGGAGAGGAGGTTGGCGAGTACCAGGGTACCTTTCGCGTCACGGAGGGTCTCCGGGCGCGCTTCGGGCCGCTCCGCGTGGCCGATACCCCCATTTCCGAGGAGGCTTTCACCGCCCTCGCCGTGGGCGCGGCGATGGCTGGGCTCCGGCCCATCGTTGAGTACATGACGATGAACTTCTGTCTGCGCGCGCTGGATCAGATTATCAACCACGCCGCGCAGATGCACTATATGTCCGGCAACCAGTTTTCCATATCGATGGTCCTGCGCGGGCCAAATGGCAAAGGGGAACGGCTGGGATCGCAGCACAGCCACGCCCTAGAAACGATCTTTATGCACACTCCCGGCCTGAAGATCGCCGTCCCTGCCACCCCTGCGGATGCCAAGGGGCTGCTTAAGACCGCCATCCGTGACCCCAACCCTGTGGTGTTTCTCGAGCACGCAGCCCTGTACACGCTCCGCGGTGAGATCCCCGAGGGAGAGCACCTGGTGCCGTTCGGGCAGGCTGCGGTGCGGCGGCCAGGGGCCCACTGTACGGTGGTCAGCTACTCGCGCATGACCCAGACGTGCCTCCGCGCCGCGGGTACGCTGGCCCGAGACGGCATTGAGGTAGAGGTCATCGACCTGCGAACCCTGGCGCCGCTGGACACGGCCGCCCTGGCCGCCTCGGTAGCGCGTACCCACCACACCGTAGTGGTGAGCGAAGCGCGGCGGACCTGCTCTGTGGCCGCCGAGATTGCCTCTCGCCTCTACGAGTCATCATTCGATGATCTGGACGCTCCCATCGAGATCCTGGCAGGGGCGGACGTTCCTATGCCTTACTCCCGAGAGTTGGAGCGCCTGGCCGTTCCCGACGAAGCGGCTATTATCGGCGCCGTACGTCGTGCTTTGTGGCGTGAGGGCGCACCCGGGATTCCCGCGCCGGAGGTTACGCATGCCCCCGTTGACCATGCCGAAGATGGGCGACGCAATGGAGGTCGGCACCATCCTCAAATGGCTCAAGAAAGAGGGTGAGAGCTTCCAGGAACAGGAGGCGATCGCCGAAATCCAGACCGAGAAGTCCACCATCGAAGTGCCCGCTTACGAAGCGGGCAGGCTGGTCAAGATTCTGGTCCCCGAGGGAGAGACGGTTCCCGTAGGGGCGCCGATTGCGGAAGTGGAGCCCGCACGGGAGGAAAGGCGGCGGGCGCGTGCCGCCCCGCCGGAGGCACCGCGCCCCGCAGCGCCTCCGGTAGAGGCGCCGCCCGTGGCGGCCACGACCGCTGTGGCGCGCGCCGTGCCGCCTCCAGAGGGTCGCCTCCCACCTCCATCTCCGGAACGCGTGAAAGCGTCCCCGCTCGCGCGCAAGTTGGCCGCCGAGCGCGGATTGGATCTGGCGCGCATTCGGGGTACAGGCCCCGGCGGGCGAATCGTGGAGGCGGACGTCCTGGCCGCGTTAGCGGCTCCCGCCCCAGCACCGCCGGCGGCCCCGCCCGCCCCGCCCGGGATCGCTGCCCCGCCAATCCCGGCGCGCGAGCGGCCGATGTCTCCTGTGCGTCGCGTGGTCGCGCGGCGCATTGCAGAGAGCAAGCGCACTATCCCGCACTTTTACCTCACGCTCGATGTGGATGCCGCGCCGCTCACCACCTTCCGGCAGCAATACAACGCCGCCGTTGCCGAGGCGGATCGCGTCAGCTTCAACGACCTGGTGGTCAAAGCGTGCGCCATCGCCCTGCCTCGCTTCCCGCAACTGAACTCACAGCTGGTGGGCGAGGATACGATCCGCACCTTTGAGGGTGTGCACATCGGCATCGCGGTGGCCCTACCGGAGGGTCTGGTGGTGCCCGTGGTGCGCGACTGCCAGGCGAAGACGCTCCGACAGATCAGCCGCGAAGCGCGCCAGCTAGCAGAACGGGCGCGCGCCGGCGCGCTCACCCCCACCGAGTACAGCGGAGGAACGTTTACCATCTCCAACCTGGGGATGTACGGGATCACCCTGTTCCAGGCAGTGATCAACCCGCCGGAGGCGGCTATCCTCGCCGTGGGGGCGATTCGAGACGAGGCGGTGGTCAGGGATGGCCAGGTGGTCCCCGGGCGCCGGATGAGCCTCACCATCTCCGTAGACCACCGCCTGGTGGATGGCGCCCGCGCGGCGGAGTTCCTGCAGGAGGTCAAGCGGCTCCTGGAGACGCCGATGGCGCTGGTGGAGTAGCGTGCCGTGGTCTAAGCGGCTACCCTTTCCAGGCCCCGTACGGGCCGTCCGCGGCGAGTGCGCAGGAGCTCGCGCCCATCGGTGCGAACGTGCTTCCGGTAGTGCGCCACGCGCGCCTTTCTCCACGCCGCCATTCATCTTCACGCGCCGTTAAGGAAACCGCTCTATGGAGCGCATCTGGGCCCCCTGGCGTCTAGCCTATGTGGAGATCAAGCAGCCTGAAGGCTGCATCTTCTGCCAGAAGCCGGCCGCCGGGCGCGATACCGAGGAACTGGTCCTCTACCGGGGGGAGAGCTGCTTCGTGCTCCTCAATCTGTTCCCCTACAACAACGGGCACCTGATGGTGGCCCCGTACCGGCATGTGGGGGATTTCACCGAACTGACGGCGGACGAGGGCGCCGAACTGATTCGTCTGGCCCAGCGTATGGTGCGCGTCCTCGGTCACGCCTACCACCCGGACGGCTATAATTTGGGGATGAATCTGGGTCGTACGGCGGGAGCGGGCATAGAAGATCACCTGCATCTGCACGTGGTGCCACGCTGGAACGGCGATACCAATTTCATGCCCGTGATTGCGGGAACGAAGGTCCTACCGGATACGCTGGTAGGGACCTACCGCACGCTGAGCGCGGCCCTGGCGGCGCTGGAGTCGCCATAAGGAGTGGGCCTGGGCGCCAGGCTGATGGCCGAATACCGACGACCGCTGGCTGATCGCCGAGCAGTAATTCATGACACAGCGCTCGCTTTTTGATGATGAACTGCCGCCCCGGCCGGCGCCCGAGGCTCCCGCTGTTCCGGAGCTGCCGGCGCCTACCGATCCGCCGCTGCTCCCGGAGCAGAAAGCGGAGGTGCTGGAGAGGCTCCGTGAGCCAGCGTTGAGCTGTACGCGCTGCGAGCTATCGCGCACGCGGCAGCACGTGGTGTTTGGTGAGGGCAACCCCGCGGCCCCGCTGGTATTCGTGGGGGAAGGCCCCGGCGAGAACGAAGACGCCACCGGCCGCCCCTTCGTCGGCCGGGCAGGCAAGCTCCTGGATGACGTGCTGCGGGAAAACGGGATGACGCGGGAGCACGTCTACATCTGCAATATTCTGAAGTGTCGCGCGGCGTTCTTCGAGGAGGGGCGCGCGCGCAACCGCCCCCCTCGCCCGGAAGAGGTGGACGCCTGCCGCAGTTGGCTGGATCAGCAGCTGGCGATCATCCGCCCGATCGTCATTGTTTGCCTGGGCGCCCCCGCGGCCAACGTCATCATTCATCGCAATTTCCGGATGACGCCCGAGCGCGGCCGCTGGTTCACGCACAGCCCCTACGCCCCCTGGGTGATGGCCGCATTTCACCCTGCCTACATCCTGCGTCTGCACGGACCCGGGTTCGACGAGGCGCGCGCCTCCCTCGTGCGCGATATTGCTGCGGCGCGGGAGAAGGTCATCGAAGTGCGTCGCCAGTTGCGCGAACAGGGCCCGGAAGCCGGGCTCGCAGGGCAGCCGGGGGCACGGCGCTCGCTGTTCGATTAGCCGGCCTGTTGACTACCGGGGGCGAGAAGAGCGCTTCGGCACCGATCTCTGCTCAGGAACCGAAGTGTCGGGAGCGTGGCGCCAGCTCTTCGCACAGGCGCTGCACGATCATCGTTACCTCTTCTGGCGCGAGTGTCTGCGGATTGACAAGTATCGTGGCGCCGGCACCGCGGGCGAGATCCACCGCAGGGGTGCCGCTGCGCAGGGCCGCCAGTATTTCGTCCCGCGTGCGTCCCAGAGCGGCTTCGTCTAAGTCCAATTCCGCACGCGGGACGGGCTGCCCCGCCTCGCTGGGCCAGATGCCACGCACGCGGATGTCAGAACGACCCTCGAAGGCGTGCGCTACCTCGGCCACTACCCGCTCACAGAAGGCGGATTGCGCGTCCTCGTCCTGCGCCAGATACCAACGAACCGCCGCCAGGATGCCGCACAGCTCTTCCTTGCCGACCTTCATGCCCCGTCCGATATAGGGGTACGGGGGGCCGTGGAAGGCGCATGCCTGGATCAGGGCCTGCTTACCGAGCACCAGACCGGTGGATTGCGGTCCGCGCAGCCCCTTGCCGCCGCTGAAGATCGCGGCGTCCGCACCACGCTGGGTGAAGGTCCAGAGATTGCTCTTCGGGGGTAGTTGCGCCGCCGCGTCCACGATTACCGGGACGCCGCGCGCGTGGCAGATCTCAACGGCGATTTCCAGCGGCAGCTCGCCGCGCTCCTCTGCGCCGCGCGGGAAATAGAACATGGCCGCGGTGTGCGGGGAAAGAACCGCTTCCAGTTCTCCTGGGGAGGTACCCGCCCGGCTGCCGATCTCCACCAGGCGCACGCCCGCCATCCGGATGGCGAAGTCGTAGCCGACCCGCGTGTGCCCGTGAACGACAACCTCATTCTTGAGGCCCTCTGTGAACGGGAGCCGCTCCCGCTTCTCGGGGTCTGTACCGGCAATGCACGCCGCGGTTACCAGGGTCAGCCCCGCCGCCGCGCCGCAGGAGACGTAACAGGCCTCATTGTGTGTTAGGCGGGCAATCTCCGCCCCCACGGCGCGCTGGAGATCCACCAGGTCCACAAAGGCGGTGCCGGCTTCCGCCATGGCTTCCGCCACACCGGGAGCGAGAACGGAGCCACCCAGGCTGGTGAGGGTGGCATTGCCATTGATAACACGCGGGATACCCAATTCGTCGTAGATGGCCATCGGTCCATGCATTCTCCGGCAAACGGCCCCCAGTGGAGACTTCCCACCCAGGTGATTGCGCTCCAGGAGCCACTACTCCAGGGAAACTTCCCCTTGCCGAAGACTTTCCCCTCCGGATCCCTGGAATCCGTGCAGGCATACACCGATGGCAAAGCCAACCGTGCTGAGGAAGGAGCACTGCCGATGTTAGAGTGCGAATACGACCTGATCCTGCAGGGCGGCCACGTGATCGACCCGGCGAACGAAGTGGATGGCGTGCGGGACGTGGCGATTGCGGGAGGCAAGATTGCGGCGGTGGAGCCAGACCTGCCGGTTGACCGTGCGCGAAAGGTGATCAATGTGGCCGGCAGTCTGGTCACGCCGGGCCTGGTGGACATCCACGTCCACGCCTACGGTGGCTACTCAGGCTGGTTGTTCCCGGATGAGCACGCCCTTCCCAACGGCACAACCACGGTGGTGGATACGGGCAGTGCTGGCTGGCGGACGTTCAAGGAGTTCAAAGCGACGATCATCAACCGGTCCAGAGTGCGAGTGCTGGCGTTCCTGAACATCGTGGGCCGTGGGATGCTGGGCCCTGAGGTCGAGAACAATACGGAGGACATGGAGCCGGAGCCCACGGCCCGATGCGTCGCCCAATACCCGGAGTGGCTGGTGGGCACCAAAACGGCACATTTTCAGCAGCCTGGCTGGACGGCGGTAGACCGCACGATAGAAGCGGGACGGCTGTGCGGCAAGCCAGCTATGATCGACTTTGCGCCGCGCCCCGAGCGCAGCTACGAGGAGCTGATCCTGAAACGCATGCGCCCGGGGGACATCCACACACACGTGTATGCCGCGCATATCCCGCTGCTAGACGATCAGGGCCGCGTGCAGGAATTCATGTGGGAAGCGCGGCGGTGCGGGGTCATCTTCGACGTGGGCCACGGCACTGGCAGCTTCTGGTTCCGCCGCGCCGTTCCTGCGATCGACCAGGGCTTCATCCCCGATTCCATCAGCACAGATATGCACAAGTACAGCATCCTGATACCGCAGGCAACCATGCCGCCTACCATGTCAAAGCTGCTGAACATCGGGATGTCATTGCGCGAGGTAGTCCGGCGCGCGACGCTCCACCCGGCGCTGGAGATCAACCGTCCCGATCTGGGCACCCTCTCCCCCGGCGCCGGAGCGGATGTGGCCGTATTCCAGGTAGAAGAGGGCGAGTTCGGCTTTGTCGACTCAGGGCGCGCCCGGATGCGGGGCACGCAGCGTCTTCGCTGCCTGATGACGCTGCGGGATGGAGAGGTGGTATGGGATCTCAATGGGCTCGCGTGGCAGGACTGGCGCGACGCAGGCGAGTACGGGGTGCTCAACCAGTACGGTGAAGACCTGCGGAAACCACGTCCCGCCGGGCCCGAGGCGCCTGCGGGCGCTACCAAGTCTTGTCGCCCCTAGCGCTTAAGAAGAACGCCCCGCTCGTTTCGATCTGGTAGCTGTTCGAGGAGCCAAATCCCGGTTAAGAGGCGGAGGCGGCGGCAGTCGGGGCAAGCCTGTGCCTGGGGGACTGCCGTTGGCCTATAACCGCAGGCAGTCATTCTGTGCTTACAACGACCGTCTGCGTCACACGCCGGCCCAGGCTGTCGATCAGTGCTGGCGCGTGCCTCGATTGTTCGGTGCGGCGCCAGCGTGTTGTTGCCTCACAGCATGCCGAGCTGAAGTTTGGCCACGTCGGACATCTTGCTCGGGTCCCAGGGGGGATCCCACACGACGTCCACCCTGGCGGCGGTCACGCCGGGAACGGCTCGCACCCGGGAGGCGACCTCCTGGGGAAGCAATTGCGCCGCGGGACAGCTGGGCGCGGTGAGAGTCATCTTGATCGCTACTGCGCCGGCGGGCGCCACGCTAACTTCGTAGATCAAACCCAGGTCGTAGATATTGATCGGGATCTCCGGGTCGTAGCAGGCGCGCAGGGCTTCGATGACCTCTCCCTCCATAATCAATGCATCGATAGACGCGGTTTCCATGCCTCCTCCTCACGCCATCTCCATCTGCCGGCGAGACGCGCTACTCTGTTGACACCGTCTGGGATCCTCCATCGAGCGCGGCGCGGAGGGTGTGCCATGCCAGGCTGGCGCACTTGACGCGCACGGGGAACTCAGAAACGCCGGCAAAAACTTCCAGCTTTCCCAGCTCAGGACCATCCGGCGCCAGGTCCCGCTGCCCGGTGACCACACGATGAAACTTCCCGAACAAGGCCTCGGCCTCGGCCCTTGTCTTGCCTTTCAAGCGGGTGGTCATCATGGAGGCAGAGGCTTTGGAAATGGCACAGCCGACCCCCTGGAAGCTAATGTCAGTAATCACGTCTCCCTGCAACTGCAGGTAAATCGTGATTCGGTCGCCGCACAGCGGGTTATAGCCTTCGGCGGTGCGGTTCGCACCTTCCAGAATGCGGAAGTTCCGCGGATTCTTGTGGTGATCGAGAATGACCTCCTGGTAAAGTTCGCGCAAGTCGGACATCAACTGAACACCTCAATGACTTTGTGAATCCCCGCCACCAGGGCATCGACTTCTTCCCTGGTATTGTAAAACGCGAACGATGCCCGCGCCGTGGCCGGTACGCCAAAGCGGTCCATAACTGGCTGGGCACAATGGTGGCCGGTGCGGATGGCGATTCCCTCTCGATCCAGAATAGTGCCAACATCGTGCGGGTGCACGCCGTCCAGGACGAAGGAAAGCACGCTCGTCTTTTCCCGGGCCGTGCCGATGAGACGCACTCCCGGGATGCGCGAGATTGCCGGCGTAGCATATGATAAGAGTTCGTGCTCGTAGGCGGCCAGGTTCTCCAGGCCAAACTGTTCTAGATACTCGATGGCCACACCCAGGCCGATGGCGCCGGCGACGTTCGGCGTCCCCGCCTCGAACTTGTAGGGCAAGGCGTTGTAAATCGTCTTCTCGAAGGTGACCGAGCGGATCATGTCGCCGCCCCCCTGGTAGGGAGGCATGGCGTCGAGCAGGCGCGCCTTGCCATACAGGACGCCAATGCCGGTCGGCCCGTAGAGCTTGTGGCCGGAGAACGCGTAGAAGTCGCAATCGAGCGCCTGCACATCCACCGGCAGATGGGGCGCCGCCTGGGCCCCATCGACGAGCACCGGCACATCCCAGCGGTGCGCCATCGCGATGATCTCACCGATGGGGTTGATGGTGCCCAGAGCATTCGACACGTGGGTCACCGACACGAGCCGGGTCCTCGGGTTTAGCAGTTTCTCGTACTCCTGGAGCAGAAACTCGCCGTCGTCATTGATGGGCACCACCCGCAGGATGGCCCCCTTCTCCTCGCACAGCATCTGCCACGGAACAATGTTGGAGTGGTGCTCCATCCAGGAGATGATGACCTCGTCGCCCGGCTGCAAGTGGCGCCTGCCGTAGCTCGCCGCCACCAGGTTGATACTCTCCGTGGTGCCCCGCGTGAAGATAATCTCGCGCGTGCTGGCGGCGTTAACGAACCGCTGCACCCTGGCGCGCGCCGCCTCGTAGGCCTGTGTGGCCTGTTCGCTCAGGAGGTGAATGCCGCGATGGACATTCGAGTTTTCCACCGCGTAATACCGCTGAAGCGCCTCGATTACTGCCTGCGGTTTCTGGCTCGTAGCCGCATTATCCAGGTAGACAAGCGGCTTGCCGCGCACTTTCTGGCTCAGGATCGGGAAGTCTTCCCGCACCCTGTGCACCGCGAGCGCGCGGCGCGAGCTCTCGTCGCGCGTATCTGGCGGCAGTATCTCGACGGCAGCGCTCATAAGCCTCAACGCCTTTCCCTAACCCGCTCACCCCGGAGCAGTCGAGCGTGCAGCAGTTCTTCAAGATGGGTCCGTAGCGACTCGATCTTGAACTGGCCCAGGACGTCGCTCGCAAAGGCGTAGGTCAGCAAGCCGCGCGCCTCCTCTACGCCGATGCCTCGGGAACGAAGGTAAAAGATCGCATCTTCGTCGAGCTGGCCGACGGTGGCGCCGTGCGTGCAGCGCACGTCGTCGGCGAAGATCTCCAGCTGCGGCTTGGTGTCGATGACGGCGTCCTGGGAGAGCAGCAGGTTCTGGTTGGTTTGCCTGGCGTCGGTCTTCTGCGCGCCTGGCCGCACGAATATCTTGCCGTTGAAGACCCCGGTGGCGCGCCCGTCCAGGATGCCCTTGTATAGCTCGTGGCTATTGCAGTGCGACTTCGCGTGGTCGATCACCGTGTGGTTGTCTACGTGCTGCTGTCCCCTCGCGACATAGAGGCCGTTAAGGGTCGACTCGCTGCCCGGCCCATCCAGCACGGCACGGACATCGTTGCGCACGAGCGCGCCGCCCAGCGAGATAGAGTGCGAAGAGAAGGTGCTGCTTCGGGCCTGCTGAACGTGCAGCGTGGCGATGTGGAATGCCGCTTCGCTTTCCTGCTGCACCTTGTAGTGGTCCAGCACGGCGTTCTCGCCCGCAACAATTTCGGTCACCGCGTTGGTGAAGTAGACGTCGCCGTCCGGCCCGGCATAGGTCTCGATGACCGTCGCCAGGCTGTTCTCCTCCGCCACGATCAGGGTGCGGGGGTGCGAAACGACTGGTTCGCCGCGCCCAGAGGGCGCCCGGGTGGCGATGAATACCAGGTGGATCGGTTCTTCGACTATCACGCCCCGCGGGATGTGGAGGAACGCCCCATCCTCCATCAACGCCGTGTTCAGGGCAACGAAGGGGTGCTGGTGGAAGGCAGCATAGCGCGCCAGGTGCGTTTCCACCCGCTCGAAATCGGTCTTCAGGGCCGCCGCCAGGCTACCTGCCTTCACGGCGCGCGGCAGCGTCCACCCACGCTCCGCATGGATACCCGGCGTGGACAGCTCCGACGCGTAGCGTCCGTTCACGAACACCAGGCGGCAGCCCGTGATTCTGCCGAGCGGCAGATGCGCCTGCGTCAGCCCGTTCCCGTCGGCTACAGCGGGCTGGAACCGTATCCGCGTGATCGGGGCGACGCTGGTGTACCTCCACTCCTCGTGCCTGGTGGTGGGGAAACCCAGCTCGGTGAAGTGCGCCATTGCCTCCCGGCGGAGCGGGAGCAACGACGAGGGGCCTTGCGCGGCCAGCTCCTTCCCAAATCTATCAAAGTGCATAATATAGGTATCTGTGTCTCGCAGCATCGTTGCCATTAGCGGCCTCTTCCCTGTCCCCTAGGTGCGCGCAGCGCCCACCAGCTCATCCTCGATCCAGGCGTAGCCCTTCGCTTCCAGTTCAAGAGCCAACCCCTTGCCACCCGACCGGGCAATGCGCCCGTTGAAGAGCACGTGTACGTGGTCGGGCACGATGTGATTCAGCAAGCGCTGGTAGTGAGTGACCACGATGAAAGCCCGATCCGGGCTGCGGAGCGCGTTGACGCCCCGGGCGACGGTACGGAGGGCGTCGATGTCGAGGCCGGAGTCGGTTTCATCCAGGATTGCCAGTCTGGGCTCGAGCACGGCCAGCTGGAAGATCTCATTGCGCTTCTTCTCACCGCCGGAGAAGCCCTCATTGACGGGCCGGTTCAGCAAGTTCTGGTCCATCTCCAGCAGCCCGGCCTTCTCCCGAACCAGCGCCAGGAAGTCCATCGCGTCCAGCTCTTGTAGACCGCGGTGCTTTCGGATCGCGTTGGCTGCTGCCTTCAGGAAGTAGAGGTTACTGACGCCCGGGATCTCCACGGGGTACTGGAACGCCATGAAAACTCCCTCACGGGCGCGCTCCTCGGGGTCCATCTCCAGCAGGTTCCGGCCCTCGTAGAGGACCTCCCCCTCCGTCACCTCGAAGGTATCCCGTCCGGCCAGGACGTTGGCCAGGGTGCTCTTGCCCGAGCCGTTCGGCCCCATAACGGCGTGGACTTCACCAGGATTGACCGTAAGGGTGACCCCCCGCAAAATCTGGTTATCACCCACCTTTGCGTACAGATCCTTAATTTCGAGCATCGTGTTCTTTCCAGAGAATGTGCTTACACGTTGGGTATCAGGCCGTTTCCTGAGCACCGCAATATCCACTACCCCACGCTCCCTTCCAGGCTGATCCCCAGCAGCTTCTGCGCTTCCACAGCGAACTCCATCGGCAGCTCGCGGAAGACCACCTTGCAAAAGCCGTTGACGATCAGGTTGACCGCCTCCTCGGTTGAGATACCGCGCTGGTTGCAGTAGAAGATCTGGTCCTCGCCGATCTTGGAAGTTGAGGCCTCGTGCTCCACCCGTGCCGTGGGGTTCCGCACCTCGATGTAGGGGAAGGTGTGCGCCCCGCACTGGTTACCGATAAGGAGCGAGTCGCACTGCGAGAAGTTGCGCGCGTTCTCCGCCCCTTTAAGGATCTTCACCAACCCGCGGTAGCTGTTCTG
>JACQGL010000192.1 GCA_016199525.1 Armatimonadota bacterium
CCCGGGCGCGAGAGGGCGTACTCCACGCTGTCCGCCAGCGCCTGCCAGGATGCCTCGATGATGTTGGTGGAGACCCCGATCGTGCTCCAGCTGCGACGGTCGTCCGCCGATTCTACCAGCACGCGCACCTTAGCCGCTGTACCCTCCTTCGCATCCACGACACGCACCTTGAAGTCCGTAAGGCGCACGTTCTGGAGTTCCGGATAGAAGTGCTCGAGCGCCTTGCGCATAGCGCCGTCGAGAGCGTGCACGGGGCCATCGCCCTCCGCCACGGTGAGCATCTGCTGGCCATCCACGGCGATCTTCAGAGTGGCTTCCGTGATCGGCTCCTCATCGTGGCCCCGCTTCTCCACGATCACGCGGAAGCCAATCAGGTCGAAGAGCTTGCGGTAGTGCCCCGTAGCCCGCTTCATGAGCAGTTCGAGGGAGGCTTCGGCGCCCTCGAAGACGTAGCCCTCGTGTTCCAGCCGCATAATCCGGTCCAGGATGCCGCGCGTCTCTGGCGAGCGGCGGGAGAGATCCAGCCCGAACTCCTTTCCTTTGAGGGTGACAGTACTGCTGCCGGACAGTTCGGAAACGAGAATGCGGCGGGTATTGCCCACGCGGCGCGGATCGATCTGCTCGAAGGTGTGGGGGTTCTTGGCAATCGCGTCCACATGCATCCCCGCCTTGTGGGCAAAGGCGCAGCGGCCCACGAACGGCTGGCGCTCGTTGGGCGGCAGGTTGGCCACCTCATCGAAGAAGGCGCTGAATTCTGTAAGGCGTTCCAGATCCTCATCGCGGAGGCATTCAAGGCCCATCTTGAGATTGAGGATGGCGATGATGGAGATCAGGCTCGCGTTGCCGGTGCGCTCGCCCACGCCGTTGATGGTCCCCTGAACGTGGGTTGCCCCCGCCTGGATGGCGGCAATGGCGTTGGCCACCGCCAGCTCGCAGTCGTTGTGAGTATGGATACCGAGGGGCAGGCGAACGAGGCTGCGGACGCGGGCGGTGATGTCGCCCACCTCCCAGGGGAGGCTGCCGCCGTTCGTGTCGCAGAGGACCACGCGATCGGCGCCGCCCTCCTGCGCCGCCTGCAGGGTAGCAAGCGCGTAGCCGGGGTCCTGCTTATAGCCATCAAAGAAGTGCTCGGCGTCGTAGATGACCTCGCGCCCGTGGGCCTTGAGGTAAGCCACAGAGTCGCGGATCATGCGCAGGTTCTCTTCCGGGGTGGTGCGCAGGACCTCGGTGACGTGCAGTGCCCAGCTCTTCCCGAAGATGGTGCACACGGGCGTACCGCTGTGGAGGAGGGTCTGCAGAAGCGGCTCGTCCTCCGGGGCGCGATCCGGCCGCCGTGTGCAACCGAACGCGGCCAGTTTCGCGCGCCGCAGGTGCAACGCGGGCGCTTCCTGGAAGAACGCCGCGTCCTTCAGGTTGGAGCCGGGCCAGCCACCTTCGATGTAGTGGATGCCCAGCTCATCGAGCTTGCGGGCAATCCGGAGTTTATCGGCGAGGGAGAAGTTGACGCCCTCGGCCTGGGAGCCGTCGCGCAGCGTGGTATCGTAGAGTTCAACCATGAGCCCAAGCCCTTGCTGAATGGGGGCCACACCTCTCCTTTGGGAGGGCCCCTGAGGGTACCGCCGGCAGCTGCCGGCAGGTGGATGGCAGGCGAGAGGCGTCCCGAAAGCTTTCGGGATCGCCCCTCCGAGGGCGATCCGCGGGTTACGGCCGGCGCGAATCCCGCACGGTCCCATAATCGGGACCGGGTTCGTCCGCGAGGGGGCGGACGTCGCGCCAGCCTAGCTAATGGCGATGGGGGGCCCTGGCCGGGCGTATTGGCTGCGCATCGCGATCCATCCGTGGGCAGGCCTGTGTACACGGACCTGCCCCATTGTAGCAAGCTTCAGGGCGGCGTGGCAACAAGCGGCGGTTCGTATCTACCTTTGCCAGTGTCACGTGCACGCCGCCGGGAGCCAGCGCCGGCAACTCTACACCGCTTCCGGGCTTCTGCCACCAACGGACCCCCGTTCTGCCTCCGATGATCCTCTTGCCGCCCATCGAGATGGCTCCCCGCTTCTCCGGGCACTTATCCCTCTGCGGCTTGCCATCGGCCTCGAACAGGTGCCGGTCGCGCTCCTCCATCGGCCGCGTCAGCGCCCGGGTCTCGGGGCCTCGGAGTGGTCACGGCCGGCGTGAATCGGCCGGCGGCGCTCGACGTGGTACCCTTCGCCGGTGATCCGGACCTTGATATCCGTATCCACGACCTGCCTCCCGCGCGGGTGCGGCCAGGGCGCTGACCAGCA
>JACQGL010000218.1 GCA_016199525.1 Armatimonadota bacterium
GCTCGTGCGCCTGCGCGGCGTCCGCCAGGGGTAGTTCTGTGCCGACGATGGGACGCAATGTGCGGTTCTTCAGGCCCGCGACCAGGGCGGCGTGGATGCTTGCCAGCTCCCCAGGCGGGGTGTTGAACAGCACCATCCCCAGAATCACTGTGTCCCGCGCCATCGTGTCGCGCGGGTCGATCTCCACCTTTCCCCGGGAGCCGATCACCACCACGCGGCCGAACGGCGCCAGCACGGTGAGGTCCTTCCCCAGGTTCACGTTCGCCAGCATCTCCAGGATCACGTCCACCCCGCGGCCTTCGGTGAGGGCCATCAGCTGCTCCAGGTAGTCTGGCGCACGGTGATCGAGGGCGTAGTCGGCGCCCTCCTGGCGTACCAGCTCCCGGCCCCGCTCCGTGCCCGCAGTAGCGAAAATCGTCATCCCGTGCGCCGCCGCCAGCTGCACCGCCGCGGTGCCTACTCCGCCGCTGGCGCCGTGGATGAGGACCGACTCGCCCGGCAGGGCGTGCGCGCGCTGCAGCAGGGCACGGCAGGCGGTAGCATAAGGGATGCCCATCGCCGCTCCCTGCGCGAACGTGGCGTGCTCCGGCAACGGGTGGACCTGGCGCTCCTCTGCCAGCGCCAGCTCTGCGTACGTACCTGTGACGGATCCCGCCAGGTAGACGCGGTCGCCGGGTCGGAAGCGCCGGACACCCTCTCCCACGGCTACCACCTCCCCGCCCGCGTCCGTGCCGGGGGTATAGGGGAGCGGGGGCTTGCGGGGATACATTCCCGAGCGGACGTAGGTCTCCACCGGATTGACGCCCGCCGCGCGCACCCGCACCCGCACCTGGCCAGGGCCGGGGGTGGGATCGGGAACATCTTCCAGCCGCAGGACCTCGGGACCGCCGAATTCGTGCACGCGGATCGCTTTCATCTGCGTCCTCCCACCGAATGTGTAAGGAAAAGGGGATGAAGAGACGACGGAGATGAGAATCGGGATCTTCGGCCCTCCCTCATCCTCATCTCCATATCTCCCACCGTCGCCCCGTCCCCCTTCCTGGATAATCTTTGAGCCGATGGCGTTCCTGTCCGAGCCAGAGGCGGGCATCCTGCGGGAGTATCGTGATGCGGGCACGGTACTGGCCCACGCAGTTGCCCGTGCCTGACTTCTTTGAAAACCGTGCGTCAACTACCTGGTGACCGTCGTCAAAGCCAGTGACGCGCGCCGTCAGCGCCAGACTTTCAGGGAAACGGAACGCGCATCTGCGGAGCTGTGTCTATCGTACAGGCGCTCGCTCAGGGCGGCAATCTTTTCCGGCACGCGTGCGACCCCCTGGCGGCCACAGGCGGTTGCACGTTAGCAGGTTGCAATGCGCCGTTGTCCTCACATTTCAATGTTCGCACCTTCAAACGTGCCTGCCCGCTGCCGTCTGCACCCGTGTGGCGGCACGGCGGGCGTCAGGGAGAGAGAATCATGCGCAAGCTGATCAGCGGCGTGCTGCTGGGCGCGATCGCCGTGGGAACACTGGCTCCCGCGGCGCTCGCAGAGCATCGGTATGATTACTATCCGTATCGGCACTACTACCGCCGTCCCCGTCGCCATGACCACCACAGCAATACCACACGGGATGTGCTCATCGGTACGGGCGTGGGTATTCTCATTGATCGCACCATCCTGCGCAGCAAAGATCGCGACCGGGACCGCAATCGTGATGATCGTCGCGACGGCGCACGTGAACCCGCGCCGCCTCCTCCAGCCGCCCGCGCGGACGACCTGCGTGTGGAGCGGCTGCGCCAGGGCCGCGTGAAGGTGGCCTGGATGGGCGACGACCAGGATGTGGAGTCGCTGGAGCTATTCGTCGCCGACCGCCATAAGGAGATTCTGGATAGTGAGCGGATCCGGGAGCGGCCCTACGCGGCCACCCTCACCTTGCCGCCTGCGGACGGCTACGTGGGCGTCATGTTGAACTACCCGGATGGCTCCACTACCAGCGTCTACCTGCCCGCGGAGTCAACCCGCTAGGCGGGAGGGAAACGGCCCGTACGGGCGGAATGAAGGGTAGAACTGTGCCCGCCCCTCCTCGCTGCTGGCGTGCTGGCCGTGAACACCCCACAGACCTTTTCCCTCAGCGGCACGGATTGGCAGGTCTACCACCTCCTGCCGAACGAATGGCTCTGGCGCCGTGTGTGGGAGCGGGATCCCCCCGAGGCGGCCTCCCGCCGCCTCCCCGCCACGGTTCCCGGCCACGTCCAGCAAGATCTGCTCGCCGCCGGCGTCCTCCCGCATCCCTGGGTGGGATTGAACAGCCATCTCTGGGAGTGGACCAGTGCGCGGGACTGGGTCTACACCCGGGAGTTCACGCCTCCCGCGGCGATGGCCGGGATGCAGGTCCGGCTGCGCTTCGAAGGGGTGGATAGCAGCGCGCACGTCTTCTTGAACGGCGAGCCCCTGGGTGACCACGAAGGGCAGTTCGTCCCCGTGGAGTTCGACGTGACCGGCCGCTTGCGCCCTGGCGAGTCCAACCGGCTGGTGGTCGTTGTCGAGCGCGCTCCGGAGGAGCAGGGACAGATCGGCTGGACCAGCCGCTGCCGCAGCCCCCGAGGCTGGAAGGCCCGCTTCGCCTACGGCTGGGACGGGTGCCCGCGCCTCATTCCGGTGGGCATCTGGGATGACGTCTCTCTGGTGGCTACCGGGCCGGTCTGGTTCCGGGATGTCGCCGTCTACGCTAACCTGTCCACCGATCAGACCGAGGCGGCGCTCTCGGTCGTCTCGGAGTTCGGGGTGGCGCAGGGGATGCCGGTCACGGTGGGTGTCCAGATCCAGGATGCCGGCCTGCCGGTGGTGGAGACTCAGGATCCGGTGACGGTGTTCGATGAGGGCACCTCCCTCGTCCAGTCGCTGGCGATCAAGCGAGCGCGACTGTGGTGGCCGAACGGCCACGGCGATTCCCACCTCTACGAAGCGGTGCTGGTGCTCGCCACCCGGGACGGGAGCCGCATCCTCGATCACCGCCGTGTCCGGTTCGGCCTGCGACGGATCGAGGTTCTGCCCTGCGAGGACGCCCCGCCCGACTCCCTTCCCTACCTTCTGTCCGTAAACGGGCGGCGTGTCTGGATCAAGGGCTGGAACTGGGTCCCGCAGGATCAGTTCTACGCCCGTGCCGCGCCGGAGCGGTACGAGCGCCTGCTGGCTCTGGCGCGGGATGCAGGGGTGAACATGCTCCGCGTGTGGGGCGGAGGTCTGCTGGAGAAGGAAGTTTTCTACGATCTTTGCGACCGGTTCGGAATCCTGGTCTGGCAGGAGTTCCCGCTTTCTTCCTCCGGCCTGGATAATGAACCGCCCGCCGACCCCGAGTACCTCGACAGGATCACCGCACAGGCGGAAGCGATGCTCCCGCGCCGCCGCAACCATCCCTCACTGGCGCTGTGGTGCGGCGGAAACGAGCTGACAGGGTCGGATCTGCGGCCGCTGGACAGCGGCCACCCTACCCTGGGGGCGTTGCGCAACCTGGTGGCCGTTCACGATCCGCAGCGCCTCTGGCTGCCCACCTCCCCCACAGGGCCGCGCTTCAGCCCCGACCCCGCGTGTCCCGAGGAAGGCCACGATGTGCACGGGCCCTGGCGGTTCCTGGGGTTGCGCGAGCACCCCGCGTTTTACCACACCATTCGGCCGCTCCTCCACTCCGCATTCGGCTGCGAGGGAGCGACCAACCCGGCAGCCCTCCACTTTCTCAGCGGCAATTCGCCCGCTGCCCTCTGGCCCCCGGACGCGAGCAACGCCCTCTGGATGCACCATGGCGGCTGGTGGGAGCAGCGCGCGGCGGTCGAGGCGGCCTTTGGGCCTCTGTCCGATCTGGACACCTATGTCCGCGCCAGCCAGTTGCTTCAGGCAATGGGGTTGCAGGTGGCCGTGGAAAGCCATCGGCGACGAAAGTGGCACTGCGCGGGCGTCCTTCCCTGGCAATTCAACGAGCCGTGGCCCAACGCCGTCTGCACCCATGCCGTGGACTGGTTCGGGCAGCCGAAGCCCGCGTACTGGGCGGTGCGGCGCGCCTATCGCCCTGTCCACGTAAGTGCCCGGTTTACCACGTTCGCCTGGCACGGGGAGAAGGAGTTCATCGCGGAGATCTGGCTGCACAACTCGGGGGAAGCCCTGGGGTTACTGACCGTAGCCGCCACGATTAGCAGCCTGGACGGTCGTGTCCACGTGCAGGACGCCCTGGCGGGAGACGCTCCGGCCCATGCCGCGAGGCGCATAGGCGAGCTTCGCTGGGAGTTTCCCACCGGATTCGCGGCGCCGTTCCTGCTGGACCTCCAGGTAACCGATAGGGCAGGGGAGGTGATCGCTCGCAACGCCTACCCGTTCTCGGCGGCGCCAGATCCGGCGTTCGCGCCGTTTCTCACCGCCGCGCCGACCGCTCTCGAGCTGGAGCGCGCCGTAGGGGGCATCCGCGTGCGTAACGCCGGAGAGTGTGCTGCGCTGTGGGTCACGCTCGACCACGCTGATGACGGGTTCTTGAGCCCCGAGGACAACCACTTCCTGCTCCGCCCGCAGGAAGCGCGCGCGCTGGCGGTGCGGGAAGCGCTGCCGGTTCGCGCCGTGGCCTGGAACGCGCCCGCGGTCCTGATCGTTTAGCTGCCAGTGGGCTGTTGAACCGCCAGGACGCTCAGTCCCGACGTAGTCGGGATCATTTCTTGTAGCGACGATACGGGGTGCCCACGACAGCAGCAGGCCCGTGCGTTCTCACGGCAATAGCGAACGTTGGCAAGAATAAGCCGATCTACTGGCTTCTGTGCCGAAGCCTGACCCTGCAGCCCTTCTCCTTGCCAGGGAAGGGAGAGAGCACCGCTCTTGGTGCCGTTGTTGCGATCCGGAGACGTGTCTTGGAGAGCCGGGGATGGCGTCCGCAAATGCCGAGGTTCAGCGTGTTGCTTCGCTAACCACCGCACTCGCCTCATTGCCAGCCTTGATGCCTCGTGCTCCCTACAGCTTCTCTGCTATCGTGCTCATTCGCGTTCATTTCCGGCGGATCGTTCCTCCGCGGCCTCCAGCGACTGCTTGAGCGCGTACTGCCGCGCCAGGGCGCGGATGTGGCGGCGTGAGAACAGCTTGACGCGAACGTCCGGATAAAGCGCTTGAATCTTCCGGATCTTGCGATTCTTCCGGTTCTGGAGGCTCGGCTTGAGGGTGGTCAGCTCCACGTAGAGGTCTTCGCTGGGGAGATAAAAGTCCGGCGTGAAGGATGCGCGCAGGTTTCCGGCCTCATCCCATTCCAGGGGGAACGTGCGTGGCTCGTACTGCCAGGGGATCCGGTAGAAATCCAGCAGGGCGGCGAACTCTTCCTCCACGGGGTGAGCGAACCGGCGTGGGCGATCATTAGTGATGGGCGCGTGCCGCTCCGGCGGCGTGCCGGACCGATCGGCTGCGGGCGTACGCCGGGCGTTCACGAGGCGATCCTCACCGGTTCGCGAGCGGGCTCCCACTCCTCTACCAGGGTGAAGCCCAGCTCCTCGCCTCGTCGCACGAAGTAGTCAATATTCTCGCTCAACGTTCGTTCACCCACGCTGCACCGATCGTACGCCTCGTCGGCAGCGATGAGAATGGTCTCCGCCATACAAGCAGGGATCGCCCCGCTGCCGAAGTGCACATCCACCCGTCCGTGCAGCTCTCCAGGAGGGCGCACCACTCCGCCGGGAATCACGCGCACCCCTGGCACGCGGAGCACATCAGGGTGGGCGTCCATCGGCCGCCCTAGATCATATATCACTGTAGTAGGGCGGATGTGTTCGGGATAGAGCACCGGGTCCGGCTGGGAGGTGGCGGTGAAGATCAGATCGCAGGTGCGGCATTCCACCAGAGCGGTGGTAGTTTCCACGTGCGTCCGGTAGCGACGGCGCAGCATCTCGGCAGATCGCTCCAGGCGCGCGGGCGTGGTACCGACCATCACCAGTGTTCCCACACGCCCCGCGAGCTGCCGGCAGACGCCAAACCCCACCACGCCGTTCGCGCCCACCACCGCCACGCGCGCCTGCTCGGGGGACAGGCCTCGTTCCTCCAGCCGCGCCAGCGCCAGAGGGATGGCCAGGCGCACCGTGCCCGCCGTATAAGCCCCGCCGTTGGTAATCGCCATCCCCGGCGATTGCGCCTGCACGACCTCGCCTTTGGCGCCGACCACAGACCAGTAGGCGCCCAGGCCCATTACCCGCACACCCAGCCGCCGCGCCAGCCGCGCCGCCTGCACCGCCCGCCGCACGGCCAGCGCGGGCATCCGCTTGATCTGCTCCGGAAGCCACGGCACCGCGATGAGGTAGACGCGCACCCGCCGCCCATCGCGGAGCACGATGCCATCCATCACGTCCACCTTCATCGGCCGCACGAGGGTTACCAGGCGTGCCAGAAACGACAGCGGCAGGAGGCCCCGCTCATAAAGGCCGCGAGCCCACGAGAACCGCCGCGTCTGCCACCAGTCCGCGGGCGTAATGGCGTGGATGAGGAACGCGCAGGCGACCTCATCCCGATCCAGCCCCGTAATCGGCAGCCGTTCCCCCAGGCGTAGCTCCACGCCGTCCAGCAGGCGTCCCACGTTCTCCTTGTGCTTCCACAGAACGAACAGCGCCACCAGGGCGGTGAAGGTGACGTAGGCTCCCGCCGCGTCCGCCAGCGCCAGCGTTACGGGGACGCTGGCCGCGGCGAGGATAGAGGAGAGGGACACGAAGCCCCATTGCCCGCTAAGCAGCCGGGGCAGCGCCAGTGTGAGTCCCCACACGGCGGCGGGGATGGCGACGCCCGGCCAGGGAATCTCTCCCCCGGCTACCAGCCCGATGAGCACCCCCAGGCCGGTGGCTATCGCCTTGCCCCGCGCGAAGCGGCGCTCCTGCACGTAGAAATAGAAGGAGTAGGCATGCCCCAGGATGGCCGCCAGGCCGGTGGCCACTACCCACCCCGGCTGCACGCGCGGCCCGACCACGGACGTCAAGCCCGCCAGCCACACGGGAACCAGGCCCTTGAGGATATCACCCAGGAGAGTGATCAGCGCGGGGATCGGCCCGACGACGCGGAGCACGTTCGTCGCGCCGATGTTGAGGGAACCGTAATCGCGGATGTCGATCCCGCGCGCCAGCCGGACCAGCAGGTAGCCGAAGGGAATGGAGCCGAGCAGGTAAGCTACCAGGACCAGAGCGGGCGCGCGCAGGCCCTCGGGCATAAATTTAGTTTACTGCGCGGCCAGAGTCTTGTCAACGGTGAGACAGCGCGGGTCGTAGGAAAGTGGTACGCTGCCGGTTGACAGGTTGGAATGTTTCCCGGGATGCAGGCGGTCGCACCGCTGGCTAAAGCCACAGAACCTTCGGATTCCCTGCGCGAGGAGGAGACGCCCGAGCATTAACCTTACTTGCAATTAGCGAACCGCGCCATTGACTTCCTACGGAAAGCACGCCAATGCGGGAGCACGCCGAGGCATTGCTCCGCCAGATGCTGGGGAAAGATACCCGTTTCCGCGCCGGCCAGTGGGAGGCGATCGCCGCCGTGGCCCGGCGCCGGGAACGGGCGCTCGTCGTCCAGCGGACGGGCTGGGGCAAGAGCGTGGTCTACTTTCTGGCCACGCGCCTGCTTCGCGAGGGCGGAGCGGGCCTCACGCTAGTCATCAGCCCGCTCCTTGCGCTGATGCGCAACCAGATCGAGGCAGCTCGGCGGATCGGTGTGCGCGCCGAGACGATCCACAGCGACAATCGGGAAGGGTGGGAGCAGGTGGAGGCGACGCTGGCCCGGGACGGGTGCGACCTGCTGCTCATCTCCCCGGAGCGCCTGAGCAATGAGCGGTTCGAGCGAGCCATCCTGCCCGCCATCCAGGGGCGCATCGGCCTGTTCGTGGTGGACGAGGCGCATTGCATCTCCGATTGGGGTCACGATTTCCGCCCCGATTACCGCCGCATCGTGCGCATCCTGCGCGGCCTGTCCCGCACTGTGCCCGTCCTTGCGATGACCGCCACCGCCAACAACCGGGTCATCGCGGACGTGAGTGAACAGCTGGGCCCGGGCTTGCAGGTATACCGTGGGCCGTTGGCGCGGGACTCATTGCGCTTGCAGAACATTGAACTCGGCGATCCCGCTGAACGTCTGGCCTGGCTGGCAGAAAACCTGCCGTACCTGCCGGGCACGGGCATCATCTACTGTCTCACCGTCCGCGATTGTCAACGCGTAAGTGCCTGGCTCGGCCATCGGGGGATCGAGACCCCAGCCTATTATGCGGACCGGAAAGACGCCCGGCCCGAACTGGAGCAACGCCTGCTGCGCAATGAGATCAAGGCGCTGGTGGCCACTGTAGCGCTGGGGATGGGCTTCGATAAGCCGGACCTCGGATTTGTGGTACACTACCAGCGCCCCGGCTCCGTCATCGCCTACTACCAGCAGGTGGGGAGGGCAGGCCGTGCGGTGCCGGAGGCGGTGGTCGTCCTGCTCAGCGGCGCCGAGGAGGACGAGATCGAGGACCACTTTATTCGCACCGCCTTCCCGAATACGGATGAGATGCTGACGATCCTCAGCGCCCTCAATGAGGCGAAGTCGCTCACCCTGCGCCAGATCCTGGAGCGGCGCAACCTCTCGTTCGGACGCGCAGAAAAGGCGCTCAAGTATCTGGAAGTGGAACAGGCCGTGGCACGGGAAGGATGGCACTACTTTCGCACGCCCAATCCGTTCACGCTGGATATGGCGCGCGCCGAGCGGATCACCGTCCAGCGCCGCTACGAACTGCAGCGTATGCGGAACTACGTTCAGCATCGTGGCTGTCTGATGGAGTTTCTTACCCGGGAACTGGATGACCCGCACGCCGGCGTGTGCCTGCGTTGCGCGAACTGCGGGGGGGACTTCCTGCCCCGGAGCGCCTCGCCGGAGATGCTTGCCCGGGCACGGGAGTTTCTGCAGCACGATTACCTGCTCATCGAGCCCCGTCGCCTATGGCCTACGGGCGGCGTGGGCAGCCAAAAGGGCCGCATGGCGCCCGAGTTCACCGCCAGGCCGGGCCGCGCCCTCTGCGTCTACGATGATCCCGGCTGGGGACGTGCCGTGGCCCGGGGCAAGTACACGTCGGGCCGTTTTGGGGACGACCTGGTGGCCGCCGTCGCGGAGATGGTCATCGGGCACTGGCGGCCCGAGCCGGCGCCCAAGTGGGTGACGTGCGTGCCGTCCCGCCGCCACCCCGAATTGGTGCCGCATCTGGCCCGGCGGGTAGCGGCGGCACTCGGCTTGCCCTTTGTGGAGGCGCTCGTCCACACGCGCGATATCGCGGAGCAGAAGACGATGCTGAACAGCACCCGGCAGGCGCGCAACGTGGCCTCCTCCGTCCGCGCCCGGCAACCAGTGCCCACCGGACCGGTGCTGCTGGTGGATGATCTAGTAGACTCACGGTGGACCATGACCGTGTGCGCATTCGTGCTGCGGAAGGCGGGGAGCGGCCCGGTCTTCCCCGTGGCCCTGGCTGTCGCCGCGGGAAAGGTGAGAAGCGATGAATGACCATCTCTCCGCCGACTCGCAGGCGCTCCTGCTGCTGTGCGCGCACCTGGAGCCACGGCGGCGGCAGGCCATGGGCCAGCAGGTGGCGCCGCTCTCC
>JACQGL010000201.1 GCA_016199525.1 Armatimonadota bacterium
CGGTCAGCGTCAGGCTGCCGATGTTCAAGATGCCGCCGCCACGGCCTGCGGTGCGGTTGCCCGAGACGGTGCAGCCGTTCAGCGTCAGGCTGCCGTCATTCCAGATGCCGCCGCCATCGAAGAACCCGGGCCTCCCGTTCCTGAACGTCAGACTACTGACTGCGGCGGTCACGCCCCGCTCGATGACCAGGAGACGGGATCGGAGGCCCCCGTCAACGGCCAGAGCCGCGGGGCCCGGCCCCTGGATCTCGAGGTCTCCGGTGATGTCCAGCTCGCCGCTCGTGAGCGGGATCGTCCCAGTTAGGCCGGCCTGGAAGGCGATCACATCCGGCCCGGGCGCGGCGTTGGCGTCCAGGATCGCCTGGCGCAGGGATCCCTCCCCGCTGTCGTTGAGATTGCTGACGGTGAACGTGGCCGCGTGGACGCGGGAGCTGCCGAGCGCCAGAAGGACCACGGCCACCAGGAGGGTGAAGAAGTTCCTGTACCTCATACTGTGGTATTCCTTTCCTGTCTCTTAGTGCGTGTCACCAATCCCGCTCCCAGTCCTCTTCCGTTGTCCGCTCTTCGCGGCCCGTATTGCTTTGCTCCCCTCGTGCAGCGCTCTCGGCACCGCCAGGAGCGTGGTTTTCTCCTTTGCCAAGGACAGTCCAGCATAGGTGCGATTCAGATCAGGGCCGTGTTGCCAGGTGGTAGCAGGCTTTCATGATGGACCTAACCCCCGGCCCCTTTCCTGCCAGGGTAGGGGAAGGTCACGGACGCCAGAGCTGCTACGGTGAACCAGAGGCTTCCCTAAGAAGGAAGGGGAAGGTCACGGACGCCAAACCCGCTATGGTGAACCGGAGGCGCCCCGCTTCCGTTGGGGGAGGGGCCAGGGGAGGGTTATCAGGCACGGCTCTCGTCTGCTTGCCTTCATCAAGAAACGCACCTGTTCAGCATAGATGCCGTCCCCCCAGAGATCGTGCAAACCCAGAAGCCCCGCAGAGGTCCCCACTTTTGAGATGAGGAGTATAGAACCTCGATGATCCCCGCGATGCCGGTCCAAGCGCTGGGCTTTCTGATCGCCGATTGTGGGGATTATAGAACGGAAACCACCAGGCTCCGCGTTTCGTAGCACCTCCCCCGGGCTACACGGCCTGTGCCGCTTCATTCCGTTTCTTACCGATGATCGCGGCACCGCCTCTTCAGGACGGAGAAGGCCACGCCGGCGGCGAATAAGTGAAAATGAGAATAGTACAGTTTCCCTGTGCCGCCGCGGGGCAGCGGTGGGCGGCACAGCGCGCAGGCGGAGAACGAATGCGCTCCAAGCACTACGTTAGCGGTCGCAAGCAACAGCGAGAGGTCGAGCGAGCGGCGCGGCGTGTCGGCCAGGATCTGGCCGGGGAGCACCGGCGCATCCTCGCCCGATCGGCGATGGGCTGGAGCCAGGCGGAGATCGCCCGCGCCCTGGGGACGGAGGTTGCCTACATCGATGCGGTGCTGGACGGCCTCACCGAGCGACTGCGCGTCCTGATAGGTTACTATCCGAGCAAACAAGAGCCGGGCCGCGTGTTTACCTTTCACGACCGCCGGGACACGCTGGCATTCGCGCAGGAGCGCGGCTGGCTGAGTACAGAGCGGGCCACGGAGGCGAGCGCAGAAGTCGGGCAGCCCGCCACCCCGCCCACGGAGCCTCCACCCCGACCGACGAAGATCCCACGGGAATGACGACCCTCCGGCGCTACCTGCGGCTTTACCGCGTCTTCTGGGAGACCTGCATCGCCCGTGAGGCGGAATTCCGCGCCAACTTCTGGGCCAATATCTTTACCAACTCCGGCTGGCTGATCTTCTTCGTCCTGTTCATCAAAGTCATCTACCGCAACACCAACGCGATTGCCGGATGGACCGAGGGCGAAGCGATCACCCTCACCGGCACGTTCGGCTTGGTGCAGTCGGCGTTCGCCACGGTGGCATATCAGAACCTCTCCCGCATCCCCGAGATGGTCCGCCTGGGGACACTGGATTTCGTGCTTACCAAACCGGTGAACTCGCAGTTTTTTGTTTCCACCCGCTACGTCCGGCTCGATTCACTGGGGAACCTGGCGGGGTCGCTGATTGTGATCGCTTACGGGGTACACCTCGGAGGGCTCACCATCCATCCCGTCCGCGCGCTGGCCTACGCGCTCCTGGTCCTCTGCGCGCTGGTGATCTACTACTCGATCTACATGCTGCTGATGACGCTCTCTTTCTGGTTTATCCGGCTGGATAACCTGGCGGTGCTGGCGGACATGGTCATCCACATCGGACGCTACCCGACGCAGATCTTCGGCGGCTGGCCCCGCTGGTTCCTCACCTACGTGCTGCCGCTGGCGTTCATGGCCACCATCCCCGTGCAGGCACTGTACCGCTCCCTTCCGGGGTGGTTGCCTGGGGTTGGGGTGCTGCTCGCCACGGGCCTGTTCGTCGCTAGCCTCTGGTTCTGGCAGTTCGGCCTGCGGTGCTACACCAGCGCCAGCAGCTAGCGGGGCGATCCCGAAGGCCTTCGGGATTCCTTCACCGGGGCCAACGGCAGGTTGGGGAATGGAAGCGTTCGAATGGGGGAACACGCCGACGTTCCCACGTTGCCGATGGCTGATCGCTGATTCAGCGAGCGAGAAGTTTCTCGAGGCGTACCTCGGTGTGACCGTGCTCGAAGGTATACCGCACCCGGTCGGCGAGATGCTCCATCAGGTAGCGCCCGCGGCCACGAAGGCAGGAGGGAGGGGGAAGGGTGGGAGGGAAAACGGGAAACGGCTCGCCCGGATAGGTGAGCTGCACGGTCACCCGATGGCGTGAGACCCAGATCTGGAGGCGGATCCGGTCGCCGGGGTGAGCCGTACCGTGCTGCAATGCGTTACTCCAGGCTTCCGTGACGGCGAGCCCGAGTTCCTCCGCGCTACCGTTCATCGCGCCCATGCGCTGGGCTGTGTGGACCACGCGCCGCCGCACCTCTGGTGTCGCGGCCGCCACCGCCGGGATCCACTCGTCGTGGACAGGCGGTGTGTCCGTATCGCCCGCCGGGAGGCCATCAATCACGGAGACATACACCATGGTGGTACCTGGTTCGGTCAGCCAGAACGAGCCAATCGGGTCCTCCGGGTGGGCCTTCGGCGATAGCCGCTGTTCGCCTGCACGCCTATCTACCAGGAATGCGGCGGTGATCCAGTTAGAACATCGGCTTCTCGCCACCGAAGCGCAAGAGCTGGGTACCAGAAGCACGGCTCCCCGTTCCCTCAACACGGAGTATGGCCGCCGGAGGACGAAGGACGGAAGACAAAAGATGAGGGACCGATCCCTAGCGCGCTCTTTCATCGCTCGCCATCGACCCTTCGCCCGTCCCACACTCCCAGCCCCTGACGCCCAACGCCTGTGCGCCCGCTACCCGCTTCCCGGAGGCTGCCTGTGGACGATTTACCCCCCCTCCCGGTGGGCAAACTGCCCGCGGACTTGCTAGCGCGATTGCTGCGCCACGCCCCGCGCGCCGATGCGCGCGTCCTTGTCGGCGCAGGTATCGGTGTGGATGCCGCGGTGATCGACTTCTCCCCCTGGCCTCTGGTCGCCAAGTCGGATCCGATCACCTTTGCCACAGACGAGATTGGCTGGTACGCCGTGCACGTCAACGCGAACGACGTGGCAGTGATGGGCGGCACACCCCGCTGGTTCCTGGCCACGCTCCTGATTCCCCAAGGTGCGCCGGTATCCCTGCCGGAAGAGATCTTCATTCAGGTGGCGGATGCCTGCCGCGCGCTGAGAGTGGACCTGGTAGGCGGGCACACGGAGATCACCGCCGGCCTGCCGCGGCCGATCGTCGTGGGCCACATGCTGGGCGAGGTGGTCAACCGCCGCGTGGTGACGAGCGCGGGAGCGCGGCCGAGGGATGCGCTCCTCCTGGCGCGTGGGATTCCCATCGAGGCGACCGCCCTGCTGGCCCGTGAATGCGGGGATGCCCTGCGCGCCGCGGGCCTGACCGAGGCGGATGTGGCGCGCGCCGCCGCCTTTCTGCGCGACCCAGGCATCAGCGTGGTGGCCGAGGCGCGGCTGGCCCTGGAGCGTGCCCGCGTGACCGCCATGCACGATCCCACCGAAGGCGGGCTGGCCACCGGCCTGCGCGAGCTGGCAATGGCCGCGAGCGTGGGGCTGCGCGTCTACGAGCTGCGCATCCTCGTCCCCGACCTGTCCGCGCGCATCTGCGCCGCCCTGAGCCTGGACCCGCTGGGCTGCATCGCCTCCGGGGCCTTGCTGCTCACCTGCCACCCCGACGACGCGCCCTCTTTGCTCGCGGCCTACCAGGAGCAAGGCGTGCCCGCGGCGCAGATCGGTGAGGTGCTGCCCGCCGACCAGGGGCTGCGCATCGTGCGCAAGGAGGGCACGGAGACGGACCTGCCCGCCTTCCCGCGGGACGAAATCGCCCGCCTGTTCGAGGGAGAATGAACCGCTTTGGAGTGCGGGGGCTTGTTGAGGCCGGAGGCCGGAACCCCGAAAGCTTTCGGGGCCACCACTTTCGCCCCCGCCTGAATCCTCACTCCCAAGGACGGAGCCACTGCGGCGCTGGCGAAACGGTTAGAGGCACGGGCAGCCCGCACTCCGCGTCTCTTATCCCCGCTCCATCGGCGCTCCCATCATGTGGAAGCCGCCACCCCAGGAGATGAAGGCGGATCTGCGAGCGGGACGCTGGTCCGTTGGGAGTAGCTTATCGCCGAAAAGTGACCTGCGTGGCGAAGCGCCGGCTGCTTACTCGTCGTAGGCGCGAATCCCTTTGATCTCGTAGCGTACCATTCCCACGGGGACCCGCGCCTCCACAATATCCCCGATCTTCTTGCCCAGAAGGGCGGCCCCCAGAGGGGATTCGTAGGAG
Source organism: Armatimonadota bacterium (assembly GCA_016199525.1). GTDB lineage: Bacteria > Armatimonadota > SYMT01 > SYMT01 > JACQGL01 > JACQGL01. The sequence goes on from JACQGL010000201.1 coordinate 4,871, forward strand.
ATGCGGTCGTCTTCGGGGTCGGCTTCCAGAGGCCCTAGCAGTCGCAGCTCCCATTCCTGGTTCAGGCGCAGATCTCTGACCCGCACCACGGAGCCGAAGCCGATCGTGTGGGTATGTACCTCGGCAGGGCTGATGACCCTGGCGTTGGGCAGTATCTCTCGCAGTTCGAGGATGCGGCTCTCCAGAAAGCCCTGCTCACGCTTGGCTTCGTGGTATTCGAAGTTCTCGTTCAAATCGCCATAGCTCTTCGCCAGGCGGATGTGACTGGCCACCTGTCCGCGCTTGTGCTGGAGTTCCTCCAGCTCTTTCTTCAGGCGCTCGTAGCCCCGGGTGGTAAGGATGTATCTTGCTTTGGGCAGCTCGCCAGGTTCCAAAGCCGCTCTCCTTGGCTGAACGTCGATGCGCGTGGGTGGCGCTCGAAGAAGGATCATCCCGGGCGGGATGTTACCTCCATCTTAACAGAAACGATTTGGCCTGTGAAGAGACCCTGCGGCGAGCCCGCGCCTCCCCAGAAGATGATCGCGGAGCAGGGCGGGTCAATTCTCCGAGAATGCCCATCGGACCCAAGTAGCAAGCGCCCTACGGGAAGGTGATGCAGGCAGCGGCGATCTGTCATTCCTCCTTCCCGGATGCTCGCTGGAGCGTGCTCCGTAGCGAATCGAAGAGGCCTGATTGCGGAGACCGGATGCTTGACATGGATTCTCGGGCGTGCCTATAATGAAGCGGCCCGGGGTAGGGCGCGAGCCGTGCTCCTCGCCATCGCCTCCCGAACCGGCTGACCGCCGACACGGGGTTGCCCCTTTCATTCACCTTCCATGCCTGCCGTTCAGCACGGGCCCCCAACCCGCGTGGCCGTCTATCCCGGCAGCTTTGATCCGGTCACCTGCGGCCATCTGGACATTATCCGTCGGGGAGCGGCGCTGTTCGACCGCCTGATCGTGGCGGTGGCTTCTGCGTCCAGCGATTCTGGCAAGTGGCCCCTCTTCTCCACAGAAGAACGAGTGAGTCTTCTCAAAGCGGAAACGGCGGATCTGGCGAACGTGGAGGTCGATGAGCTGCGGGGTTTGCTGGTGCACTTCGCCCAGGAGCACGGGGCAGGTATTATCTTGAAGGGCCTGCGAGC
>JACQGL010000191.1 GCA_016199525.1 Armatimonadota bacterium
AGCGCCGCGGCAAACGCCAGGAACACCACGCCCACGCCGACGACGGAGACAAACCGCCGCCGCCACCCTGCCGGCAGCGCATGACTGAGGAGCCCGTTCAGCAGGACTCCCAGCAGGGGAAACGCCAGTACCAGCCAGACCAGATGTTTCTCCATGCTCCCTACCGCAGGAAGAGAGACAAAGGGAACGGGAGGATGAAAGAGCGGCAGAAAGTTTGCTTCCCCTCACTCATCCACTCACCCATTCTCCCACTCTTCCACGAAGCCCGCTAGCCGCGCAGCGCGTTCACCTCGTCCACATCCACGTTGTGCCGCTGGCGGAAGATAGCGACAATGATCGCCAGCCCGACGGCCACCTCCGCGGCCGCAACCACCATCACGAAAAAGGCGAAGATCTGCCCGTCGTACTGCGGCGCACCGATCCGCAGGCCGTGCTGGGTGCTGAAGGTGATGAACGTCAGGTTCACGGCGTTGAGCATCAGCTCCACGCACATGAAGATGACGATCGGGTTGCGCCGGATCAGCACCCCCAGCGCGCCCGTAGTGAACAGGATGGCGCTCAGGTACAGGTAGTAGTGCGTGGGAATAGTGAGGCTCATGGCCTGTCTCGACGTTGCCCCTCTGGCTGCGACTGCTCCGGCAGCCGGCGCTTTGCCAGGAGGACCGCGCCGATCAGGCCCACCAGCAGTAGCACCGAGGTCAACTCGAACGGATAGAGATAATTGCGGAACAGCTCCGATCCAATCTGGGCGATCTGCACTTCCCCCTCTTTGCCCGGGGGCGCCTGAAAGCGCATTTGCTCCAGCCGCCACGCGTCGGTGACGGGCCGTGTCTCTTTAGCGCTCACCACCTGGTAAAGCCCGACGCTCAGCGCCCCCAGCACCACCAGCGCCAGAAAACCGCCCGCGAACTTCTGGCCCGCCAGAGCATCCTCCCGCGCGCGTTCACCCCCCAGGTTCAGCAGCATAATTACGAACAGGAACAGCACCATGATCGCCCCGGCGTAGACGATCACCTGCAGGGCAGCCAGCAGCTGCGCGTTGAGCGTCAGGTAGAGGATCGCCAGGCAGATGAAGTTGACAACCAGGAACAGCGCGGAGCGGACAGGGTTGGGGTGAAAGATAACAAAGCCGGCGCTGACAATGGAGAGCCCGGCGACGAGGAAGAACCCCAGGTTGGCAACATTCATGGCGGGCTATTCCTTCGTCCCGACTGCACCGAGATGCGGGGACAGCGGCTCCAGGAGCCGCGCCTTATCGTAGAGCTGCGCCTCACGCGAATAGGTGGCCAGCTCGTACTCGCCCGTCATCCCGAGCGCCTCCGTGGGACATGCCTCCACGCAGAACCCGCAGAAGATACAGCGCAGCATATGAATTTCGTACACCTCTGCGTAGCGCTCCCCTTCGGAGACGCGGTGTTCCTCTGTGTTCTCACCCGCAATCACACGAATGCAGTGGGCCGGACACGCCGCTGCGCAGAGCGAGCAGCCCACGCACTTTTCCAGGCCGTTCTCGTGCCGGCGTAGCACGTGGCGGCCCCGGAAGCGCGGAAACGGGACGTAATGCTCCTCCGGATACTGCTGCGTGACCCGCTCGCCCCGGAGCGCCTCATTGGCGGTGGTGACCAGCCCGCGCACCAGGGCGCCCATCTTCTGCAACAGGCTCTGCCGCGGGGGCCCGCTGACGCGGGTTCCCACCACCACTTCGAGTGCTTGCACTGCCATGGAACTAAAACCCTCCCGGGCCAGGCTGCCCCGCCATCCCCACCGCTTGCGAGGCGGGCCGCTGCGAGGTGGACGGCGGCACGGGCTTCTCCCGGTAGCCGAGTGTAATGATCGTCGCCACAATCAGGATATTAACCAGCGCCAGCGGTACCAGTCCTTTCCATGCAAAGCCCATCAGCCGGTCGTAACGCAGGCGCGGCAACGTGGCGCGAAGATGGTAGTAGGCCCAGATGAAGAACCCCACCTTAACGGAGAACCAGAACACCGGCCCCAGCGCCTTCAGCAATCCCATAGATTTAGGCAGGATCTCAATGGGAATGGGGCTGTGCCAGCCGCCACAGAACAGGGTGGTGGCAATGGCTCCCACGTTCAGCATATTCGCGTACTCCGCCAGGAAGAATAGCGCGAACTTCATGCCGCTGTACTCGGTGTGATAGCCTGCCACCAGCTCCGTTTCCGCCTCGGGGAGATCAAAGGGGGCGCGGTTCGTCTCGGCGATCCCGCAGATCCAGTACATCAGGAACGGCAGGAAGCCGATCCCCCACCAGAGGAAGTTCCAGTTCCAGAACCCGTCCTTCTGCGCCTCGACGATGCTCACCAGGCTCATCTCGCCGCCCTTGGCGCTGCTGATCATCAGCGCGGCGACGATGGCCAGGCCCATCGGCAGCTCGTAGCTGACCATCTGCGCCGAGGAACGCAGCCCGCCCAACAGCGAGTACTTGTTGTTGGATGCCCAGCCCGCCAGCACGACGCCGTACACGCCCAGGGACGTAAGCGCCAGCACGTACAGGATACCCACCGGCAGGTCCGTGACCACCAGCCGCGTGGTGTGGCCGAACAGGGTGATCTGATTGCCGAACGGAATGACCGCCATCACGCACAGGGCAGGGATCATCATCACGATCGGCGCGAGAAAGTAGAGCACGCGATCCACGTGGCCAGGGAGGATGTCCTCCTTGAACATTAGCTTGATGCCGTCCGCCAGAGACTGAAGCAAGCCGAACGGGCCAACGCGGTTCGGGCCGATGCGCACCTGCACGTCGGCCACGTACTTGCGCTCGCCCCAGACGAGGAACGGCACCAGGACCATGATGACCGCCACCACCAGGGCGATCTTCACCAGCGCAATGATCAGCTCCACAACCACAGATTGTTCCTCGCCGTCCATCCTCCCGACGGGTCGGGAGCGATACTGGCCACCTGGCCGGGCCTGTGCTGCTAGACAGCCGAAATGCGCACCCCTACGAATCCACCGTCCTCCGCCAGGAGCCGCGCCACCGGAGAAGCGTTGTATCCCGCGGGCACAAAGGCGGCCCCCATGGGTGTGTCCTCGCTGATACGGACCTGGCGGGTAGTCTCCCCGTGTGGCGAGGCCACCTTTACCGGCTGCCCTTCCGCCACCCCCAGGCGCGCCGCCTCTTCCGGATGTAGCTCCACGTAGGGGTCCGGGCAGAGGGTAGGCAGCACCTGGCACTCCCTCTGCACGGAGCCGCGATCGAACATCAACGTGCTGGTGATCAGCCGCAGCGGAAACTCCTTCGGCGGCGTCGGGACGGCGGCGGCGTCCACCCGCTGAAGCCTCGGCCCTGTCCTGATGCGGTCAGGGCTGCCGCCGCTGGTCAGCGCGCGACGAATTTCCCGCGCCACCTGCTCCACACTGGTATAGCCGAGGGGCCGGCCCAGCGCCGTGGCCAGGTCGGAAAGGATCTCCCAGTCCGGCCGCGCCGCCCCACGCGGGTTCAGGGAGCGGACCGCCCGCTGCACGCGGCCCTCGACATTGGTCAGCGTGGCGTTTTTCTCTGCCAGCGCGGCAGCGGGCAGCACCACATCCGCCAGTTGGGCCGTCTCGGTAAGGAACAGTTCCTGCACCACAAGGAACTCTGCGGCGCGGAGGGCGGGCGTGGCGTCCCCCGGGTAATCCACCGCCGGGTTGCTCCCCACGATGTAGAAGGCGCGGATCTTCCCTTGCCGCGCGGCGCGGAGCATCTCTGGCGTGGTCATCCCGCGGAGCGCGTCGGCCCCGCCGGGGCCGATTCCGGGAAGCAGACCCATATCGCGGGCGCCCCAGGTGTTGCAGTTCAGCACTGCTTCCAGGAAGACGTGGCCGGGCTTCGCTGCCTGCCCGGTGAGCACTGCCAGGTTCTGGAGCGCGCCTAGCACGGCGAGGCCGTTGCGCCCTTCGGCGACGTGAGTGCCGTAGACAACGGCGGCCTGCTTCGCGTCCGCGAACGCCTGCGCCGCCGCGCGCACCTCGGCCTCGTCCACCCCCGCAGTGGCGCAGAGGTGCGCCAGGGTGGCGCCCTTCAGGCCCTCCTCCACCGCCTGCACCTCTGCCACCCGCTCCGCCACCGCCGCCTCCACCCGCTTCGCCTCCAGGACTGCCTTCACCAGGGCATTCGCCAGAGCGGCCTCGGCTCCCGGCGTGTAGCGCAGCCACTGGCTGGCGAACTTATTCAGATTGATGCGCCGCGGGTTGGCGATGAGGAGCCGCATTGTGTTCGGCAGCAGGCCCCGCTTCAGTACCAAGTCCAACACGGGAGCCTCTGTCGTCAGGTCGGAGGCGAACAGCAGCACCACGTCCGCCGTGCCAAGCGCCTGGATGGCCCCCGGCCCGGGTCGCAGCGAGTGATACTCGTCGCGCCCGAACCCAGCGCGGTAGTCGAGGTGGGGTGAGCCGAGCACCTCACGGACGAAGTGCTGGAGGACGAAGTTGTCCTCGTTGCCCGTGCGTTCCGAACCGAGGGCGCCGATGGCCGCGCCGCCGTGCGCGTCGCGAATCGCGCGCAGGCGCTCGACGGTGAACGCCAGTGCCTCCTCCCAGGAGACGGCCTCAAACGCCGCGTCCCGACGTCGGCGGATCAGGGGCGCGGCGACGCGGGCGGCGCTGTGCACGTAGTCGTAGCCGAACTGCCCGCGGTCGCACAGCCAGCCGTCATTCACCGCAGGGTTCTCCAGGCCGACCACGCGCATGAGCTTGTTCTCCCGCGAATCCTGGCGGAAGTTGCAGCCCACGCCGCACAACGAGCAGACGCTCGGCGTCTTGATGAGCTCCCACGGGCGCGCTTTGAACCGGAATGGCTTGCTCATCAGCGCGCCCACGGGACAGACCTGGATCGTGTTCCCCGAGAAGCCCGGGGGGAAATCTTCGTGGGCGAACGTAAATACCTCGGTGGTCACGCCCCGCTGGCCGAACTCCAGCACCGGATCCCCGACCACCTCCTCCATCACCTTGATGCACCGTTTGCAGACGATGCAGCGATCCTGGTTGCGGACGATGAGCGGGCCGAGGTCGTAATCCTCGATGTGTATCTTTGGCTCGGTAAGGCGGCCGACGGGGGCTCCTGCCTGGAAAACGCGATCCTGAAGCTCGCACTCACCCCCCTTATCGCACACGGGGCAATCGAGCGGATGGTTGA
>JACQGL010000193.1 GCA_016199525.1 Armatimonadota bacterium
GCCTGGGGCCGTCAGGGAGTACCTTCCTGCCCCCCTTGGTGAACCCGCCGCCCTTCTTCCGGGAGGGGGTCGAGCCCCCGCAGGGCGATGAGAACGTGGTGCCCAAGCCGGAGGTGCGCGTGGTGGGGGCCCCCGTGGCGGGCGCCACTCCGGCGGATTGGCTGGCGCTGCCCGAACGGACGGAGGCCGAACTGCTCTATGACTGGGGCCAGCCGGTCTACGTGCGGGCCGTCATGGTGCGGGGGCCGGGCCAGTCGGACGCGTCGTGGCAGCGGCAGACCACCACGCCGGTCACCGCTGTCCTGCGGGGGCCGGTAGGCGCGCCGATCTCGGTAACTGCCACGCTGCAGGAAGCAGCTGCAGACCCGCTCGGCCGCTGGGTGGCGCTGGCGACACTTAATATTCCCAACGCCAGCCCAAGCAACCCGATGACCCCGGGCACGCGCCTGCTGATGCAGACGCCGGTGGCGAACCGGAACACCGAGCCGCACTGGGAGCTGGAGGCGTCTCAGTCTGGTCTCCAGTGGCAAAACCTGGATAACCTTGAGATTCGCAACTGGGTTGACCGGCCGGACGATCCGAACGCCTGGGCCCCGGTGAATAACGACGCCCCCTGGATTAGCCTGAACAACCCGATCGCGCTGGAGTACGATCCATTGGGTGCAGGGGCCGGGTTCAGCGTGGCTGCCGTCTCCTACTTCACCAATGCGGATGACCCGCAGCGGTTCAACGGGGACTGGTACCCCGGGGGGCCGGTAGCGCCGGGGGGGACGGCATCGCCCCGGGTGCCCACCGTGGGCACGCTCCCCGATCCCAACACCGGCGCGCCCCAACGGCAAATCCTGTTCGCGCAGCACGGGCGGCAGTCGCCGGTTGCGGAGCCCTTCTTCCCTGCGGCGGGGAAGCTACGGGTGTACGACCGCAGCAACCTGGCCTTCCGTGGGGACCGGCTGCGCATCCGGTTCCAGCGCAACCAGCTCGTCAAGCTGGGGACGGGCGCGGCGCTGGGCGGGGCGGCGATTGAGGGCGGGGCGCCCGGCGGTTCCTACCAGCAGAACGCCGGTCTCCTCGATAACGGCCGCGACGGCTTCTATCCCGCCATCTCCGGCCAGAACGTGGTGATTACCCGCGACGGGAGCGGGGAGGACGCCTCTGCCACGCCAGTGCCCATCACAGGCCCCGATCCAGCGGCGGGAGAGGCCGCCAAATCCCTGCGACCGGAGACCTTCAACCTGCGCGCCCAGGTGCCACTCTACCAGCCGGACGACCTCTACGCCGCCCGCTGGCGGGAGGGGGGCGATCTGGCGGGCTCCCCGCCGGGCTCGGAGATCAACCCCTTTACCCAACCCTACGTGGATCGCAATGAAAACGAGAGCACCGCTGCCGATGACCGCCGGCGGCGCATCGTGGTGTTCGTGGATGCCGACAACGACGGCCAGCTGGACCTGCAGGGCAACTTCCGCGAGGCGTACCGCACCATCGGCTTCCAGGTGATGGTGGAGCCGGAGCTGAAGCTCGAAACCACCGAACGGCTGGCGGACCTGGGGGCGATGTGGCATGGGAAGGCAGGACCGAACGATCCCAGCACGCCGCTGATCACCGGATTCGGCGAGTGGGCCTTCCTGCAGTCGCTGCCGCCGGGGAACCCTGTGCGCCGGTTCTACGAGCAGTTCTGGCGCCCGGTCACGCTTCAGAACACGGGCAATGTAAACCTGGGCTACGTGAAGCCGGAGTTGCTCTTCTCGGTCGTCGGCCAGGCACCGGAGCTACTGATCCTGCCCAGCATGGCCAACGATCCTTTCCGCGCTCTTACCTTGCTGCTGGCCCCGACGCTCGCCAGCGCGCAGGATCCGAGGCAGGTCTACTTGCGCACCTCGATCGATGACCTGCTCACGCAAGCGCGGCCTGGGCAGTCGCTGGCTTACGCCGGCTACAATGGGGGCTCGGGCGCCTGGCTCCAGAAGGCGCCTGCGGCATCATCCGCCCCGGGTTCCGTACTCTACAATACCGATCCCTCCGCGGGCGGGGTTGTGCGGCCCGATGGTCTGCGCGTTACTTTGAACGTCCCCACCGGCACACCGCTGGGGACCTACGCGGGGGCGCTGCGGTTCTTCAACGACCGTAACGTCCGCTTCGAGAGCACGAATACGGGCGTCGGTTATCAGTATGTGCCCCAGGGAGCGGAGAAGACCGGCTTCCTGGAGCGGGCGCCGGATGCCGGGGGGCAAATCCAGCCTACCGAGTCCGTGACCGACCCCGCGGTGACGGTGAAGGTGAAGGTGGTCGAGAACTACGTGCAGGGGCGGACGGCCACCCCCGGCGTGGGTAGCGGCGCGGATTCGGTGGACGTGCGCCGGATGCCCGCCGCGCTGCCCATTCCTGGAGCGGGCCCCCTACCGCGCGCGACGGCGCTGCTGCTTCTCTACAGCACGGATGAACTCGGCCGGGCGGGCGGTCAGCCGATGCAAACGGATGTCTTCGGATCGCTGCTCGGGTTCGATGCCGCTGCCCAGAACTTCTTCTTCGACCTGAACCCCTGGTCGCGGTTCCCCTGGCTCCAGCTGGATGGGGGTACGGAGGGGCGGTCGCAGGTTAGCGGCGCGCCACTGTTTGCGGGCCTCCCCGCCCATACGAAACCATCGCTGGCGGAGGGTGGCGGCACCGTGCTGGCCGCCTGGCTGCAGCGCGTGAGCGCGAACGCGGGCGACAATCTGTACGGGCTGTTTTACCGGCAACTGCTGCCCGCACTGGGGGGCATCCAGATGGTGCGGCCTGCGGGTATCGACCCCAGCAGCCCTGTCTGGCTGCGCACGCTGCGCTCCTCGCCGCGACTGCTCTCCGTTACCGCGGGGGGTGTGACACAATGGCTGCTGTTCTACGTCACCGGAGACGGGAGCCGTCGCAGCCTGGTGTTCACGCACACCGCCACGCCCGACGATCCCGCCTCGTGGTCGCCGGAGCACCTGCTGGCAGTGCCGATGGGGCTGGGATCGATTGAAGAACCTCGCGCCCTGGTGGATGCCAATACGGGGGTTACCTGGGTGTTCTTCAGCGGCTACAGCCAGCGGCTCGGCCGCACGGATATCTTCGCCCTGAAGTACGATACCGCCAGGCTGCTCTCGGACCCCCGGCCGGGTCCCGATCCGATCGGCCGGCGCTTTGCCTTCGGGCAGCTAAGCTTCGCGCGCCTGCGGGGCGAGGTGCTGCGCGCCAACCAGAACCGGACACTCTATTACGGCACCGGGGCCGACTGGCAGATCACCTCCGGCACCCCCGTCCAGGTCTACCTGGAGCGTGCCGATGTGCCGGGGACGCGCGTGCGCCTGTTGGCCGGTTCGCCCCCGGAACCGCCGGACGATCCGGACATCGTGGGCACCTCATCCGCGAGCGGCGAGCTGGCCTTCCGGCTTAGAGCCGCGATTCGCACCAGCGCAGCGCTGGAAGACGTGCGCGTGATCGTGGATCGCACGTCGGGGGTGGTGCGGTTCAGCGTGGATACCCGCACGCTGGCCGTCCTGCTGGGGTTCCCGCCCCGCCTTCCCAACGGGCAGCCTGCACCGGACCCGGTGATCCGCGCGGACTACACTCCCCTGGCGCTGCGCCTGACGCCGGGCGACTTGCCCGCTTCCGGCGGCGCGCCAGTGATGACCACCGGCTTCGACGCCAGCTGGTACCAGCAGCAGGTGTGGAAGCGGGCGGGCGGCGCCGGGCTTCCCCTGGTGGCGGGGCAGGCGGATCGGTTGTGGCTCTTCTGGCGACGGGGCGCGGGCGTGGCCGCGGGCGGGCCCACGCTCTACTACCAGGTGTTTCGTCCCGGCGTGCGGGTATCCGCAGGAATCGTGCGCACGCTGGACGATTTTGGCAGCTCCATCCCCCCCGAGGAAGTGGACCCGGAGCAGGGAGCGCTCTTCTTCACGGCAACCCGGGAGGGGGAGGCGGTGGACGTCCAGTACCGGCTCAACCCCGCCGACCCCGGCAGTGTGTTTGCGGAAGCACTCACGATCGGCTGGATTCCCGAAACACCGCTGACGGCGGTGCCGATGGAAACGTCCGTGAACGAGAGCGGGGTGGATGTTTTTCCCACCTATGAGGTGGTGCCGATGGTGCAGGGCGGGGCCATGGCAAACGTCCTCCATATGGAAAAGCTGTGGCTGTTCTGGGGCAGCACCCGGTCACCCGGGCAGGACTTGAACGGCAGGACGATGCAGGGGGCGGACATCTTTTGCGCCACCCTGGCGCCGCGCATCGGTCCTGAACCAGAGGGCGATTTCCGCGCCGGTCCCGGCGGCGCCTCCGTGTCGCGGGGCCCGGCGGTAGCGAGTCTGTTCACGCGCCCGCCCATCGCGCAGCGGGGACCCCTGGTGCGCCGGTAGCTCTCCGGAGTGCGGGGTAGCCGAAGCGATAGAGGGCACGGAGACGATGGGAGGTGGGGGGGGCGCGAAATGCGGATGGGGGAGGCTGTAGGGCGTTCAGGCCCGGACTCCCACACCCCAATACTCTCTCTTCCCCACTTCAGCAGGGAGGAGCACCGGGTGGATAAGGCGAAAGAAGCAGGGAGAGCAGGGAGGTCAAGTGTCCATTTCTTGACTCCCCTCTGGGCCTTTGCTATGATGGAAGCGGCAAGCAAGAGGCGCAGTTCTGCATCAGGCGCAGTTGTTCCTCACCGAGGGATCGCTCGTACTCGCCGAACATCCCGGTCGGCCATCGCTCGCCCTCTCCACCTAGCTTCAGGAGGCACACGGGGATGCCCATAACCCTCAAGAACCCCGGTGGGCCGATCGTCGGCCTGGATATCGGGTCCAACCTCATCAAGGTGTGCCAAGCGCAGTTACGCGCCGGGCGGCCCGAGGTGACCGCCCTCGCCGTTCTCCCCACGCCTCCCGAGGCCGTGACGAATAACGAGATCGTTGATCCGGTGGCGCTGGGGAAGGCGCTGCGCGCGCTTCTCGGCCAGGCGGGCATTAAGGGGCGCCACGTCGTCACCTCAGTGGCGGGGCAAAACGCGGTGGTGGTACGCATCATCGAAGTACCCAAGATGACCCCCGCCGAGCTGCGTGAGACGATGAAGTGGGAGGTGGAGCGGCACATCCCCTTCCCCGCAGACCAGGTGGAGCTCGACTTCCAACCGCTGAGTGCGCCGGAGGAAGTCCCCGAGGGAGCCAACATGGAGGTGCTGCTCGCGGTTGCCCAGGAGCAGGTGATCGCGCGGCACATCGAGGCGCTGCAGGCGGCGGGGCTGGAACCGAAGGTGATCGACATCGAACCGCTCGCCAGCCAGCGGTCCCTGCTGGTGCTGGGGAATGGGGAAAGTGCCCCAGGATCGGTGGCCATCATTGACCTGGGGGCCACCAGCACGGATATCAACATCTTCCGCGGGGGCCGGATTGCGTTCACGCGTACTATCCAGATTGCGGGCAACAGCCTCACAAAGGCAATCAGCGATGTCCTGGGGCAGCCGCTGGCGCAGGCCGAACAGCTGAAGCAGGACATGGCGGCGGTGCCCGAGGATGCCGCGTTTGCGGAGGAAGCGGGTGTGGACCCGCTGGCGGGGTTAGGGGCCTTCGACTTCAACGCTGCCGCAGGCGGCGGGGCAGGGGCAGGCTTCGGAGCCGCACCTGCCGCCCCTGCGACGGGGGAACCCGGTGTGGATATTGCCGCCGGCGGTTTCGCTCCTTCCGCGTTCACCGAGACGACCGAGGGCCCCATCTTCGAGACCGGCCCTATGCCCACCGTTGGCGGACCGGGTGGGACGGCTCCCGGGGGCGCGCCCGCGGGCGCCGTCCCGTTTGACGCGGGGCTTGCCGGCCCCACCCCGGCAGCAAGTCCGTTCGCCAGCCCGTTCGACACCGGGCCCGCGCCGGAGGCGCTCACGGGAGCGCCGGCCGCTCCCGCCCGTTTCCCTGCTCCTACCGCGGGCGGAGGGGATGAGTACCGGCGCACCCAGATCGCTGATGCCATCCTTCCCGTCCTGGGGGAACTGGTGACGGAACTCCGCCGCTCGCTCGATTTCTTCCGAAACCGGGCCAACGGGGATGGCGTCCATCAGGTGTTGATTTGCGGGGGTACGGCCAAGCTGCCGGGTCTGGCCTCCTTCCTTCAGCGCAACCTGGGCGTGCCTGTGGCAGTGGCCAGCGGACTGGAGCACGTGGGCGTGACGGCCCGCTGTGAACCGGCTTACGTCCAGGATGTTGGGCCCATCTTTCCTGTCAGCGTGGGTCTCGCTGTGCGCGAGATGCTGATCGAGGCGCCGGCGCCTCGGGCACGTCGCTAGGCCGCGCTTCGGACGCCAGGGATTGTCATCCCGGAGGGTGACTGCCGTGCTGGTTAAGATTAACCTGCTGCCTGCGTACTTCACGGAGCGAAAGAAGGTCCGTGCGGCGGTAGTGATCGTCTGCTTGCTGTTAGTGGCCGAAATCGGCGGGCTGCTATTCTGGCAGATCAGCCTGCAGAAGCAGGCCGCCGCGGTGGAGCAAGACAGGGCGACCAAGCAGGCCGAGAAGGACCGGCTTGATGCATTACAGGCGAAAGCGCAGGGTTTCAGGAACCAGATTGATGCCGGTGCACCGTTGCTGAACTTTATCAACGGCATCATGAACTTCAACAAGGAGCGGCCCGCGCTGTACGAGCAGACGGCGGACTACACCTACCGGAACATTACGGCCCTCAGCATGGTGGCGACGAACACCCAGTTCACCATGGAAGTCTACGCCACCAACTTCACGGATCTGGCCACGTTCTTCCGCTACATGCACAATCATCCGGGCATTGCCAATCCAAGCATCTCGGCCATCCCCGCTTACAGCACTCGCAGGACTGCCCAGGGCCGGGGAGGCCGGGGAGGCCGGGGCGGCCTCCCGAATCTGCCTCCCTCTATCGGCGAGGGAGCCACCCTTGGCCCCGGCTTCGGGGCCGGTCCGTTCGGGATGGGCGGAATGAGCGGGATGGATGGAATGGGCGGAATGGGCGGCGGGGTGGGCGGAATGAGTGGCGGCGGGTCAGGGCAGGACAGGTTTGAGATGATGCGTGCGGAGATGGAGGCCGCGATGACGGGCGGTGGGCCCTCGCCCACGGAGTGGATGGGTGGCAACGCCTCCATAGGGGCTGCGGGCGTGGGCATGGGCACGGGATTCAGGCCGGGTGGCAATCAGGGCGGCGGTGGGATCCCCGGCCTTGGTCCCCTGCCGCCGGGCTCGGGTCCGCGCGGCTTCAGGGTCACCCTGACCGCCGCCCTCCGGAAGCCGATCGTCCGGCCCGAGTACGGGTCTTCCGTGCGGCAGGTCGGCGGCGGCGGTGCGGGCGCGGGTTACGGCATGATGATGGGTGGCGGCATGATGGGACCGATGGGTGGTATGATGGGCGTGGGCGATATGGGACCGATGGGCGCTCCGGGCGGCATGGGCGGTGGCATGATGGGACCGATGGGCGCTCCGGGCGGCATGGGCGTGGGCGATATGGGACCGATGGGCGCTCCGGGCGGCATGGGCGGCGGTATGGGACCGATGGGCGCTCCGGGCGGCATGGGCGGCGGTATGGGACCGATGGGCGCTCCCCCGGGTGGTATGGGTGGCGGCATGATGGGACCGATGGGCGCTCCCCCGGGTGGTATGGGTGGCGGCATGATGGGACCGATGGGCGCTCCCCCGGGCGGCATGAGCGCTCCTCCGGGCGGTATGGGTCCGACGGGCGCCCCGTAGCGTGGGCACTGCCGGGGCCCTTTAGGGAGAAACGAAACATGGGCAAGCTTACCCGGATGCATGTATTCCTGGCGGGCGCGGGCGTGGCAGTGGTTGTGGGTCTGGGCCTCTTCTTGCTGCTCATCAATCGTGCCTCCGCGGAGCTCCGGCAGAAGATCCGGGACCGGGACACTCTCGCCCAAGCGCTAGATGGCGTGCGAGCCGCCCCCGACGAGCTCAAGAAAGCCGACGCGGATTACCAAAAATTCCGGCGTGATCTGCGGCGGGTGGTGGGGGCGAAGATGCCGTCCAAAACGCGCCTCAACCTCACCCGCTCGGACCGGGATGCGTTGCTGCCCCAGCTCCCCAGGTGGTGGGGCCTGCCCGAAGTGGTCGTCCCGATGTGTGAGCGCTATGCAGCCAGGAATCCGAACAAGGTTCGCGTTCGCACGCAGTTCGGCGTGCGGGCGCAGACGGTGATTCCCGAACAGATTCCCAGTGATATTATCGTCTGGAATTTGGGGCGGATGACTGTGCGGGGTCGTTTCCAGAACGTCCTGGCTTGGGTTGAACGCTGGAACAGCTTCCCGCTGCTGGCAGCGGTGGATGACCTCCGGCTGCGCAAGGCGGACGAGGACGAGATCGAGGCTACCTGCAACCTGATCGTTTACATCTTCCCGGTAAACCAGGCAACGCAACAGGCGCTCTCGCCTGGAGGGAGTGGCCGTCTGTAGCCACGGCGATGATCCCTCGTTTACTCGGGTGATACGCACGGCGGCGGAAGGGTCGCCGGCGGTACAAGTGAGGTCCACGCGATGGCGGCACAGAGCGGCCAGAACTTTTTGCAGAACCCGAAGGTGATGATCGGGCTCGTCGTGGTGGCGGTCGTGCTGCTGGGTTTGATCTTGTTCTCCAGAGGGAGAGGCGGCGGTACAGCCACCACGGAATCCGGTGTCCCGGCCGGGGCTCAAGCGCTTGGGACTACACCCCCCGGCACCGGTCCTGCGGGGGCGGCGGATGAGGCCTTTGGCCGGACGCCCTCCGGAACGAGCAGCCCGATGTCGCCGATGGGGCCTGGGATGGGCAGCCCGATGTCGCCGATGGGGCCTGGGATGGGCAGCCCGATGTCGCCGATGGGGCCTGGGATGGGCAGCCC
>JACQGL010000207.1 GCA_016199525.1 Armatimonadota bacterium
ATCCTCATCCGTGCACGCCTGCGACGGCTGGCGAGCAGGCATCAGGCGCCTGATATGGGGCGTGGGGGCGGGCGCCGCCCATGCACATTGGCCTTATCGCGGTGCGACGGAGCTCGACCGGGGCCTCACCAGCCCATCCCAGAGCATCTGGAACAGCCACAGGACTAGCGCGAGAACGGCCACCAGGTCCAGGCAGTCCACGGCCAGGTAGGCCGGTGACTCTTCATAAGGGAAAGGGAAGTCCCCGCGGATGATCTTGCCATAGGCGAGAAACTTTAGCACCTGCTGCATCTGGCGGTGTACCATCAGCCATGCGCTGGACAGCGTCAGCCCCAGCAGTGCCAGGAACACGAACCCGCGCCTTCGTCCTCCGGGGAGTTCTCCCTCCACCGCGCACCACCACTCCTGTAGCCCCGGCTTCAGCGCCAGCCAGAGCACCGCGGCGAAGGTCAGGAGGAAGACCCCCAGGCTCACCGGGTGCACCGCGTAGAGGAAAGGAGCCCCCGCGATCGTCGCCTGGTGCGGCATCTCTATCCATTCGCTCAGCGCCCGCCGACCCCACAGCAGCAGCTCCAGCACTGCCACGCCGGTGAACACCCCCGCCCCGGCGATGGCCCGGGCCAGATTCCCACGCCACTGGCGCGGCACCGGCAGCCCCCGCAGCTGCCGCACACACAGCACTCCCACGCCCCCGGCCAGGAGTATCAGCCAGAGCCACCGCACCCGCGGTTCCCCCGGCAGCAACTCCAGGCAGAGCATTACCGGTGTCACCAGTAGCATCAGCAGAGCCAGCCCCGCAAACGGGCCCACTACCAGCCCCACCCACAGGCCCAGCATCAACCACGCCCAGCGGCGTTCCCAGTGCCGCCAGCCCAGGCAGACGCCCAGCCCCAGGAGCGGCGTGAGCGCCAGCCCCAGCAACACCAGCGAGGTCAGCGCGCCCGTAAACAGGTTGATCTCGCTCTCCAAGGCGCACCTCCTGAGCAGCTCCCCGAGGCTATATATAGCCCGGCGAGAACGGCCCATCCCGCGCCGTTGTCCTCTCCCGGCTCACTACCCCGCGCTCCCAGAGCATCTGACCCGCCCACAGGCACAGCGTCAGGCACGCCAGCGCGTTGATCACCGTGGTCGTCTCGAGGGGTGCCACCCCGCCCGGCAGCACCGGCCCACCCAGCGCCAGACTAGCCGCGCCCGCCAGGAGCAGCTGCCGTCGCCACTGAGGGGGGCTATCGCCGAAGCCTCGCAGCTGCCGCACGCACAGCAACGATACCAGCCCTGCCAGGAGCAGTACCCAGGACCACTCTCGCCGGAGTGTTCCGAGTGCCAGCGTCGTCCCGATTGTATCGGGACCACTCCCACTGCCATAGCCATCG
This sequence comes from Armatimonadota bacterium, assembly GCA_016199525.1. Lineage (GTDB taxonomy): Bacteria > Armatimonadota > SYMT01 > SYMT01 > JACQGL01 > JACQGL01. The sequence continues at coordinate 1,374 of JACQGL010000207.1, forward strand.
TTGCGAATCCGTCGGGGTGGCGAAGAGTGGCACTATGAGCAGCAACGCGAACGCCAACCCGACCAGGAGCTCGTCTCCCCACATCGCACCCCTCCCGATACCACCCGATCACTTCATCGCGCAACAGTGGGAGCGCTCTGCAACTTACTCTATTATTGTCCTGTCCGGTGAAGGAGATGTTCCAATTCCCTGCCGCCGTCCGCCCGCCCCACGCCTCCCGATCCGCAGTGTGCCACTTCCTTTCCCGAAAGCTTTCGGGACGGTTCTGCTACTGGCTCCCGAGCCCGAACGCCCAGCGCCCAAGACCCGACACCCCTTCCACTCTGCGTTCTGCGCGCCGCGCGTCACGTTCCGAGAGCCATCCCTCCCGCAGCGCCACCGCCTGCGGGGAGGCCATCGGGTCCTCGGTGATCCGCGGCCGGCCCTCGATCTGCTCCACCCGCAGGCCCGCCAGGGCCAGGTACTGCTCCACGGGCAGATCGGCCACGCCGTCGATGAAACGGGTGCACTCGGCGGACAGGTCGAGCCCTGTGGCCTGGCGAATGGCGCCCGGCAGGAAATCGTCCGCGTAACCCCGTTTATCAGATGGATACTGGCGGAACACCCAGCGCATCACGTCGTCCAGGCTCCTGCGCCCGTCGCTGAGGGTGCGGAGGCGGAGGTCGAGCAGCATGGCCACTAGCTGCCCCTGGTTGTAATAGCTGGTTCCCTCGCCCTCACCGTAGACGGGGCTGGCGAACGCCGCCTCGCTAGCGCGGCGGAGGGACGTCCGCCCCCGGCCCGCAGAGCGGAGGGTGCGGTCGTAAGCGTGGGCCGCGTCGGCGTAGAACTGCTCGCGTGTCCACACGCCCGCGCGGACCGGCAGCAGCGCGCCGTAGTAGCTGGTAAACCCTTCGACGAACCACAGCGTGCCGCAGCGCGGGTTCGCGTCGTAGCGATACGGGGTGAGCACGGCAGGGCGGAACGCCTTCGCGTTCCAGGCGTGGAACTGCTCGTGGAAGATGAGGTTGGTCGCCGCGCCCCGCAGGGTCTCGTTGGTTGGCCAGTCCTGCTCGCCAAAGATGAGGGTGGCGGAGCGCGCGTGCTCCAGGCCGATCACGCCGCGCGGGCGGCCCTCTCCGAAGTGGAGCTGGCAGGTGTAATCCGGAAACGGCGTGCCGCCGAACAGTGCGGCCATCTCGTCCAGCGCCCGCCGCGTCACCCCGGCCAGCGGGCCGAAGTCGCACGCCCGCGGACCCGAGGTGATCAGGCGCACGACGCGCCCAGACCAGGTATAGGTGTGGAGATCGCGCGGGCCCACCTCCACCGGGGAATCGGCCAGCTCGTCCCAGTTTGCTGCCTGGAAGGCGCCGTCGCGCACGGGCAGCGGGCAGATCGTACGGTTACCCACCACCCGCAACGTATGGGGGAGCCGCTCCTGGCCTTTTACGTAAACCAGGCACGAGACCGGCAGGAAGAATGCTTCGTCCGGAGCGACGAAGGCGTGCGCCAGGCCGCGATTGCCGGCGTCCTCGCCCGCCCGCACCGTATAGGTGAGCGTCGTCGCGCGTCCCTGGGGGACGGTAGCGTGCCACGTCCACCGCTTCGAGTCCTCGCGCAGGCGAATGGCTCCGCCCTCTTGTAAGCGCAGCGCGACATCGCTGATGTAGTGCCGTGCCGCAAACGGCCAGTAGTAACCAGGCACCCAGCGCGCCAACGCGAAGGTGAGATCACCGCCGCCGGGGACCTCAACCGTTACGCGGCAGGTGCCACGTGCGGCGTCGAAGTTCGAAACCTCGTAGTGAACGCCCGCCGGATCCCGCTGGCACCGGGACGGAGGTGCGGCGGCGATCAGCGCCGCGAGCAGGAGCACGGTGCCCGGCCAGCATCGGCGACCGGCCGGGCGGGCCACAGGATGATGAGTACCAAGGATGGCCATTATGGACTTATTATCCCATCGCCGGGCCGTTCCCGACCCGCAAGCCTTTGAAGCGGCTCGGCGAACCTGGAAGGGACGGCTGGGCATCGGCGCCGAACAGAAACCGGAAATCACAAACCCGAGTCGATCTACCCTCTTACCTGATACACATCCGCTTCTGAGGAGACTCTCTCCATGAAAGGCGTTATCCTCGCCGCCGGCTACGGTACGCGCTTTCTGCCGATTACCAAGACGATTCCCAAAGAGATGTTGCCGCTGGGCACGCGGCCAACCATCGACTATGTGGTCCAGGAGTTCCTCGATTCCGGCATCCGCGATATTCTTCTCATCACCTCGCGCCGCAAGAAGGTGCTGGAGGACTACTTCGACCGGGAACCGGAGCTGGAGGAGGTGTTCCGACGGGAGCGAAAGCGGGCGCAGCTGGAGCGGATCGCCCCCCTGGAGGCCCTCCTTTACTTCGTCCGGCAGCGGCAGATGTCAGGTACCGGCGACGCTGTGCTGCTGGTGCGCGATTTCGCGGGCCAGGAGCCATTCGTGGTCGCCTTTCCGGATGACATCCTCATCAGCGGGCCGCCGCTGGCGCAGCAACTGATCGAGGTGCATCAGCGCACTGGCGGCAGCGTGATCGCGTTGGAGGAGAGACCGCCGGGCGAGGACATCTCTCGCTACGGGGTGGCGGCGATCGAGGGACCGCTGCCCGCGCCGCGGGTGACTTCTGTCGTGGAGAAGCCCCCGCGGGGCGAGGAGCCCTCGCGGTTGATCTCCGTTGGCCGCTACCTGCTCGCGCCCGCGGTCTTTTCCATCCTGGAGGAGGAGCGGCGCGCGCACCCGGGCGGCGAGTTCTTTCTCACCGGGGCGCTGGATCACCTGGCGCGAGCAGGGCAGGTGACCGGTTGCGTCTACCGGGGAGAGCGGCTGGACACGGGCGAGCCGCAGGGCTACTACCAGGCGCTCGTGCGCTTCATCCTGAATGACCCCGAGCAGGGCCCGGCGTTCCGGGAGTTCCTGCGGACACTGGTCCGCTGAGAGAGCACTCCCGCGCCATTCTTGTGCCTGGGCGCTTCCCGCTTGCTCTTTGCCTCGGCCTCGTTCGTCCTGCGCATCGGCAGGAAAGAACCCCCTGGCCGAGGTAAGTGTTGGTGGCTTGTGAGGCGTCCGTACGGGCAAGGAGGTAGATATGGCTCAGACCAGCGTGGCACGACTGGCGATCGAAGGCGGAACTCCTATCCGCAGCAAACCGTGGCCCGCCTGGCCCGTGTGGGATGAGGGCGAGATCGAGGCCCTGGCATCCGTGGTGCGCAGCGGGAAGTGGTTCGGCCCCAGCGGGACGCAGGTGAACGCGTTCGCCGGGCGCTGGGCGGCCTACTGCGGCGCCCGCTACGCCGCCCCGTGCACGAACGGCACGCAGGCGCTGGAGATCGCCCTGCGGGCCGCGGGGGTGCGCGTGGGCGATGAGGTGATCATCCCGCCTTACACCTTCATCGCCACGGCTAGCTCCGTGGTCCAGGTGAACGCCGTTCCTGTGTTCGCAGACATCGACCCTGACAGCTACAACCTGGATCCCCAGGCGGCGGAGGCGGCGATCACCGGGCGCACGCGCGCTATTCTGGTGGTCCATATTGGTGGCTGCCCCGCCGACATGGATGCCTTCCGGGCGTTGGCGGAGCGGCGCGGGCTGGTGCTACTCGAAGACGCGGCCCAGGCGCACGGCGCCCGATGGCGGGGCCAGCACGTGGGGGCGCTCGGCCAGGCGGGCACGTTCAGCTTCCAGGCAAGCAAGAACCTGAACGCGGGTGAGGGCGGCTGCGTGGTGACCAACGATGAAGACTGCTACCTGGCCGCCAGTTCGTTGATCAACGTGGGGCGGGTGCCGGGCGGCCAGTGGTACCAGCACGGCCTGCTCTCCGGCAACTACCGGATGACGGAGTGGCAGGCGGCCCTCCTCCTCGCCCAACTGCGCCGTCTGGATGAACAGACCGCGCGTCGCAACGAGAACGCCCTTTACCTGGCCCGCCAGCTGGCGGAGATCCCCGGCATTGCCCCCCTGAAGCGGGACGAGCGGGTGACCTGCCACGCCTACCACCTGTTTATCTTCCGCTACGACGCCTCGGCCTTCCGTGGGCTGCCACGGGACGAATTCCTCCGCGCCCTCGCAGCGGAGGGGATTCCCTGCAGTCGCGGCTACCACCCTCTCTACCGGTCGGATGCCTTCCGCGTGGATGCCGCCACCCATCCCTTCGCGGGGGCGCGGGACTACCGGTCGCTCTACCTTCCGGTGGTTGAGCGCGCCTGCGACGAGGAGGCGTGCTGGCTAACCCAGTCGATGCTGCTTGCCGAGCGGCAGGATATGGACGATATCGTGGCGGCAATTCGGAAGATCCAGGCGACGCGTTCTCGGTGAGAAGAGCGCTATGCGATTGTTCTTCATTGACGAGAGCGGGCATCCGCATCCGAGCGACAGGGCGCTAAGGCCAGTACTGTTGGCAACCTCCCTGCCAGTCAGGGAGATGCGCAACCTCACCCGACGTGTGTACCGGCTGAAGAAGGATCTCTTTGGGGATACGAACCCGTGGCTTGAAACCAAGTACAAAGCGGCCGCTATCCTTAATGAGCGCACGTTCAGGAAGATCCGGGAGAAGTGGGAGTATATCGAGCAAATGTTCGAGATCGCAGCTAACACCTCCGGCATGCAGGTGGCCGCGGTTGTGATGGAACGCCCTACGCGAGTTCTGGATTGGCCAGAGAACCGTCTTCCCGCCCAGTGGTACTACGTGCTTTCGCAACTTCAGCCCATGATTCAGGCCGACGGCGCCGATGCTTACGGGGTTCTCGTGCTAGATTCTCAGGATGCCAAGAGCGATACCAGGCTCTCAGTACAGATTGGGAACTACCTCTATCGGTCATCCGCCGGTCAACAGCTGACCCAGCTGGTAGAGACACCCCTGTTTGTCAGCTCGCATATTACCCCAGGCATACAGCTGGCCGATCTCTTCGCAGGCTGCGTGAGGCTCTACCACGAGATCAACGAGGAGGGACGCACCGCAGAGCCTGCGTTTCATCGTTCGGTAGACCGCCTATACGCAGTGATTAGGAGGCTGATTCCAGACAGGCAGTTTGCCGATGAGGTGCAACGCGGGGTCTTCTACCTGAGCGCTGCACGATTGGAGGAGCTGTGCGCACGGGCGTCCGTGGTAGATCGGCACGCCGACGAAACCACCGAGCAGGAGGCTGTTGTGCCCGGTTCTATCTCGCCTGAGATAGGCATAAAAGACTAAAGGCCAGGTGCTGCGCCATCCAGACGCCACATCCGGCCTTGTCCGTTAAGAGCAAGCGCGGCCTCGCCCGGAGGCAACGCCCGGCTCTATCACGGATATTATACGTAACCCGTTGACACGTGTAAACCGTTTTTCGTGAGGATCTGTCACTCTCAAGGTTCCCCCGGCCAGAATGAGGAGCGAAAGAAGCTGGCTATGCGTTCCATAGCACCCCACGACACTGTCGGCTACGGAGTGATCGGCTGCGGGGTGATCAGCTCGTGGCATATCCGCTCGCTCAAAGAGCACGTGAACGGCGCGCAGCTGGTGGCGGTGTGCGACGAGATTCCCGCGCGCGCAGAGAAGGCGGCGCGCGAGTTTGAGATTCCCCGGGTCTACACCCGTATGGAGGATATCCTGGCGGACCCCGAGGTGGATGCCGTCTCCATCTGCCTCCCCAGCGGGATGCACAGCGACGCCGTCATCGCGGCCAGCAACGCGGGTAAGCACGTGATGACCGAGAAGCCGATTGACATCCACCTGAAGCAGATCGACGAGATGATCGCCGTGACGCGGAAGAACGGCACTCGGCTCGGGGTGATCTTCCAGCGCCGCGCCGCGGCGCTGTGGCAGAAGATACGGGAAACGGTGCAGGCGGGGAAGCTGGGGCGGATGGTGCTGGGGGACGCGTTCCTCAAATACTACCGCAGCCAGGAGTACTACGATAGCGGCGCCTGGCGGGGGACCAGGGCCCTGGATGGCGGCGGCGCGCTGATGAACCAGGGTGTCCACCTGGTGGATCAGCTCCAGTGGATTATGGGCCCCGTCGCGCAGGTCTTCGGCTATGCCGATCACCTGGCTCGCAACATCGAGGTGGAAGACACCACTGTTTCCGCACTTCGCTACCGGAGCGGCGCCTTCGGGACACTCATCGGCACCACCAGCGTCATCGGCAGCGCCGAATGGGAGCGTGATGCCAGGGGGAACGTGGTGGTGAAAAAGTGGGGCGGACTGGATCACCGTCTTGAGTTCCACGGGGATCACGGCACAATCATGGTGGACGGCGAGCGGATTGTCCGCTGGGTAGTGCCCGGCGAGCCGGAGCCGGACTTCGCCGGGGACGGCGTGGGCAGCGCCGCCTCCGATCCCACCGCCATCGGTATGTCCGGCCACATCCTTCAGCTCCAGGATTTCGTGGATGCCATTCGCGAAGGCCGCGATCCGATGGTCACCGGCGAGGATGGCCGCGCCTCGGTGGAGATCATCCTGGCGATCTACAAGAGCGCGCGCACCGGCCAGCCGGTGAATCTGCCGTTCACGGACGAGTAGTCGCCGGTGTGGCGACCGGCAAGTGCCCCTCCCGGCGGGCACGCCCGGAGGGGTGTCTCCATGTGCTGCTGCGTGACCCGAACCTCCCCGTACGTTCTGGCTCTCTTCCTCTCCCTGCTCCTGCCGGCGGCCGCTGGGAGCGGCGCCTCGCTGGCCGGGAGCCAGACCCCGGCCAGCGCCCCGGCTCCCGCCCTGGCGGGCGAGTGGCACATCACGGACCGGCTGGGAAGGTTCCACACCGCCGTGATCCGCCGGCAGGGCGCTGGATTCCGGATCGACGGCGAGGGTATTCACTTCGAGCTCAAAGGCGGCGGCAACGAGTACTCCGCCGAAGCCCCCATCGACAGAGCCACGCTCGTGGAGGCCGGCGTCCCCGCCGAGCTGGTCGAGGAGGTCGTGCGCCGGGCGGTGGTCCGGTGCACGTTCAGCGTGCACAGCGACGGGGCGACGATCGACTACACGATCCACAACCCGCTGATCCAGTTCGGCCGGAACGAAGAGGGGGAGCTCGTCATCCTCGACGTGGTGAACGGCGGCGCGTCCAGCGGCTCTGGGGTCTTGCGACGAGTGCCGCCGCTGAACCGCTCCCTGGGGGACCTGCACCCGGACTTCCGCAAGAAGGTGGATCGCTGGCTGAAGCGCCTGAAGGAGGAGAAGATCCAGCTGGTGATTGGGGAGACCTACCGCTCCTCCGAACGGCAGGCACGCCTCTACGAGAAGGGCCGCACCCTGACGGGGGAAGTGTGGGCCCCGGCAGAGGTCGTCACCAAGGCGCTCGCGGGCCGGTCGCCCCACGAGTGGGGCCTGGCGCTGGACGCTTATCCCGCCGGCGGAGATGGCAAGCCGGTGTACGACGTTCAGAGCGACGCGAAGATGCTGGAGGTGATGACGCGCGCGGCAGAACTGGCGGATGAGGAAGGGATCTATTGGGGTGGCAACTTCCCGGGTAACTTCGTGGACTACCCCCACTTCCAGGATGCCGGCTGGCGCAAGATACAGGCGCGTTACCCCAGTGGATGGCAGCCATCTCGGCCTGGAGCCAGTTCCCACTGACTGTGGCAAGCCTGGTACAGACCCCGTGGAGCACGCCCTTCCGTAGCGAGCGCCAACGGAGCAATTATGGGAGCAGAGAAGTTCGGGCGATCGCGCTTCTCGGGCAACGCAAGAGCGATCTCCGCCGGATGCAAATGTCCCGTCGCGTGAATGGCTCTCTGGATCGGCAGCGCGCATCCGCGCCTGTCTAGCGGATACCCGTATCGTACTCCACCACTACGCGTTGGAACCTACCCGCTCGTACTACAACCGTTTGCGGCTTGCCGCGCGGCAGAGGCCGGCCCGGCTCCGGAGGTAGGGGCGCGATGAGGTAGTCGCCGGGAGCGAGGGGAATGCGAAACCGACCCCGCCTGTCCGCTCGCTGACGTGCGATTTCCCGCCCCCCACCTGCGGGCTGAACCGTGATGATTGCGTTGGGCAGGGGACGGGTATTCGGCTCGCCTGGGCGTGAGATGGGGAAAACCGGCCCCGCCACCGCCACGCCGCGGATTCCAGACTTTCCTGGGTGGCGTGATCCGCTGCCGCTGGCGTCGTTTGCAATCTGCGGTCCCTGGCTTCCAGCGAAGCACGGCGCTGCTCCCGAGAGGGCGACGAGCAGCAGCGCCAGGCAGAAACTGTGGCGGCTCATCGTTTTCATCTCCTTCATCATATATAGACTCCCGTACTCCCCTTTGCGTACCGCACAATTCACCCGCCTCGCTCCGCCACCGCGTAGCAGGTTTGCAGTTGTGGACCTAACCCCCGGCCCCCCTTCCCTGTGAGGGAAGGGGAAGGTCACGGGCGCCAGACCTGCTACCGTGAATGGGAGGCTCCCCTCCAAGGGAAGGGGAAGGTCACGGGCGCCAGATCTGTTACCATGAACGGGAGGCGCCCCTCTCCCGTTGGGGGAAGGGTCGGGGGATGGGTTATCAGACTAGCCCTCGTCTGCTTGCCTTAACTAAGAAACGCACCCCATGCCCTTTTATGGCGGCAGGAGAAGGGATTCGTGGAGGCGCAATCCCATTCATGGAGAAGCTGCCTTGTAGGAGATAGGTCCACACGGTGTGCTTTCAATCTTGATCGCCGGCGTCTGTAGCCCGCAACGGCGCCTGTTCCGCAGTCACGCATCCGCTTCCTCCCGCGAATGCGGATGGAGACCAGAGGAGAACCCGAGATGCTCTCTGTGATGTGCCGCACCGGCCTGATGATGCTCACCCTGCTGGTGGCCCCGCAGGCGATGGCCCAGGGTGAACTTCCCCCCTATCGGCCTCTGCCAATTCCAATCCCACCCAACGCGAAGGTGTACATGGAGATGGACGCCCACGAACAGGACCTCCTGGGCGTGGTGAAGTCGCTGTTAAAGGGCATCAACCTGCCCGTCCTGATGCAGGTGATGGGCGCGCCGGGTGTGCCGCCCGGGATGCCTCCGGGGATGCCGGGCCCCGGGATGCCTCCGGGGATGCCGGGCCCCGGGATGCCTCCGGGGATGCCGGGCCCCGGGATGCCTCCGGGCATGCCGGGTCCCGGGATGCAGGGCCCGGGGATGCCTCCGGGCATGCCGGGTCCCGGGATGCAGGGTCCCGGGATGCAGGGCCCCGGGATGCCGGGTCCCGGGATGCCGGGCCCGGGGATGCCTCCGGGCATGCCGGGCCCCGGGATGCAGGGTCCGGGGATGCCGGGCGTTGAGCGCCCTGGTCCGGGTGGCCGACCGCAGAGCGGGCCGCCTCCTGGGCCGTTCGGCGGCGGTCCGATGATGGCCCCCCCGCCGGGCATGCCAGGAATGCCGGGCATCCCGCCGCGATTTCCACGCCCGCTGGAGGATGTTAACCTGGCGGAAATCCTCAATGACATTCACCATCTGCACCTGGTCGTGCTCACCCCGGCGGAGGGCAGCAGTGCCGAGCAGTTGCTCCGCTTTTACGAGGAGCCGTTCACCTCGCAGGGCGGCCGGCGCACCCTCTGGGTAGATGTGGGCAGCGTACGACTGCTGATGATGGGCTTCCAGGAGCCCCGCGGACTCGCGGCCGTCCTGCTTGGCGGCCCCGCGGTTGGGCCGTTGGGGGGCAACGTGGTCGTTGTGGCGCGGGCGGATGGCTACCCGGACCTGGAACAGGTGGGATCGCTCATCACGATGCTCGCCTCGCTGGCCAGGCAGCCGCACCCGGCGCCCGCGCCGCCGCCTGGAGTAGCGGAACCACGGCCGAGGCCGAGGCCTTCTGCGCCGGCCCGGCCGGCCCCGCCCCGGCAACGCACGCCGCGGCGGGCCCGCTGATGCTGCCGAGAATGGGAGAGGGGAGAAGGTCCGTTCTCCCCCTCTCCCTGGCACCCACTCTCTCGCCCGGACGCGCTACGGTGAGCAGGCAGACCGGATATGCAGCGATTCGCCTTCTGCAACGAGACCTTCGGTCCCGACCGGTCGGGATGGGAGCGCGTCTGCCGCTGCCTGGCTGCGGTGGGCTATGACGGGGTAGAGATCGCTCCGTTCACTTTCGGCCCCTCGGTGACCGATATCTCCGCCACACGGCGGCGGGAGATCCGCGCGGTCGCCGAGGATCACGGCCTGGTCCCGATGCAATCGGGATCGGCCTGCACTGGCTCCTGGCGTCGCCTCCCGGCCTCCACATCCACACCCGCGATCAGGCCGTGCGCCAGCGGACGGCGGATGCTCTACGGGCACTGGTGCACTTCGCGGGCGACCTGGGAGCGTGGGTGATGGTGTTCGGCTCGCCTATGCAGCGGCGTCTGGAGGAGAGCGAGGTGCAAGGTGCCTGGCTGCGGACGCAGGATTCCTATCGCCAGGTGCTGCCCGACCTGGAGGGGCGCGGTGTCCTCCTCTGCCAGGAGGCCCTGCCCATTCCGGAGGCCGATTTCATCACTACCACCGCCGCAGCGGCGCGGATGGTACAGGAGATCGACCACCCGAACTTTCGCCTGATGCTGGACGTGAAGAGCATGTGCGCCGAGGATCGCTCTCCGGCGGCGACCATCCGCGAGTTCGCGCCCCTGGTGGCGCACTTCCATGCCAACGATGCCAACCGCCGCGGCCCCGGCTTCGGAGAGACAGACTTCCGTCCGCTGGCGGCCGCCCTCTGCGAGTGCGGCTACCGAGGCTATGTCTCCGTAGAGGTGTTCGACTACTCACCCGATCCCGAGACCATCGCCCGGGAAAGCCTGCGCTATCTGAAGGAGGTGTGGGTCAGCGTAGCTTCAGAAAGGCAGTTTCTGTGAGCGCCCTGGTGCTGATATCCGAGCGGGATGTGCCATGCCTCACCCCCGTACGTTTCCCCGCACCCGCTGGAACCCCCGGCGACGTGTCGCTGGTACTGGTGGGAGAAAAGGGCGTTTGCTTGCCCGCACAGCGGGATGGGAGCGACGTGGTGGCCCTCGTAGGGCCGCTTGCCGGTGGGACAGAGCGCCGGTTCGAGCTGATCGCTGCGGCGCCGGCCGGGGCCGCAGTCGCCGTATGGGAACTGGAGGACCGTCGGCTGGAGATGCGGCTGCGCGGCGAAGTGTGCGCAGCCTATCACTACAGCTCTCATCACGCGCGTCCATTTCTTCACCCCGTCCTCGGGCCGGGCGGGCTGCCGGTGACCCGCAGCTACCCCTTAGCGCAGGTGGCGGGTGAAACGAATGACCATCCTCACCACCGCTCCCTGTGGACCGCCTACGGCGCGGTGAACGGAGTGGATGACTGGAGCGAAGCGGCGGGCCAGCACGGCTTCATCCGGCACCGGAGGTTTCTCGAAGTACAGAGTGGGGCCGTGTTTGGCGGCTTCACGGCGGAGCTGCTCTGGACGGCGCCGGACGGGGAACCTGTCCTTTCCGAACGCCGGACCATACGCCTCTACAACACCGAGCCGGAACGCCGGCTGCTCGACTACGAGGTTACCTTCATCGCCAGCCACGGCGACGTTCACTTCGGCGATACCAAGGAGGGAGGCATCGTCGCCGTCCGTGTGGCGACGTCAATGGATGCCAAACGAGGTGGCCGCATTGAGAATGAGGTCGGCGGTGTGGGTGAGGCGCAGTGCTGGGGGAAGCGCGCCGCCTGGTGCGATTACAGCGGCCCGGTCCCATCCCGACAGGTCGGGATGGGCATCGCTGTGATGGATCATCCGCGCAACTTCCGCCACCCTACTCACTGGCACGTGCGTGACTACGGCCTGATGGCCGCCAACGTGTTCGGGGCGGCCACCTTCGAGCGAGATAGCGGCAGGCGGGGCGAGCACGTGCTAAAGAACGGGGAGGAATTGATGTTCCGCTACCGCCTGCTGGTCCACCGGGGCAACGCCACGGATGGCCGTGTCTCCGACGCCTACCACGCCTACGCGCAGCCGCCCAAAGTGCGGACGTGAGAGAGGGTGGGTGGGTGGATGTGGGAGAGTAGAGGGGTACAGGCGTGGTGTGTATTGAACACCCGAGCGCTTGAGCACCGAGCGCCCTTTCCAATGCGGAAGACGGAGCGGGGAATCTGGTGATCCCTGCTCTGCAATCCGTGATCTGTCCATACGGGCGGGCGTAGGCCCGTACTCCGAAGGTCCAACGCCAAACACCCAACGCCTTCTCGGTCCGCAATCCACCATTCCGACGCCTTATGCCTGAACGGGCACAGTGCCCACAGCGTGATCTGGCCCCTTGCGGCGACGCAAGGGGCTTTCGGCATCTTCGCAGGGCCAACCAGCGGGGAGTATCTCGCTGCGGGCAAACGTTTCAGCTCTCCGGGAGTTGGGGAATCACCGGGCGGATTCAAGCCGCTCGCACCGGCGGATCTCCTGAAGCGTGCTGCCCCTAGCATCTTCGGGGTAGGCACCGGCGCGAGCGCACCAGCCATTGCCTTGGAGGGAGATCTTTGATGAAACGCAACTTCTGGTGGCTCCTCCCCGCGCTGGCGCTGTCCCTGGTCCAGATAGGGTCGGCACAGGCGGAGGAGGCGGGGGCCGCCGCGCCGGCCCTGTCCCAGGGCGCTCGCGTGGTGGTGGTCGGCCCGGTGAGCCAGCCCTTCAATCCCAACACCAGCATGCTCACCGTGACTATCGGTCCCGACGCCACGCCCTACACGCTCCATGTTACGGAGCCAGCGTGCGTTGTGGACGCGCAAGGCCAGGTAATCAGCTTCCAGAGCCTCAGCCCCGGCACCTGGGTGCGAGCCGAGGGGGTGGTGATGGAGGCGCCGGCCAAGATCCATCTCACCCAGCTGCAGGCGCTCGGCTCCGAACAGCAGGCACGCAGCAGTGAGTTCTTCATGACGCAGTTCCCGTCCGGTTACGTGATGCAGGTGGCAGGCGTGCGTGAAGAAGCAGGGATCACTCCCGCAGGGATGGCTTCCACGGGGATGCCGTCCCAGGGGCAGGTGCTGGAAGCCGGAGCGATCGAGATCGTAGGCAAAGTGAAGGAGGACACGGGGACCCTCGAGACAACCCGCAGGCTCCTGGTTCAGGCCGGAGATCAGACATGGCGGATTGATGTGCCCGACGAGGCGGCAGTAAGCGGCACCACCGGCGAGCAACTCTCCATCCACGAGATCCACGAGGGCGCCTGGGTCCGCGCCCGCGGCCTGCAGACCGAGAACCTGCGGGTCAAGGCGGACACGGTCCAGGAGATCGCCACCGCCGAGCAGGGGGATCAGGGCTACTTCCAGAGCGCCTTCTTCCGGCCCGGTTATGAGCGGGGCTACGTGATACAGGTGGCCGGCGTTCGCGAGCAGCTGCCCGCGGCCGCGCCGCCGGGAGTGGTAACGCCGCCGGAACCGTTCGCCGGCGCCGTGCCGCTGGAGATCGTGGGTAAGGTAAAAGAGGACACGGGACTGGAGATAACGCGCCGCCTGCTGGTGGACGCCGGCGGCCAGACCTGGCGGGTGAAGGTGGTGGATGACGCGCTGGTAACTGATCCGCGGGGCAAGCCGATCTCTGTCCATGAGGTCCACCGGACTGCCTGGATCCACGCCACAGGCTGGCAGACGGGTGACAAGAGCATACGGGCGACTGTGGTGCACGAGATTACCGAGGCAGGCCCGATGGCGGATCAGCAGTTCCAGCAGACCGCCTTCTACCGGCCCGGCTTCGAGACAGGCTATATAACCCGCGTGGCGGGGGTGCGCGAGCTGTTCCAGCCCATCGTGCTTACCGGCACGGTAACGCGCGTCGATCGGGACGGTGAGTGGTTCATCCTGCGCACCCCGGAGGGACGCCACGTCACCGTTTACGTAGAAGGCGCGACCTTCACACGGATGGGGCAACCATTCGTCTTCCGGAGCCTGCGGGTGGGTGATCGGGCGACGGTCACCGGCCGGACGGTAGGGACGTTTGAAGTGCCCGGCGCCGCCATTTCGACAGGCGTGATGCAGCCTGGAGCAGCAGCGATGCCTTCGCCTACCGCTCCCCCTGCACCTGCGCCGGAGCGCCAATACGGCGGCACGGGCTACTAGCTGGCCGCTAGGTAGAAGCAATACAGCCATGGGGGCGGCGCGAGGCGCCGCCCCCATTTTAGTTCCCAGGCAGCCACCCCGGACGGCCGCCTGGTTCTGGAAGGATCACCCGCCGGTTATGCGGACGGGCGCCGCCCCACGTTGCGCAGGAACGCCGGCGCGTCCAGGCTGCTTCCCACGCTCTGCCCCTGCCCATTCGGCGCCGAGATCGCGGCGACCGGAACGGTGGGCGGGGAGGCTACCGCGGCAGGAGCAGCTGCGGGCGCCCCGCGCGCCACCTGCCGTGCCGCGCCCAGGTCGAACATCCGCATCGGCTGCCCGCGCTCCCCGAACCCGGTGGCAATGACCGTGACCTTCACACTGTTGTCGAGATGCTCGTCGATCACCATCCCCATAATCACGAACGCGTCTTCGTGATCGGTGGCTCGGGAGACGACGTTGGCAGCCTCGTACAGCTCTTCCAGCGTGAAATCAGGGCCCGCGGTGATGTGCAACAGAACGCCCCGCGCGCCTTCGATGGTGGTTTCCAAGAGCGGGCTGGCGATCGAGGCTTCTGCCGCCTCAGTGGCGCGGTGGTCGCCGCGCCCGGTGCCAATCCCCATAATCGCCGTACCTGCCTTGGCCATGATCGACTTCACGTCGCTGAAGTCGGTGTTGATCAGGCCCGGCACGGTGATGATGTCGGAGACCCCCTGCACTCCCTGGCGAAGGACGTCGTCCGCCATGCGGAGCGCGTCCGGCAGGGTCATACGCTTCTCCCCCGTGGAGAGAATGCGATCGTTGGGGATCACGATGTTCGTATCCACCGCGGCGCGCAGGGCAGCGATACCCTCCTCGGCGTAACGCTGGCGGCGCGGGCCCTCGAAGCTGAACGGGCGGGTCACCACGGCGACGGTGAGGCAGCCACAGTCGCGAGCGATCTCTGCGAGCACCGGGGCGGCGCCGGTACCCGTCCCGCCGCCCATTCCGGCGGTGATGAACACCATATCCGCGCCTTCGAGTGCTTTCTTGATATCCTGGCGGCTCTCATCGGCGGCGTTGCGCCCGATTTCGGGGTCACCGCCCGCGCCCAGGCCCTTGGTCAGCGCGGAACCCAGTTGCAGCAGCAGCGGCGCGGTGGACAACTCCAGGGCCTGAATGTCAGTGTTCATGACAATGAACTCAACCCCGGAGACGCCCGCATCAATCATTCGCTGGACGGCGTTCTGGCCGCCGCCCCCTACGCCAACCACCTTGATCTTGGTGGGGTTGGGCGCCTGTGCCATATGTTTTTCTCTCCCCTGATTGGTAACCATTGGGAAGGCCCTCCCGGCCTCCGTGGGACGTCAATGTGTGCTGGATAGCGGGTGGTGTCTAATTCTCCTGCGCGCGCCCACGGGGGACGGCGCGGGTGGGTGGATGTATGATTCGCCAGTGCGTGCGTGTGTGGCCGTACGGAACGGTAGCACTTTATAAGTGAATTGTCGGCACGCGAATTCATGAAGCTGCAAACAAATCGCAGGCTTGAGGGGAAAAACCCTGGCGATCGTTAAGAGAGCGGACGTGGGCCCGGGTGTCCCTCTACTGCGGCGCAGGGCCATATGGGGGGGGTGCTCCCGATGGGGTGGCGCAGAAACCGGCCGGCCGTTCTGCAGTTCTGTTAAGGAAAGGCACCGGGCGGCTGCCCCAGGATCCCGCGGACCTCGACCTCCTCGCCCTCCGGGTAGCCGGGGGCACCCGCGGGGATGACGACGATTCCGTGGGCGCGCACCATGGTGGTGATCATCGCCGAGACGCCCAGAATCGGGGTTGCCCATAGCTCGCCGTTCCGGCGTGCCAGGACGACGCGCGCGTGGTCTTCGCGGCCGTCCACGGAGCGCACCGCCTGCGCCAGTCGCGCGCGGAACGTCGGCACCGCTTCTGGCAGGCGCATCATGCGACGGAGCACGGGAGCGACGAACAGATCGAATGTGTTCAGCACGCTCACCGGCTGGCCGGGGAGTCCGAACACCGGCTTGCCATCGCACACGGCAAACAGCGTGGGCTTGCCAGGGCGGATGTTCACCCCGTGGACCAGCACCCCCGGCCGCCCCAATCGGTCGATGACCGGGGCGACGATATCTTTCACGCCCACGCTGGATCCGCCGTTGAGCAGCAGCAGATCGTTCTCCTCCAGGGCCTGTCGGGCGGCGGTGTAGAGACGGTCTGGCTCGTCGGGAACGATCCCGTAGCGCCGCGGGAGCGCCCCGAGCGCCTCCACGTTCGCGGCCAGCGCGTAGGAGTTCATATCGCGGATCTTGCCCGGCGGGGGCTGCTGATCGGGGGGCACGATCTCATCGCCGGTGGAGAGAATGCCTACGCGGGGCAGGCGATAGACCGGCACCGTCACCACCCCCAGGCCCATGAGCGCCGCGAGATCCGGCGGGCGCAGGCAGTGGCCCTCGGGGAGGACCAGGTCCCCCGCGCGCACGTCTTCCCCGCGCTCAATCAGGTGGCGGCCGCGCGCCACCGGCTCCAGGACGCGCACGCGGCTGTCGGAGACAAGGTCGATGAGTTCGATCGGCACCACCACGTCCGCTCCCTGGGGCAGCATGCTGCCGGTGGAGACGCGCGCGACCTCGCCCGGTCCCAGGGGGCGCGTGGCGACTTCGCCCATCCCGATATCGGCCACCACCGCGAGCGTCAGCGGCGCGGCGGCCACGTCTTCGGCGCGGGCGGCGAAGCCATCCATGAGCGCCCGTCGGAAGGGGGGCAGGTCTTCGGGCGCGCGTACTTCATGGGCCAGCACACGTCCCAACGCGTTGGGGGTGGGCAGAGATTCCACGCGATACGTGGGAGTGAACGCGGCGTCGAAGGTCCGCCGTGCCTCGTCCGCGGAGAGCAGATGGTTCCAGGTGCGCATAATCCGCAATGCGAAGGTGGAATGCTGAAGAGGGCGTTCCCAATCACCGGACAATTTTACTCGATTTGCGGGGGCGAGGACGGAGTAGGGGGCCATTCCTCCTCCAAAATGGACTCCAGCGGGAGGTAGCCCTGGAAGTACTCAAAGAGCAGGCGGGCAGCGCCGCGGCGGGTGCGAACCGCGAAGCGCGCTCCCTCCTGCAGCCCCGGAGTGCGCACCCAGCCCTCGAGCTCCGCCTCGCCGGGCGGGGCGAGGAACAGCCCCCACGCTTCGCCCGGGGGAGCGGCCTCGGCAACCGCCTGGAGCGACTGGGCGGCGCTGAACCCGCACAGCTGCTCCAGCAGGCGGCGGGCGTGCAGGTCGCCGAGAAGCGTGGTGGGCCCGTGGCCAGGCCGGCGGGGGAGGATCTCGCCTGCCGACCGCCGCCCGCCGAGACGGTGCGCCAGATCCTGGCGGCGCGCCTCGACGAGCGCCCGAAGGGGAGCCAGCCGCTGCAGATCCCGCGCGATCCGGGCGCGCTCCTGATCCAGCACGACCTGCAGGTTGCCCTCCTCAGGAGAGAGGCCCCAGGCGCGGTGGAGGGCCACGGCGGCCAGCTCCGGTTCGCCTGCCAGGCGGCGCGCGCGGGCGATGTCCAGCCAGAGCGCGGCAGCCAGGGAACGGGTCGCCTCGCGCGTCCCGAGGGCGACCGCGGCATCGGCAAGCCAGCGAGTGAGAGTCTCGCCCGTCAGCAGCCGCCGGCCGAGCGTGAGGAGCGCGGGCATCTCCTCCGGCCCGGCGCGAGCCACCGCCAGTCGCAGGATATCGGCGACCCCGGGCGGATTCTCCAGCTCCGCAGCCAGTTCGACCAGCCGCATCAGCACGCGGGGATCGCGGCGGGCCAGATCGGATGCCTCGTGTTGCGCCAGGAGGTAGCGGTAGGCACGCTCGGGACCGGCCAGCCCGGTCAGCCACCCGGCCATGGGTAGGGCCAGTGCGGGTGGGGCCACTTCGCCTGCCAGGGATTCGAGCACGGCCAGGGCATCCGCCGGCTGGAGGATCTGCTCGACGAGCTGCCGGAGCAGGACGACGGCGCGGCCGGGCGCCAGGCAGCGCAGGGCTTCCGCCAGCTCCTGACGACGCTCCTCCGTATCGAAGTCCAGGTCGCTCAGGAGCTGTTCGTAGGGGGCTTCCGCACGCAGCTGGCTGGCAGCCAGCAAGTAGATCCGGCGGGATTCACCCGATAGGTGCGCGGCGGGCAGCGACCGGAGCTGGCGGTAGGCGGCTTCCCACTGGCCCGCCGCCGCCAGCCACACCGCCAGGCGCTCCCAGAGGCCGGGAAGATCGGGCGCCATCGGGAGGAAGTGGTGGCGCAGCGCCTCAATGAAGAACGCCGGAGGCTGGCTCTCTGCCAGCCGCGCCTCCAGGAATTGCCAGCACGCCCACAAGGCGACATCCAGGGGGGATGATTCGTGGATGTACTCGCCCTCCGGTTCCGCCACGCGGTCCGCCGTCTCTGGTCCCGATCCCGATGTAATCGGGAGGAGGGCGGTGATTTCCACCTGCGTGGAGCGCGCCCGCTCCGGCTCGACGTACAGCCGAATCTGGGTCCCCGGCGCCGGAGGCGGGGAGAGCGACCAGATGTCCTCGCCCGCGCTTGGCAGCGCGCGGGCATCTTCCCGCGGCAGGCCGTCAATGGCCGTCCACTGCGCCGCCAGTCCCGAAAGCTTTCGGGATTCGGCGAGGTGGCGGTTCTCGAATTCGAGCGTCAGTTGCCCGGGCGCGGGGCCGACGCGGGTGACGCGGAAGAAAGCGGCATCGCGGTAGGCGGGTGACTGCGCGCACCGGATCACCGCCGCCCGCCAGCCCGGTTCATCCGGCGAGGGGGATGGAGGTCTGATCGCCGGAGGGAGGTCGCTCACGTAGGCCAGCAGGGGCCGGCCCTCCTGGGCGGGGAGGATCGCCGGTACCTCGTCCGCAGATTCAGGGGCGAACCCGCCGAGCGTGAGGTGCAGGGTCACGAATCCGCGGTCGTGTTCCACGCGGCGGCACGTGGCCCAGCGTGCGGGCCACCGGCGGCCGGCGTCGGCGATCCATACCAGGCATTCCAGGCGGACGGACTTCGGCCCCTCCGCCAGATCGGCATCCACCAGTGCCGCGGGCAGTGTTACCCGATGGAGTGCGCCCGCCTCCGCCGCCAGGAGCGCCAGATTATCGCGCACCGCATCGCGTGTCGCGGACGTACGTACCAGGTGCAGAACCTCCATCGAGGCGGATCTCCGGCCGGCCGTACAGGGTGTAGGCCAGCGTTACCAGCGAGTAGTGTCGAGGGACCTCCAGGCGGGCACCCTGTACCGCCGCGCCCGCATCCGGATAGACGGCGTAGCGGCGGTAAAAGGCAGCCGCGAACGCCGCCCCCGCCGCATCGGGGATCTTCCGGCAGGCGCCCAGAAAGGCACGCCCGCCCGCGCCGTAGAACGGCACTACCAGCCGGACAGCATCCGGGTCGGGGGCGGAGTGGCAGGCGTTGGCAAATAGCAACCGCACCGTGCGCCCCGCGCGGAGTTCCTGTGCCAGATCCGCGGCGGTTACCGCCTCGCCCGCGCTCAGTCGCCAGTGGCTCTGCTCGGGGCGATCCGTCTGGTAGACCGCGTGGCCAACGAAGTGGAGGATGGCACACTCGCGGCTGACGCGCTGGACGGTGGCCCGGTCCACGCGGTCGCACACCTCCACCCGATAATCGGCGCCTGCCAGGGCGGCGCGCACCGTCTCCACCTCCGCCTCGCTATGAGGAAGTCGCCACGGCGCGGGGTAAGCGGGCGCCAGCACGGCCGCGCGTCTCCCGGGCGAGGTCGGGATCGGCACCGGTGGGGCCTCCCGTTCCCTGGCGAGCAGGTCTCGCCAGAGCCGGAAGCGCTGGCCCCAGAAGCCACGCCCATCGTGGAAGATCTCGAATGGCAGCCATCCGAGGCCGTCCATGGTCTGAAGGTGGACGACGGTCCCGACGGGCAGCTCGCGCAGGGCGGCGCGCAGAGCAGGCGGCAGCGTCTGGTGGAGGCAGAACGCACCTGTCTCTCTCCAGGCGGTTCGGGGAGCAGCATCGCTCAATGCGGCCAGGCGCGCCCGCAGCGCCGCGGCCCTTTCGGGCGACCAGGGGGTCCACGCCTCCAGGCTGAGCGCGCGTTCCATCTCTAGATCGGCGAGGAAATACAATGCCTGCGGCCCTGCCAGGCACTTGATCCGCACGAACGCGGGCGGCCGATCCCACGCGCCGAGTAGGGACCGGAGGGCGCGCTCGGGTCGGTGAAGGCCGCGCCCGGCCATCATCGTCTGCCACCAGCATACTGCTCCCAGCCGGTAGCGGCGATCCGATACCGGCCAGGCGGGGAGGCAGGGGCGGAGCTGTCCGAGGGCCTGGAGCAGGGTGCCAGGACCAGTGTTTTCCGGGCGGCATCCCGTGAGGGCCGCCACCAGAGTCTGGAGCGTGGCGCGCTCCGCGCTGGGGTCCTCGCTGCTCGCCGGGGGTGGGATAAGGCCGCGGAAGCGGGCGGCCACCCCCCAGGCTTTCAGGGAGGCGGCGAGCAGCGTAAGATCGCCGCCGTGGATGTCGGCGCCCACAAAGCGGGCTGCCAGGCGGCGCCGTTCCGCCTCCGAGAGCTGCTGGCAGGCGGCAAGCGCTTCCGCCACGGGGCCGCTGGCTCCAGGGGCGTGTGGGGCGGTATCCTGTCGTTGGGCTGCATCCATGCGTTGCGGGAGGACCTTGCGGGCTGCATACAAACTAACGTGACGTAGCGGCCAAAGTTGACCTTTCACGGATCGGAAGTGGCGCAGGCAATCTTCAACGTTGTGTTGTTGGTTACCAACAGGGAGCCGGGGTTAAGAGGCAGATCAGCGGCCCAAAGTGCGGCTGCAATGGAGCCGATGGCGCTACAATTCTTTCTTATAGATCGGATGGAAGGGCTCCTGCCTAGAGGCCGGGCGGTAGACTGCTTCTCTACCTGATTCCTCGATATCTCAGCTACGGGTGGGCAAGAAGAACGGCGGCCTCTCGTCGCGCGGCTGGTTCAGATGGGGAATCGCTCGGCAAGCTTCCGGGGTTCTATGAGACCCCGCGGATTCGCTGGTCGGATCCCAACAAAGTTAGAACCGTGGCCAGCACGGCCGCTACCGCGGGCGGCGGCTATGCCGACGGCGAGGTAGCGACCACCCCCTCAGGGGACAGGGGCGATACGCAGCACCAGGATGGCGATATCGTCCCGGGGGGTATCGCCCTGGAATTGCCCCACGGCGTGCTCGATCCGCTGGGTGATGGTTCCCGCATCGCATCCTGCGCACGCGCCCAGCAGGGAGATGAGCCGGGCCTGGCCAAACAGATCGTCCGCCACGTGCGCCTCGATTACCCCGTCCGTGTAGAGCACCACCGCGTCTTCCGGACCCAGCTCCACCGTGCGATCGGTCAGCCGGGGATCCGGAAGCTGGCCGAGGAGCGTACCCGGCGCACCGATCGGGGCCACGCTGCCATCGCGCCGCAGCAGTAGCGGCTGGGGATGTCCCCCCAGCGCGAGCGTGAGGCGGGCGCGGATCTTGTTCCTCTCTCCTCCCCCGGTTACCTGCCCCGAAAGCGTCCGGGGCCTGCGTCCGCGGGCGTGGGGAGAGAGCGCCAGGCGGCCGTAGGCGGCGGTGCAGAAGCCTTCACCCTGGTGCTGCTGCAGGATCGCCTCGTTCAGCCGCGCGAGGACGCCGCTGGGCGTGCGTTCGTACGGGGTTACGGCGCGCGCCGTGTGGCGGGCGAGGGCCGTCATTGCCGCGGCGGCGACGCCCTTGCCGGAGACATCGCCGATAATGAGAGACCAGACGCCCTCGCCCGCCTCGAACAGATCGTAAAAGTCGCCACCCACATCCGTCCCCTCGAAGGCGGGGCGGTAGGAGGCAGCCAGTTCTACCCCGGGGATTTCCGGCAGCTGCGGGGGCAGCAGGCTCTGCTGGAGCGTGCGGGCGATCTCGCTCCGCTGCCGGTAGAGCCGTGCGTTGTCAATGAAGTCCGCGGCCTGCCGCGCGTAGAGCTCCACCAGCCGCCGCTCGCGGTCGGAAGGGCGATGCGGCTGCCGGAAATGAGCGGTAATGGTCCCCAGGACCTCACCGTGCCGGGTAAACAGAGGCAGGCTGTAGACGGCGCGGTACCCGGCGAGCCGCGCCACGTGAAGGTAGGGCGTGAAGATTGGGTCCGTTTCTACATCCTCAACGATCACCGCCCGGCGTTCCGCAAGGGCCGTGCCACAGGCGCCCACGCCGCGCGGCACATACTGTACTGTGTCGAGATGTGCCTGGGAGAAGCCGACGCTCGCCGCGGTGTGCAGTCCGTCCCCGTTGCGGTCTGCGAGGCTCAGCGTCCCCATATCGGTGTCCTGAATGGCCACCACCGCCGCGAGGACCTCTTCGAGGACGGGCCGGAGTTCGAGCGTGGTGGAGAGGCG
>JACQGL010000194.1 GCA_016199525.1 Armatimonadota bacterium
AGCAGCGACTGGAACATGGGTGGCGTCCTTCACCGCGCGGATCACATCCAGGTAGGCGAGGGCAGGCTTCACCATCACCATGTCCGCCCCCTCCTGGATATCGGTGAGCACCTCTTTGAGGGCCTCGCGGCGGTTAGCGGGGTCCATCTGGTAGGCGCGGCGGTCGCCGAACTGGGGCGCAGAGCCCGCCGCCTCGCGGAACGGACCATAGAAGGCAGAGGCGTACTTGGCCGCGTAGGAGAGGACGCCCACGCTGGCAAACCCCTGTTCGTCCAGCGCCTGGCGGATGGCGGCCACGCGGCCATCCATCATGTCGCTCGGGGCCACGATGTCCGCGCCGGCGGCGGCGTGCGAGACGGCGGTGCGCGCCAGCAGCGCCAGGGTAGGGTCGTTCAGGATCTCCCCGCCGCGCACCACCCCACAGTGGCCGTGGTCTGTATACTCGCACAGGCAAACGTCGGTGATGACCACCAGCTCCGGCAGCGCCTTCTTGATGGCGCGGACCGCCCGCTGCACCACGCCCTGCTCATCGTAGGCGCCGCTGCCCACGGCGTCCTTCTCTTCCGGGATGCCGAACAAGAGCACGGCGGGAATACCCAGCGCCGCGGCGGACTCGCACTCCCCCACGAGGCGGCTCACCGACCAGTGGTAGTTCCCAGGCATCGAGGGGATCTCGCGCTGCGTGTCCGGCTCGTGGGTGACGAACAGCGGATAGATGAAATCGTCCACGGAGAGGCTCGTCTCGCGCACCATCCGGCGGATCGTGGGGGTGGCGCGCAGACGACGGGGCCGACGAACGAGGTACGGAGGTGTGGATGGCGCGGCCATGGCGGGTTCTCCTCGCGACCAGTATAGAACCGCGCCGGGGCGGCGCCAACTGGGGGAAGTCCGCCGCTTCGTCTGCTTCTTCCGTCGCGCTTCGCGGCTATTAATCAGTCTTTCCCGCGGCGGCAGGAGCAACGGGAGCATCAATCGAACACTCCGACGGCGAATCCCGCACGCTGAGCGAACCGTGGCCTGGCAACCCTCCCGCCCGGCCCCCTGTCCCTCGGAGCAAGTCATGAAGTCGAAAGCGGCCATCTTCGAAGCCATCGGGAAACCCCTCATCGTGGACGAGATCGAAGTGGACGACCCGGGACCCGGCGAATGTCTGGTAAAGCTGGAAGCCACCGGCCTATGCCACACCGAGATCTGGTACATGGGCGGGGGCGACAACGTGGACTACGAGCAGCTATCCCCCCGTATCCTCGGCCACGAGGGCGGCGGCGTGGTGGTCAAATGTGGCGCGGGGGTGACGTCGCTTCAGGAAGGCGACCACGTCGTCCCGCTCTACATCTCCGAGTGCGGCACCTGCCCCGAGTGCCGCGATCCGAACACGAACCTCTGCAGCTACCTAGATGACAAGGGCTATTACGAAGGCGCGATGCTGGATGGTCGGCCACGCTTCCGCTGGCGGGGCCGCAGCGCCTACCACTTCATGGGCACATCCACCTTCTCCCAGTACACGGTGGTGCCCGAAGTGGCGCTGGCGAAGATCCGCCCGGATGCTCCGCTGAACCGCGTGTGCCTCCTCGGCTGCGCGATCACCACGGGGGTGGGGGCCGCTCTCTGGACAGCGCGGGTGCGCCCCGGCGACTCGGTGGCGGTGTTCGGCTGCGGGCCTATCGGCCTGAACGTGGTGCAGGGAGCGCGCTTGGCGCTTGCCGAGAAAATCATCGCCGTGGACCTGAAGCCAGAGCGATTGCAGAAGGCGAAGGAGCTCGGCGCCACGCACCTCATTGATGCCCGAAAGCACGGCGGCAACGCCACAGCGGCAGTCAAATCGCTGACGGGCGGGGGCGCGGACTTCATCTTCGAAGCGACCGGCAATACGCACGTGATGCGGCAGGCGTTCGAGGCGGTCCGCTACGGGGGCGGGAAGTGCGTGCTGATCGGCGTGGCGAAAACCGGCGAGGAGGTTTCCCTCGTCCCCCGAATGCTGATCGCCGGCCGACAGCTCACGGGGACGGCGTTCGGGGGGTGCAAGGGGCGCACGCAGCTCCCCTGGCTGGTGAATTGGTACATGGACGGCCGCCTGAAAATCGACGCGCTGGTCACGAAAGAGATCCCGCTGACGCAGATCAACGAGGCGTTCGCGTGGATGAAGCAGGACCAGGGGTACCGGTATATCGTGAGGTACGACATGTAACCGCGGTGAGCAAGAAGCACTCAGGCAGCGGCGCCCGCTAATCGCCCTGAGGGACCTCCTTGCCCGCGATCTTCAACCAGCGCTGGGTCTCGCTGATAGCGATCTGGCCCTGGCCGGAGACGGTGACGGTCATGCCGTTGCTGGTGACCCGGCCCCGGGTGGTGATATCGCCGCTGAGTTCCAACGCGAGCATCCGCTGCAGGTCGAGGGCGTGATACAGATCGCCTGTCAGAGTCATTTTTATGGGGCCGGGCGCGGCGGGATCCCTGGCCGTCACGTTGACGATCACCCGGATGCGGGCGCAGCGGTGCCCGGCATCATCCAGTACCTCCCCGAAGCGGCAGCGAACCGTGCCCTTCCCTCCCGGATATGCAGCGGCGGCAATCTTCGGGTTCGTGGTCCATTCGTCCCCGGGGCAACCGCGTGAGGCGGCAGGAGGTCCCGGTCGCCAGTATCCAGGTTGTCCGGCAGGGACTTCCGGTCTTCTGCGGCGATCTTGCCGCTGGCGGAGGTCACCACCACCTTACCGCCCTGCTGCCGGAGCGCTGCCGTTTTGCCCTGCAGGGAGGAGATGGCCGCCGCGGCCGCCCATAAGAGAATACCATGCAGTTCACTCTCTGTGGAGCGCTTACATTAGTGTCCTCTGCGTTACGCGAGCGCCCGCGTGTTGATCTTGTCGTGCCGGTCGGAATTCTGCTAGAATGAGCCGCCAACCCCTGGATCAGCCAGGGCCTGTCGGTGGCAAGAAGGGGTACCGTGGATGCCTGCGTCCGTCTCCTCGCTGTCGCTCAAACTGTTGGGGCAGATTCGTCTCTTGGCAGAAGAAGCGCCCGGAACCCCACACGCCGTGTGGGTGAAAACGCGCATGGTGGAAGGCTTCTTCCCCGCCGACAGGCTGCGGAACCTTATCCAGGAGCGCGAAGACCTCTCTTATCTGTCCAAGACGCTCCGCAATGCGGATCGGGATGGGATCCCCGGATTCACTTTCCTGCGTGAGGGCGATGGGACGCTGAACGATTACTTCAAGG
This sequence comes from Armatimonadota bacterium, assembly GCA_016199525.1. Lineage (GTDB taxonomy): Bacteria > Armatimonadota > SYMT01 > SYMT01 > JACQGL01 > JACQGL01. Next base: position 3,217 of record JACQGL010000194.1, read on the forward strand.
GCCTGCCGGCGCGCGAACGTGAGCCGGCGGCGGTGACCAGCTAGCCTGCCGGGACGGGCCGCTAATAAACGCGAATAGAGGCGCAGAAACAACGGCGGGAACACGAGCAACGAAGGGGATAGAGAGGCGGAGGGTGGCAATCGCCAGGCCAATCATCTCTCCCTCCACTCACGCTTGCTTCTCTGTGATCCCCGGGCATCCCGTGGTTCATGCTCCCTTCAAACCCGCGTTTATTGGCATCTATTCGCGGTTCATCCCTCTGCCCTGGCAGTACTCTGCAGCGCCGCCAGTTCTTCGGGCCCCAGGGAAACGGACGCCGTCCGCGTCTCCCAAAGTTCCAGGCCGTAGAGTCGGTCGCCAAACTCCGGCAACAACTGCGCCGCCACCCACACCGTTATCCGCTCCGCGGTCGTAAGGCCCCCCACCACGGCGTTGAGATCCTGGTGATCCACCCGCCGGATGACGCGCTCGTGGACCACCCGCTTCACCTCGGCAAAATTGCGCACCATTCCGGTGATCGGATCAACCGGGCCCCGCAGGGTAACGCGCAGGTGATAGGAATGGCCGTGCAGCCGGGCGCAGGCGCCGAAGATGCGCTCGTTTTCCTCGGGGGACCACTCATCTCGCCCGAGGCGGTGGCTGGCTTCGAACCAGAAATCGCAGCTGATGCGGACCATAGGCGTAACCCAGAGCGGCGGAACCGTTCTGATTCTAACCCGTTACACTTCATCTTTCGTCCTGCGCCTTCCCGTGATATAATGCAGCGTTGCCTCCGGGCGCTACGGCGAATGTCGTCCAGGGTCCGCCAGGGGTCCCGCGCCCGGCTGTCCTGCTCTCACCCGATAAGGAGAGCCGGGGGCGATGCCCGTCGTCCCCGTCCAGAGGAACAATGAACGATCTGCGTTACTACGAAGTCGCGTACATCCTCGACCCACAGCTGGAAGACGAGCAGCAGACCGCCATCATTCAGCGCTTCAGCGATCTGGTAACCGACCGCGGCGGCTCGGTGGATCACATAGACCGCTGGGAACGCCGGCGGCTCGCATTTGACATCAAGGGACGGCGGGAAGGCTACTACGTCTTTATGAACGTCACCACCGATCGCGCCACGGAGGCGGAAGTCGATCGGCTACTGGGCCTTGCCGAGGGTGTGATCCGGCACATGATCGTCCGGCGCAAGCAGCCGATGGTGGTGCCGCCGGCGGAGGAAGTTCCCAGTGCGGCGGCGGGCGTGCCCGTGGAGGCAGCGGCTGCCGGCCAGGCGCAGGCGCCCGAAGCCCCGGCAGCGGAGGAAGCGGCCACGTCGGTGGAGTCCATCGCTCCGGAGCCCGATCTGGCCACCGGCACCGAACCGCGAGCCGAGATCACATCCCACCCCACCCCTGCAGAGCCCGCGGTGATCGCTGCTGAAGCCCAGGCATTTGCGGAGACGCCGACGAACTTGGCAGAGGAAGCCACTCCAGCGGCAGAAGCCTAGCCAGAGAACCGGAAGCAGTTAACTGGAGTTAGCGAGAGAAAGAGTGGGAAGATGCTGAACCGCGTGATCCTGATCGGGAGGGTTGCGAACGACCCGGAGTTGAAATACACCCCCAGCGGCATCCCCGTCAGCACGTTTCGGGTGGCGGTGAATCGCCCCGTGGCCAATGCTGCCGGCGAGCGAGAGGCCGATTTCATCGATGTAGTCACCTGGCGCCAGGCCGCCGAGTTCGCCGCCAACTACCTGGGCAAGGGGCGGCTGGTGGCGGTTGAGGGCCGTCTCCAGATCCGCACCTGGACGGCGCCGGACGGCACGCGCCGCCGCGCCGCCGAGGTCGTGGTGGACAACCTGAAGGCGCTGGACCGGCCGCGGGAAACCCCGCCCAGCGCCCCTGCCCCCACGCCGACGACGGGAGGCTACGAGACCCCGGCCGCATCTTCGGTGGCTGCGGGTGAGACGAGCGAGGAAGAGTTTAGCGATCCGTTTGCCGATGAATAGTCGTTTTGCCCGTCCGGCCGTCGGGCCCTCGGCGAACTGGGAGTGTGAGCATGGTACGTAAGCCTGGCCGATACCGCCGCGTGCGGCGCAAGATCTGCGCCTTCTGCGTCGAAAAGGTGGATGATATCGACTACAAGGCCTTTCAGCGGCTGCGCAGGTTCGTTTCGGACCGGGGCAAGATTCTGCCGCGCCGCCAGACGGGCACGTGCGCGGCTCACCAGCGCCGCCTGGCAGGAGCGATCAAGCGCGCCCGCGAGATCGCGCTGCTGCCATTTTCTGCCGAGTAGTTCGCACGAGGTACGTAGTGGCGGGCCGTCCCGAACCTGCTTTCGGGACGGCCCGCTAACGTGTACCGAGATCGGCCCGCCGCTACCCGGAACTGGCTGAGGTGCGCGGCGTCACCTTGGTATTTGGCGGCACGGAACGAGTGATCCACGTGTTCGACCCCACTACCGATGCGCGGCCAATCACCGTGTCCCCGCCCAGGATCGTTGCCCCCGGGTAGATCACCACGTCGTCTTCAATGGTGGGATGGCGCTTTCGACCCTTGATGGGCATCCCGTGCTCGTCCAGCGGAAAGCTGCGCGCCCCCAGTGTGACTCCCTGGTAAATCTTCACCCGGTCCCCGATCTCCGTGGTCTCCCCGATCACGACGCCGGTGCCGTGATCGATGAAGAAGCTCTGACCGATGGTGGCGCCGGGATGGATATCAATCCCCGTCCGGTGGTGCACCCACTCATTCATCTGTCGGGGGATGATGGGCACGTCCAGCCGGTAGAGCTCATGGGCCACGCGGTGGGTGGTAATGGCGCGGATGACGGGATAGCTGAGGATGACCTCCTCGTAGCTAAGCGCGGCGGGATCGCCCCGGTAGGCCGCCACGACGTCCAGCTTCAGCATCTCGCGGACTTGAGGTAGCCGGCAGAAGAACTGTCCCAGGATCCTTTCCGCTTCGCGCTCGATCTCCTCCGCGCTTAGATGCTCAACGCCCCCCTTCTGCCGCGCGTACTCGCTCTCCCAGCGGAACGGCAGGGCGCGCTTCGCCTGGCGGTAGAGGATATCGTAGGCCTCGTCCAACCGCTCGATGATGAGCGTCTCGAGCGGCTCATCCGTCCGGTAGGCTTCGCGGTAGCCGGGGTAGAAAACATCATCCAGCAGGCCGAGGACGCGGATGACTTCCGACTCGGAGGGCAGCCCCTGGCAGCGGGAAATGGGGTTCGATCCGTCATTGTTCCCGTAGGTGGGCAGCAGCTCTTCGAGCGCCTGGCCCATTACCAGGGCTTTTCTATCGATATAGTCCCGACGGGTCATGGTACACGTATTGTATCATCGGGCAGTCTGGGACCTGGCGGCGGTTCATCGTGCCGGGTCCCGCGTCTTTGCCAAGCATCTGGCTAGAATCCTTCGTCCGCCCCGTATGGGCCGTCCTTTGCGGGCCCGCCCCCCGTCTCCTCGCGCATCGCTTCCTCGACCAGCTGGTCGAAGTCCTCGCCCACGTCCTCGCCCATCTCGCGGCCAACCCGCTTCATGAACTCCGTCATCGTCCGTGGATCTTCCAGATCGCCCGCACGGGAGGGATCGGCCAGGTCCTCCAGGACGTCTTCTTCGGCGCGGCCCACGGCGAAGCGAGAAATGAGCCGCGTGGCCTGGGAGCTGCCACAGCGAGGGCAGCGGATCTCGGCGGTCTGAGCCACCATGCCCGTCAGCACGCTGAACCGCCGCCGACAATCGTGACATCGGTATTCGAAGAGAGGCATCGGTTTTCAGACCCTGGTCCCGACTGCGTCGGGATACGGACTGTAGAGTGCAAATTGCAGATGGTGAGGCCATCCGTTACGGTGGCGTGCTCTCCGTTACCCGTTCTGCATTCCGCGTTCCACGCCGGGTAGCACGTGAGGTCCTCCCGAGGTAATCGGGATCAGGATGCGGGCCGCTTCCTCGTCCTTTCCTTAACGCTCGGTGTTTTTCGTGCCGACAGCAGGCAACCTCCGTCAGGGGAGCGCGTCGCGGTCGTAGATTACCAACCCGGCGATCGCTTTCGGCCAGAAGTAGGTGCTTTTCGGAGGCATTTTCAGACCCGCGCGGGCCATGGCGCGCAGGTCCTCCAGGCGCGGCGGGGGCAGGAGATAGGCCGCCTGGCAGCTACCGCTCGCCATGCACGCCTGCGCCTCTGCCAGCGTGTGCGTATAGGAGAGTTTGAGCGGCGCCTCCGGGCCGTAGAGACGCGGGAACACGTCCTGGTGCAGTGTCACCACCTCCAGGGAACCCTCCGGGAGCCGCCGGAGTTGCTGGCGGGCGCGGATGACGGCAGCGGCCTCCGGCATCAGCAGGCCGATTTCGCCTGGTGAAAGGGTCGCCGGCGGCGCCGGCAGCGGGCGAACCTCAAACACGTCCCGCAGGCGACGCTCCACTTCAGAGAGGGGCGGCAGCGGCGGCGCCGTTACCAGACGATGGGTCGGCTCGCAGGCGAGCCCCGGGTCGCCCATTTCCACCAGGTAGATCATCACATAATCGAACCAGGAGGGCGGCGCCCCGGGCGCGTGTTGGCGCCGCTCCTGCTGATAGCGGAGCGCCGTCTCATAGCGGTGGTGACCATCGGCGATGGTGATCTGCCGATCCGCAAACGTAACCGTCAGCCAGTCCGCGGCTTCCGCCTCCGGAATCGCCCAGAGCGAATGGCACACGTCCTCATAAGCGGCCTGGACGGCGGGCGCGGCGGAGGTAAACGTTTTCAGCCACGCCCGCGGGGCACCGTGGGCGTCGTAGATCCCGAAGATAGGGCTGAACTGCGCCTCCGCGGCGGAGATCAGGCGGAAGCGATCCTCCTTGTGCTGGGGGAACGTCTGCTCGTGCGGCAGGACGACGCCTGTCTCGTAGGGCGTAAGGCGCAGCGCCACCAGGACCCCCAGCCGCCGGCGCTCCCTGCCTGCGGCATCGCAGAACTCTTGCCCGTAAACGTAGACCGTGGGCGCAACGTCGCGCGCCAGGGTGCCATTTTGCTTCCATGCAGCAAAGGTGCGTGCGGCAGTGGCGTAGGGATCGTTATCGGGCAGGGGCAGCTCGAGAAGGATAACGTTGTGGGGATCCCGGGCGGCCAGCGCGCGTTGCAGATCAGGGGAGACCACGTCGTAGGGAGGGGAGACGAGCGAACTGAGATCCGCCCCCGGCTCCCTCGCGTAGCGCACACCCCGAAACCCGCGTACTTCCGCCATCGACCTGTCCCCCTATCGGGCCGCTCTGGCCCGCTCGGCAGTCTCCACTTTAGCTTCAACCTGGGGCCGCCACTTTAGCCTGAGAGTGGGGACTGCTGTGGTCTTGCCCGTGCTTGACATTAACGGCCACCCCGCTTAGAATACCGCTGATCCGGGAGGGGTGTCCGAGTGGTTTAAGGAACCTGTCTTGAAAACAGGCGAGGTTCGCGCCTCCGTGGGTTCGAATCCCACCCCCTCCGTGCGTAATTGTAAGGTAATCGGGACCCATTTGACGGCCTGTGGGACCCTCGTATAACACGGCGTATAACCAATGGCATGAAAAGTGGCCTGAAGAACGTTCTTCCGGCCCTTCTTTCGCGCCCTGTATAACGCGCCGCGTGTTATACTCCGCCTACCCGCCCAGCGCGCGGCGGAAGAAGTCATCCGTCTTCCGTGCGGCCTCTTCATCCATCCGTGGGAGGACGTACTGGTAAAGGTCACGCGTGATCTGCGTATCGCAATGGCCCAGGCGCTCGGACGCGACCTTGTCGGGCACGCCCGCGAGCAGGAGCAGTGTGGCGTTGACGTGCCGCAAGTCGTGGAAGGTGATCTTCGGCAGCCCGGCGCGGGCAGTTAGCTCTGCGAAAGCGTGTGTGAGAGAACCGGGGGACCGGGGATTCCCAAGCCCGTCCGCCACCACGAAGCCGCGGTCGGTCCACGCATCCCCTACCTGCAGACGGTGTTCCGCCTGCGCCGCCTTGTGGCGCTGAAGCTCCGCCAGCAGGAACGCAGGTAGCGTGATCTCCCGGCGTGATTCCCGCGACTTCGGCTCCGCGAAGCGCCCGTCCGCGCCGAGGGTTTGGCGGACGATCAGCGTCCCCGCCCTGAAGTCCACATCGGCCCACCGCAACGCGAGCACTTCGCCACGGCGCAGCCCCGCCACGCCGGCCAGCAGGGCCGGAAGATAGAGCCAGTCGCCCCGGACCCCTTCCAGCAGCCTGCCCAGTTCCTCGGGTGAGAGGAAGGGGCGCTCCAGGCGTGCTGGCCGCGGCGGTTCCACCGCCTCCAGCGGGTTCCGTTCCAGGAGCCGCCAGCGAACCGCCTGTCCGAGCGCGTTGTGGAGAACGCGGTGGAGGTGGTGGACGCTTCGGGCAACCGAGCGGTATAATCTGGCTCCTGGGGTGATTATGCCGCCTCGAGCGGCATAATCAATAGTTAGGTGTTGAGAAAAGTAACGACTATGGAACCTAGCACTACAGCCGCACTTGTCCCCTTGTGCGGGTCAAGCGACGCCGGTAGTGGCAACGCTTGGCCCGCATTTGGTGTTTACGCCGTCGGTAAGACCACTCTAGCTGGTGCTCGGCAGAGAGTAGTATCGGCCATACCAGGCGGGTCAGCAGCTGACGCACCTCCGGCACCGTCAGCGGCAGCAGCTCTTCGACGTTCAGCCGGTCGGGCCACGGTTTGCCAGACGCTTCAGGCTCCCCCTTTTTGCTCTCCCTGGGCCCCGTACGGGCGCAGTCCCGAAAGCTTTCGGGACGCCAGGAGTGCGAGCGTTATATACCGGTACCAGGCATCCCAACGCCTGACTTCATAGTCACCCAAGCCGACCAGCCCCTTCGCCGCCTCGAATGCTTCCTCGATCGTCCAGCGTCTCCCCGCTACCTGCACCAGCTCTTCCAGGCGGGTCCCCGCGGGCGCAAACACCACATAGTAGGCCAGCTCCTGCGGATTGTTGAGGCTACGGCGTCCCGAAAGCTTTCGGGACTCCCACTCCGGTTCGGCCCACCGCTCCAGGGGGACCCGCGCCCAGTCGTAGAGCCGGGGCCCTTTGGACCCATCGCCGCCGCTGATCCGCTCCCACGCGCCCTCCGGTAATCCGTTGGCGATCTTGCCCACCTGCATCTGCTGGAGGGCTCCGCCTGCAGTGACCCAGACGTACTCCTTCGCTGCCACTCCCAGCACGAAGGGCTGCTCGCGCTCCTCTAATGCCATCCGCAGCCGCCGGTCGTTGCCGTACACCTCATCCCCAGTCACCCAGGCGGCTTGCACCCCGGCGTCCAGAACCCGCTCCAGCATCCTGCGGGCCAGCTGGGGCTGGGTGGCGAACTCCACCTCCTCCGGCACGCCCGCCTGGTCACGGCGCTCCTCGTCCGCGGCCCACTCCTCGGGTAGATACAGCGCTCGATCCAGGAACGCGCATCCCTTCGGGCTGGAGTAGGCCAGGAACACTCCGATCTGGCAGTTCTCGATCTTGCCTGCCGTGCCCGTATACTGGCGCTGCACCCCCACGGACTGAGTGCCTTTCTTCAAGAAGCCGGTCTCGTCCACCACCAGGATCGCCTGGGGGGGGATCACCCAGATGCTGGGTCACATACTGCCGGAGGTCGTCCCGCAGCGCATCGGCATCCCACTGGGCGCCGTTCAGCAGCCGCTGCACCCCATCGGCGTTCGGCTCTCCCATCTGTTCCGCCAGCTGCCAGCCGTTCTTGCGCGGCACCGGCGAGACCAGCACCTTCAGGCCCCGAAAGCTTTCGGGGCAGGTAGCGTCGTAGACGCTGGCGAACCTCCACGCGGGAGAACCGGCGTTCGATCCGCTCACAAAGCGCCGCGAACTCGGGCTCCGCACTGGCGAGCAACGCCGCCGTTGCCTGATCCTGAACCGGAATCGATCCTTTCATCTGACCGCACCTCTGGTACTCTTATGCCCAGAAGTGCGGCTGTAGTATTAGTCCCGTCCACCACCGAAATGACACCGGTGTGACCGCCACAAGGGGCGCCCCGGTAACCGGGTAGCGCTATGCCAACCAGGTCGCCCGGCTTGCAGCTACGTGGCGGGCTCCGCCACTTCCGCCGCTTCCTTAGGTACCCACACACATCTAGGATGCTACGCATGCAGTTGGGGCCACGGACGCGGATACGGACCTCCGCTGGCGCAGGCTGCTCGGAGCTTAGAAGGGCTCCCACTGGAGCAACGGGAGGCAACCCTCGCGCTCGGGAGGAGAGATGAACTTCACCAGCCGCACCACCGTCCCCAACTCCCCCGTGGCGAGCCAGACCCGATCCGCCAGGGCGAGCATCAGGGTGTACCCCATCCCCAGCGAAGCGATGGTGGAGAACCCGGGCTGGAGGACGGCGCGGGGGAGATCCTCCGTGTGGATGCCCTTTCCGTGGTCGGTGACCTGGACGACGACACGATCCGACATAAGGTAGACTTCACAGCGGCCGTCCACTCCGTACTTCAGGGCGTTCGCGATCGCTTCCCCGGAGGCCAGCACGAGATCGTCCACGGTGTTCCCTGGCATCCCGGCCAGCCCTGCCAGAGACCGTATCTCCTGGCGGAGCCCTGCCATATCCCTGGCTGATTCCAGAGGCACGCACAGAGCCAGCTCCCCGCAGGCAGGCATCTCGGCGGCGTCCACCAGCCGGAGCTTGCCCCCCGTGACCGCCTGGATCAGCTCCCGGCAGAAGCGCTTCTTCTCCGCTTCCGCCTGTAGCAGGCGTTGGTGGACACCCTTCAGCTCCGCCTCCGCCTGCAGCCGTTGGGTGATCTCCCGCAGGATCACCGTGTGGATCTTCTGCCCGGCCACCTCGATCTGAGACACGGTCGCCTCTGTCGGGAACTCCTCCCCGTCCGCACGGCGCGCGGCCATCGGCCCCTGCAGCACCCTGGAAGGGCCGGCCATGCGGGGGCCGGCGCAGGCCTGGGATGCCTCCTCCAGGGCGTTCAGGCGCAGCCCGGGGATCAGCCGGTCGATCGGTTGGCCCAGCGCCTCGGAGGCAGCGCACCGGAAGAGCTCCTCCGCCGCCGCGTTGAACAGAGTGATGCGCCGCTGCTCATCCGTGGTGATGATCGCATCCAGGGCCGAGCCGATGATCCCGGCCAGCCGCGCCTCGCTCTCTGCCAGCCGGGAGAGGGTGCGCGTCAGGTGGATGGCGTGGCCCGCCTGGCTGCCAGCAGACCGGGCGAGGGCAACCTGTTCTTCTCCCAGATCCCGGCGCGCGAATGCCAGCGCCAGCGCCCCGAGCGGCTCCTGCCCCGACATCAGGGGGATGATCAGCAGGGACCGCGCGCCTGCTCTCACCATGAGGCCGCGCACCCGGTCGGCGAGCGCCAGCGACGAGGGCGCTACCACCGGTTCTCCCGCGGCCACCGCGCGGTGCAGCAGCTCTGCGTGACCGAAGAAGCCCTCCAGCCGTTCCCTGGGTTCGCCGGCGTACCCCAGTTCGGCCCGCAGGGAGAACTCGCCGCAAGGCCCCAGGAGATAGGCCAGCCCCTTGCCCTCCCCGGCGGCATCGAGACACCGGTGCAGCATCTGGTCCAGGATCGGCTCGATGGCGGAGGCGTTCTGCAGGTCGGCTCCCAACCTGGCGAGCATCGTGAGCCTGGCTTCGAGCGCGAAGAGCCGCTCGGCAAGGCTCCCGCTGGTGGCCGTCTGGCGTTCCAGCTGGCGAACCACGCGGTGGGTGTAGTCCTCGGGGGGCAGCGCCGCAGGGTGATCCCGGGTTGGCTGCGGCGAGCGGTTCAGGCTCGCCAGAAGCGCCGCCACCACTTCCTGGAGGTCGGGCGTGCGCAGGACCAGCGCCGTCGCGCCTGCGCTCTCTGCCAGCTTCCGGTCGGCTTCCTCCGTGTAAGCCGCGGAGACGAGCACCACGGGCAGCCGGGCCAGTTGGGGATCCTGGCGGACCGCCTGGCAGAGCCTGAACCCATCAAGCCGGGGCATCAGCACATCGCTGAGCAGCACGTCGGGCGGGCAGGCACGCGCCTGCTGCAGGGCTTCGCTGCCATCCGCAGCGGTGCTGACGCGGAAGCCCAGCTGCTCCAGGTGGATCTTCAGCAGCTTGAGCTGCAGCGGGTCGTCATCCACCGCCAGAACGTGCCAGCTCTGACCTGGCTGCGCCGGGGGGAGCCGCGGCGGCGCCAGATAGGAGCGAACGACCTCCACCAGGCGTGAGGGCTCCACCGGCTTGGGGATGTAACCCGTGAAGCCGTTCGGCTGGCTGCGAGCCTGTTCCATCTTCGAATGGAAGGCTGAGAAGGCCAGAATGGGCATCCCGTCGGCCTGGGGAAGAGACCGGAGACGGTAGACCAGTTCCATACCGTCGATATCGGGGAGAACCAGATCCACGAGCGCCAGGTCAGCCGCCTGGCCGTCCATTAGCTCCAGGGCGGTACGGCCGTCGGGGGCCTCCAGGACGGCGCATCCCGCGCTTTCCAGCGCCAGTCGCACGATCTTCCGGGTGGCCGGGTTATCTTCTATGACGAGGATGGTGGGCGGCGTCATCGTATGGCGCTCTCCCGCGCCCGAACATCGCCGGCAGCGACCCCCTCACGCCCGCTCGACACGGGGTCGGGCTGCCTGGCGAGGTGCCGCGCGATGATGTCCGGCAGGGCGCGGGTATCGATCGGCTTCGGGATGTAGCCATCGCACCCGGCGGCCATGGCTTTCTCCTCATCGCCCTTCATGGCGTAGGCGGTGAGGGCCAGGATGGCGATGTCGCGCGTCGCCGGATCCGCCTTCAGCCGCCGCGTCAGCTCCAGGCCATCCATCCCCGGCAGCTGGATGTCCATCAGGATCAGGCGCGGGTGGACGCTGGCCAGCGCCGCCAGCGCCTCCTCGGCGTCCGTGGCGGTGTGCACCTCGTAGCCTTCGATGGCGAGGGCCACGCGGGCGAGCTTCAGGTTAACAGGATTGTCATCGACGATGAGAATCGGCTCCTGGGCCATCCCCTTCCCTCCGTGGGCAGCCGGATCTCCCCTCACTCTGCCGCCATCACGCGGCGTCGCACCGCTCTTCCGTGCCGGCGGGGCGCTAGCCGTCACCGTCCTGCCCCGCCAGGCACGCGCGCAGCTCCGCCAGCACCGCGGCGGTGCCCCCCTGCTGCTTCCCGACCACCGCCTGGGCCGATTCCAGGAGCCGGGCGGCATCCTCCCCGGCGAGATCGCTGTCCGTCCAGATGATGACCACGGCCCTCCGCCCGGCGGGGGACTGGCGGAAGCGCTCCAGGAAGGCGAAGCCATCGCCACCAGGCCGCAGGAGATCCAGGATGACGGCGACGGGGCGCTCGTCCGCGGCGGCCAGCAGGGCGCTCTCCCCATCCCGCCGGCAGACGGGATGGTATCCCGCCTGGCTCAGGGCGTCCGCCGCGTGCCGCAGGGTCGCTTCATCCCCGTCTACCACCAGCACCTTCGGGGAGCCATCCGGCTGGAGCCCGGCCCGCTGTAGCGCCGCAAGCAGATCCTCGGCGGCGGCCGGCTTGGTCAGGAAGTCCTGGGCGAGGAAGCCGAAGTCGCGCTGGGCTTCGCTGAGCACGGTCAGCACCACCACGGGCGTCCTCTGGTTGGGCCCGCCGGCCCGGATCTGCCGCAGCACGTGCCAGCCGCTGCCATCCGGCAGCAGGATGTCCAGGGTGATCGCGTCGAACGCCCGATCACGGCAGCGGGCCAGCGCCTCCTCCGCCGTGGGTACTGGGACCACGGCGTAGCCGCCCGCGGAGAGCGTCTCCACGATCCAGGCGCGGTCCTGCGGGTTGTCCTCGATCACCAGGATGGTTGCCTGGCTCAGCCCCGAGTCTGGGGCCGACCGCCTGCGGTCGGCCTCGGCCTCCGTCATCGCCTTGAACACACGCGGCAGGACGGCGTAGAACGTGCTGCCCACGCCCGGCGTGCTGTTCACCCTCACTTCTCCGCCCTGGGCCTCCACGATGCGCTTCGTGAGTGCCAAACCCAGCCCGGTGCCGGGGTACTTCTTGGCCGAGCTCGCGTCCAGCTGCTGGAACTCGGTGAACAGCCGCCCCATGTCCTCCGGCCGGATGCCGATGCCGTTGTCCTCCACCTCCAGGCGGAACCGCTCCCCACCCTCCGGCAGCACGCGGATGTGGACATGTCCGCTGTCGGGCGTGAACTTGACGGCGTTCGACAGGTAGTTGTAGAGGATCTGCTTCAGGCGCATGGGGTCGGCGACGACGCCGGAGACCCGCTCGTCCACACGGATGTCGATCTTCATCCGCTTGGTGGCGGCCAGCGCCCGCACGATGTCCCACACCTCGCCGATGAGCTTCGGCATGTCCACCGGCTCGGGGCGGAAGTCCATCTTGCCGGACTCCACCTTCGCCAGGTCCAGCACGTCGTTGATCAGCTGCAGGAGGTGGTGGGAGCTGGTCAGGATGTCGTTCAGGTACTCCTTGTGCTCGCCCGAGACGGGACCGACCTTGCCGTCGTGCATCAGTTCGGCGAAGCCGATGATGGCGTTGAGCGGCGTGCGGAGTTCGTGGGACATGTTGGCCAGGAACTCGCTCTTGAGCCGGTTGGCCTCCTGCACGCGGCGGTACTGCTCCTCCAGCTCCTCGTTCTTGCGGTGCAGCTGCTCTTCCAGCAGGCGCTGTTCCGTGATGTTCTTGGAGATCAGCACGTAGCCGATCGGCGTCCCGTCCGCGTTCTTGCGGAGGGTGACGGCCACCGCGGCGGTGAAGTGCTGGTCGTCCTTGCGCACGCGCTCGAACACGGCCTCCCCCTTGCCCGTGCGGTACACCGTATCCAGCATCTCCTGCACGCGGCCGGAGTGGATGTCCTCCCGGGTGTGCAGGATGCGCGCGTCCTGCTTACCCACCATCTCCTCGGCGTCGTAGCCGTAGTTCCGCCGCGCTCCTTCGTTCCAGGCCAGGATCTGGCAGTCCAGGTCCATGGCGATGATCGAGTACTCGGTGGAACTCTCGAGGATGTTGTTCACGAAGGTCGTCGTCTCGATGAGTTCCCGGTTCTGCTCGCGGATCTGCCCCTCCAGGCGCTTCTGGTCCGTGATGTCGCGGGCGGCGGCGAACACACCGCGAAGGGAGCCGTCCGCGCCGGTGAACGTGGTGGCGTTGTAGGAGACCACCGTCTCGTGGCCTTCCTTGTCGCGGATCGTCAGCTCGTAGTTGGTGACCCGTCCCTCCGTCAGCACCTTGCGGATGCCGTCTTCCGCCCGCTGCGGTTCGGTGAAGTAGTCCTTGAAGGGGGTCCCAATCAGCTCCTCGCGGCTGCGGCCGGTGACGGCGCACATCTGCTTGTTGACGTCCGTGATGATCCCCAGGGTGTCGGTGGTCATCAGGGCGTCGATGTTAGACTCGATCAGGCCGCGGGTGTAGGACTGCTGCTCGCGGAGTTCCTGCTCGATCCCCTTC
>JACQGL010000195.1 GCA_016199525.1 Armatimonadota bacterium
CGCCGCGCCCGCGCGTGGCGATCACGCTGCTGGCCCACACTGGAGCTGGCACTGGTGGAGGCGTGCATGGAACAAGCGCTCACCGAGCTGCACGGGCTGCGGGAAGTGAGCGCCGCGCTGCCGCACGCCGCCGCCCGGGCGGAGCCTCTCGTCCGTGGGGGGCTTCTGCTCCAGAACCCGTGGCTGGCACGCCGCCTTCCGGACGGCTCCGCGCGGCTGAGCGCCGCCCGCGCCGCCCTCAACGCCGCCGCCCGGCGACTGGCGAGGGGTGGCTGAACAGCCGGGCGGCGATCCTGCTTCCCTCCATCACGCCCCGGGGTGCCCCCCGCCGCCTGCACGGCAGTATCCCCTGTCCCTGCGGGCAGCGGAGGGAGGGGGAAGATCGTGCCCGGTACGGGCTACCCACTTACGTCCATGCGGGCGCCCGTATATTAAATAGACAGGGGCCTGTATTGCCCGAGCCTCGCCCTTCAACGCTAGGGCATGTAGCCGTACGGTTGGGGGGAGGCCAGTGGTCGTCTGGCGTGCGCTTCTGAATACGGCTGCGGGAACTGGCGATCCAGGGTGAACTTCCTGAGAACCCCAACCACATCGGCGCGGCTCACGAACCCGAACTTCCGGCTGTCCTCCGAGGCTTCCACATTGTCCCCAAGCACGTAGAAGTGCCCCTCCGGCACGGTGAACTCCACGCGCCAGGGCGCTGGCGGGCGCTGCGACTCCGGATGGACAGTAAGGTTGTTGACCTCCGTGACCCAGCCATCCCAGGCGTAGCTGGCCTGGAGACGGTCCCCGGGGAGACCAAACAGCCGCTTCACGAGCTGCTCACCGTCGTGCCGTATCACGAGGATGTCGTCACGCTGAACATCCGACACACGGTAGTAAAGCCGGTCGAGCAAGTAGGCTTGGCCGTCGTGGAGGGTCGGCTCCATCGACTTGCCGTAGACGCGTATTACCCGCAAAGGGCTGGCCAGCACCATAGCCAGCAACAATAGCAACAGGATGCGGTAGCGTAACGACTTTTCCATAAGAACTCCCGATTTCCAGTCCCAGGCGTGCCCTGTAGCCACAATGCCAGTCTCGGCAACGCCGTAAGCAGTGCGCCACTCAAGCAGCTCTGCCATTCGGTTCACTAACTTGCGTGGCCTCCCCAATCCAGCGCAAGTAGTCCGGATTCGCCTCGCTGATCGGCACCGCGACCGCCTCGAAGACGTGGTAGCTGTGCACGGCGCGGACCGCCTCCAGCAGGCGGGGAAAGAGATCACGACGCGTCTTGATCAGCAGGAGGGCTTCGCGAGCGCTTTCGATCTGTCCCTGCCACCAGAAGCGAGAATCGACCTGCGGGATCACGCTCACACAGGCGGCCAGGCGCGCCTCCAGGAGAGCCGCTCCGATCCGCTCCGCTTCTCCCGTATCGCTGGCGGTTACAAACACGACGACCCCCTCTATTGACGTCGGGTGGTTCAGCGTTAGCCTCCTCGCACAGGAGTATACCCAGATTCAGGAAATGTTATGTCCGCCTTATCCCTCATCGGCCAGCGCCCCGGGGCAGGCCAACGGGGAGCCTGCGCGGCGGCAATCCGCTGGCACTGCGGTGCCACGAGCAGTCTGGCCGCCCCTTACACCGTGTGGCCCGGATACCGGCTCGCTCCCTCTTTAGACGCTGTGGCCGAGGGGCTGGTTCGCAGCCTCCAGGGCCGCCGATGGGTAGTTGAGCCCCCCAATGAAACGCTGATCTGCACCGGAGACGGTGATCCGACTTTGGCCCTCGTGCGGGCCGGCAAGCGCGTACACGAAACTGGAGTGCCGATCCGTCCTGGCGCTATGTAAGTCCCTGGCTTCTGGCCTCTCGTTTCACGTTCCTGGAGCGCCTGGCTTCGGCCTGTCGTCTGCGCCGGCTTTCCCATTGGCGCGCCTTCTCCCCAACGCGGCGGCCGCCCCCACAGGGGGATACCTTGCTTACCTAAAGCTTCTGAATCACACCCTCGGGAACGAGGAAACAGGAATCGCGAACTAGAAACCGCAGATGAGAAGCGTGCCGCAATGACCAGCATTTCGTTCCCCTGCGGCACGGTAAACGAGCCGTTGCCACGGGGCTGTCCGCCAACTCGCCGAGATCGGCTACGCAACGCCGTGAAGATTATGGCCGGTGCTCATTAGCGCGTTAGGGCGGATGAAGTTACGGATCGCCAGCGGCGGGGGATCCGCGATGAGCGGGCGACGCAACGGATGCCCGTGGTCAACTTTCTCTCGGGGCGACTCCCCCCGCGATGCCGAGGGATAAAGGCGTCTGCATGTAGGCACGGTTGAACGTTGGCGAGTCCTCCCTCCGGTAAATCCAACCTGCTAACCTGCCGGCGTGCCAACTTGCTAACGTGCCAGCACAGGGGGTGCGTTCGAGATGAGTAGGTAAGGAATTCGTGCCCGAGGGCCGGCCCGAGACGTAGCGCCCCTAACGCCCCGAGCCTGACGGCCCGAGGGCAGGCTTTCGGGGCAGGCAGGATGCCTACGCTACC
>JACQGL010000196.1 GCA_016199525.1 Armatimonadota bacterium
GACATGGCGAACCTCCGGACGGGGATGCGTCCCCGTGGAAAGGTTCGCTCTCATTGCTATGAGCACATGCCAAGCGACTCAATGCACGCTTGCTTGCCATGAATGATACTCACACCCTCCAGAGAAGGCAGAGAAGGCCGGCAGCCCGACGACGGGGAATAACGGTGATATGTTCCCATCTTTCACGTTTACCGCGCCCTCCACGCTGGTTTACGGTTGGGGTGCGATAGCACAGCTCCCACAGATCGCCGCCACGCACGGCCGCCGGCCGCTGGTTGTCGCAGGCGGATCCTTGCGGCGCAGCAGCCGGCTCGCTTCGTTGCTTGACGCTCTCCGCAGCGCAGGGCTGGACCCGCGCGTCCTGGACACCGTGCCGCCCGAGCCCACGGTAGCCGACCTCCAGCGCGCGATGGACGCTGCCGCGGCCCTGGACTTCGACAGCGTGATCGCCATCGGTGGGGGCAGCGTGCTGGATATCGGCAAGGCGGTAGCCGTCCTGGCGGGCGCGCCGGAGGCACAGCAGGCCCTCGCGGCCGAGTACTTTGCCGGCCGGCCGCTGCCCGCTACCGGCCGCCCGATCCTTGCCTGCCCCACCACCGCGGGCACCAGCAGCGAGCACACGCGCAACTGCGTGCTCACCGATCCTGCCACCCGCCGTAAAGCCAGCATCCGCGGGGACGCAATGCTCCCCACGGCGGCCATCGTGGATCCCGATCTTACGGTCACCTGTCCGCCGTCCGTAACCGCCCATTCCGGCATCGACGCGCTGGTCCAGGCGATCGAAGCCTATGTCTCCCGCGGTGCCAACCCGCTGACCGATGCCCTGGCGCTGGCGGCCGCCCGCCTCGCCTGGCGCTGGCTGCCCGTTGCCTTTGAGCACGGCGATGATCGGCCCGCGCGCGAGGGAATGGCGCTGGCGAGCACAGTGGCGGGTCTGGCGTTCAATACCGCACGTCTGGGACTGGTGCACGGCCTGGCGCACCCGCTCGGTGCGGTGACGAAGGCGCCGCACGGCCTCCTCTGCGGAATGCTGCTGCCGCCGGTGGTGGAATTCAATCTACCGGCGGCGGGTGCCAAGTACGCCCACCTGGCCCGCGCCCTGGAGGCTGCGGCGCCAGGCGATCCAGACATGGCGGCCGCCGCTCAGCTGCAGGACGCCCTGCGAGGGCTGCTGCGCCGGCTGGGTATCTCGCAGCGGCTGCGGGAGATCGGCCTGCGCACGGAGGACGTGGATCACGTCGCCGCGGAAGCTCTTCCCTCCGGCTCCACAAGGGCAAATCCCCGGCCGGTAAGTCTGGCGGAGGCGCGAGCGCTGGTGGCAGGGGCGTGGTAGAAACTGCGAGAGCCACCCCTACGGGGTGGCTCTCGCGTGTTCGAACTTTAGGCCGTACGGGCTATCGTGCCCGGCCCGTACGGCCGGTCCAGGTAACTGTTGATCGCCTCCTCGCCCTGGAGGAGCTCCCCGGTCCGCGTGTCCCACAGCGCTGGCGTGATGCTGCTCCCGAAGAGAGCCTGCATCACCCTGTCCTTCTCCGGGCGGCCCGGCGGGGCGTTCACCGCCATGTAATCCAGCGCCAGCTGCGTGAGCTTTTCGCGGCTCCGGGCCGAATACGGTCAGCCCTCAAACTGCCAGAGAACCAGCATACGGCAACTCCTGCCTCCGTCCGGGCTCCTACCGGGTAAGCGCGTAAGCATCCGTGATGCATTGCATGCGCTGCTCGGGGCAGAGATGTTGCGGCCGGAAATCATCCAGCGAGAGCAACAACCTGCCGCGGGCCTCGTAGTCCAGATGGCGGTCGATCACCCGCGTCAGCTGCGTGGCGCGACGCACCTGCTCCGACCAGTCCGGCACCACACGCAGCGGGAACTCTTCCCCGATTTCCTCCGGCGCCGGGCGAGGTAGTGCCTCCAGTAGCGTGTTACGGTACTCCATTGAACCCTCCTCGCTCTCTTCCAGGCCAGGAGCGGGCGTCCCGACCAGGCCGCAACGGAACGTAGCTGTCCCAGAGGTCGGCTCCGCTTGCTTACTCCGGCCACCTGGTTCCTTACCCCGGGCGAGTCTGCTGCAAACCCCGTAGACCTCACCCGGCCCCGGGCACCAGATCCCTGACCTCCGCAGCAGGCAGCTCTCCGGTCGCCGCTCCCCTCCGTCCTTGGGTCCGTCGCCCGAAATCCCGGTTCCGTCGAGGTCGGGCGCGTCCGCCCCTAGCCGATCTTCTCCAGCCGGGCATATCCAGCTACCAGCTTCTTTTCCCCGTGACCCTGAAAAACTACCGAAACCAGCTCCTGATCTCCGGAGCCGCGGCTGCGAGTGACAATCCCTTCGCCGAACACGGCGTGGCGGACGCGATCCCCCGGCTGGTAGGTCCCCCGGCCGCCCCGCGCCCGATCCACCAGGGCGTTGACGTCCAGGGACCCGAGACTGCTGCGTGGCGGGGATACCGCGCCATAGAAGCGGCCGCCACGGGTGAAATCGGCATCATCCACGTCCGTGTAGCGCTTCTCCCCCAGCAGCGAGGCAGCCCCGCCAGACTGGAAAAGAGCTTCGGGGATATCGCGCAAGAAGCGGGAGGGCTGCTGCCAGTTCGTCTGGCCAAACACTGACCGGCGCCGGGCACAAGAGAGGCGCAGCTCTTCCCGGGCGCGCGTGAGGCCCACGTAACAGAGCCGCCGCTCTTCTTCCAGCTGGGATGGATTCAGCAACGCGCGGCTGTGAGGGAACAGCCCTTCCTCCAGGCCCGACAGAAACACGCACGGAAACTCCAGCCCCTTGGCGGCGTGCAGCGTCATCAGCATGACAGCGTTGGCGTCGGTTTGCAGCGTGTCCTGGTCGGACATCAGCGCCATCTGTTCCAGGAAGGGAATCAGGCCGCCGCCCACCGCACGGTCGAAGGCGGCGGCCACGTTCACCAGCTCCTGTACGTTCTCCATCCGCGACTGCGCTTCCAGGGTGCGCTCCGCCTCCAGATCGCGCAGGTAGCCAGTCTGCTGGATGAGGTCGCGCAAGAGGTCGGTAACGGAGACGTTTTCTCCCGAAGCCCGCGCGGCGACGCCGTCGATCACCCCCACGAACTCCCGCAGGGCGGCCCGTGCGCGCGCAGTGAGGCCCTCGATCTTATCCGCCCGTCGCAGCGCCTCGAAGAGGGTGCTCCCGTGGGCGCGGCTGTCCTCTTCCAGCCGCTCCATGCTCTTCGCGCCAATGCTGCGCGGGGGCGCGTTGATGACCCGCTTCAGGGAGAGGCTGTCCGCGGGGTTGACCAGCAGGCGCAAGTAGGCGATAAGGTCCTTAATCTCCTTCCGGTCGTAGAACCGCAGACTGCCCACCACGCGGTGGGGAATGCGCCGGCGGCGCAGGGTTTCCTCTAGCACTCGGGACTGCGCGTTTATCCGATAGAGAACGGCAAAATCGCCGAACCGCCGCCGCCCCCGCGCCACTGCTTCTTCCACCGCGTCCGCGATGCTCTGTGCTTCGTGAGCCTCATCGTCCGCCATGTGGAGCACCAGTCCGGCCCCCGGTTCGTTCTCCGTGAACAGGCGCTTCTCGCGGCGGCCGGCGATGTGCCGCACCACGTGGTGGGCGGCGTCCAGAATCGTCTGCGTGGAGCGGTAGTTCTGCTCCAGCTTGAGCACCGTTGCGTCCGGATAGTCCTGCTCGAACGCCAGGATGAAGCGAACGTCGGACCCGCGCCACGAATAGATCGACTGGTCGTCATCCCCTACCACGCACAGGTTCCGGTGGCGCGCCGCCAGCAGGCGAACGAGCCGGTACCGCCCCTCGTTGATGTCCTGGTACTCATCCACCAGCACGTTCTGAAATCGCTGCTGATAGGCGTCGCGGACCTCCCCCAGTTCCTCAAGCAGGCGAACCGCAAACAGGATCAGGTCGTCGAAGTCGAGGGCGTTGTTTCGGCGCAGCTTCTCCTGGTAGAGCGGGTAAACGCGCGCGGCGATCTTCTCCCCCTCGCCGGTAGCCAGGCGCTGGTATTCGGCTTCGCCGAGCAGCTGCTCCTTCGCCTTGCTGATCAGGGACAGCACCACGCGCGGCTTGAACGTGTCGGCGCTGATGTTCAGCTCCGACAGGCACTCTTTGACAAGCTGGATCTGATCGCTGTCATCAAAAACGACGAAGTCCGCGCGCACGCCAAGCCGTTCCCCGTGCTGGCGCAGGATGCGCGCGCAGGTGGCGTGGAAGGTCCCCATCCAGCAATGCTGCGCCGCCGACCCCACCAGTCGGTGGATGCGCTCCCGCATCTCATTCGCAGCTTTGTTGGTGAACGTGACGGCGAGAATGCGCTGCGGGGCAACACCTTGCTGGATGAGGTGCGCCACGCGGTAAGTGAGCACGCGGGTCTTCCCGCTACCCGCGCCCGCCAGGATCAACAGCGGTCCCCCCGGGTGTGTCACCGCCTGGCGTTGTACGGGGTTTAGATCGTCGAGGTTATTCACGAGGAAGCGTTCAGCCATCAGCACTCCGGTTGGCACGATTGAACGTCTGAACGTGCCCACGCATGAACGTGCCAACCTGCCAGCGGCAGCGGATCTCGGTCATGATACCGGCCCTCCGGGCGGACGTCAACGACCCGCGTCCGTCCCCTTGCTGGCACGGGTAAAGCGCAACCGGCGAACCAGCGCGCCCGCTGCCCGCCCGCATACTCCGTCCCCGAAGGCATCCGCAGCTCCTTGCTTCTTACCCCTGCTCTCACCGCTGGAGCCCGGAAGTTAGAGCAACGATTGCCGAAGCGAAGGTCTCGCAGCCGGGGTGCCCCGTACGGGCCGCCCTGATGGCATTCACCCCGTTCCGCGCGGCGCCCTCCCTCTCGCCCCTGCGTGGCGGCCCGGTCGAGTAGCGCTCCGGAGCGCGATGTGCCAGGCGGTGCCATGCGGCATACTCCCTGCTCTTCCGGCCACGTTTGCGGCCTCACGGGCCAGGGTAATCCCCGGCCGGTGGCGGGGTTATCTCGCCTGCCACAATGTGCGTGATTCGGAAAGGAGGGCATCGCAATGCCACGCGGACTAGGCGGGCGTTCCCTGGCCAACGTCGCCAACTTCTTGCACGGAATTGATTTCCCGGCCAGCAGACGGGACCTAGTCGATTGCGCTGAGCAGAACGGCGCGCCGGAAGAAGTGCTCAACGTGCTCGGCCAGTTGCCCGATCAGCAGTACCGAAGCATGGCCGATGTGATGAAAGCTTACGGCCAGGTGGAGTAGCGCCGGCGCACCGGGAGGGAGAATTATGGCAGAGGTACACCAGGGACCGCTAGAGATTCAACGGGAAACGGTTGTGGAGTCGCCCGTGGAGCGGGCGGATGTTGGCGTTCTGGAGAGTATGCACCGGATTCGTTGGGGACCGGTATGGGCGGGGGTGATCGTGGGTCTAGCGACCTACGTGGTCCTGCTCGCCCTGGGCGCCGGTATCGCCCTCGCGGCGGGCGCCACGGTGACGGGCAGCGGCTGGTGGGCCGTCGTTGCACTGCTGCTGTCGCTGTTCCTGGGCGGCTATATCGCCGGAATGTTCACCGGCGCTGCGGATACCGCCACCAGCGTCACCCAGGGCGCGCTCGTCTGGGCGATAACGCTCATTGCGCTCATCACTCTGTCTGCTCTGGGCGCCTATGCCGGGATCGTCGCCTCGCCTGCGGTGTCGCGCTTCGACTTCGAGCAGATGGCCAACCGGCAGCTAGGCGCGGCGGCGGCATGGTGGTTCGTGATCGGCAACGTGCTGGCGTTCATCGCCGCGGCGCTGGGCGCCTACGCGGGAGCGGTCTCCCGTCGGCAGGTGACGACCACCACCCGAAGAGCCGC
>JACQGL010000197.1 GCA_016199525.1 Armatimonadota bacterium
CGCCGCGCGCGCACGTGCTGGGAGAGCACATTCAGAGCGTGGAGGAGAATACCGTCGTCCTCGACGTCCCCGGATCAGAACTCCCCCGCCACCGCCCGCCCGCCGAACGGCACGGCCCGCCGCGGGCCTTCGCCGGCTCCTGACTTCAATTCCCACGCGGAACTGCATCTTCGAGAGCCCCGTTGCGCAGCAAAGGGCGCACGGCGATCATCGTCCGAGGTCACGCCTCCACGAGCTGGTCCGCCGCCGGGCAGATCGCGTGCCGGAGGGGGCGCAGCGCCCCCAGCAGGTCGTTGGCATTCGGACCGGTAAACTGCTTCTGGAATTGCATCGGTGCATTGCCTGGCTGCGTCTCGACGAGCCTGGGGATGCCGTTCTGCGGCCGCCACTCATTTTACCCTGCCATGAACCGCACACAAGCCCTGGCGCTTCTGCACGAGTACACCGCAAACGAGAACCTGCGCAAGCACGCCTACGCCGTGGAGGCGGCGATGCGCGCCTACGCGCTCCGCTTCGGAGGCGACCCGGAGCGGTGGGGCGTGGTCGGCCTCCTCCATGACTTCGATTACGAGCGCTGGCCGGACCCGCCGGAGCACACCCGTCGGGGCGCCGCCATTCTGCACGCGCAGGGCGTGGATGAGGAGATTGTGACTGCCATCCTCTCCCACGCGGAGTGGAATGAGATACCGCGGGATACGCCGCTCAAGCGTGCGCTGTTCGCCGTGGACGAGCTGGTGGGGTTCATCACTGCCGTGGCCCTGGTTCGCCCCAGCAAGCTGCTCGCCGAGGTGGACGTGGGCGCCGTGCGCCGGAAGATGAAGGATAAGGCGTTCGCGCGGGCGGTGCGCCGCGAGGACATCACCGAAGGCGCGGCTTTGCTGGGCGTCGATCTGGACGAGCACATCGCCACCGTCCTGGCGGCAATGCAAAGCATCCACGCAGAGCTGGAGTTGTAAGCTGCACGCCCGAGGCTCCCGTTCCTGGAAACCACCCTTTACGAACCGGGCCGCCTACCGATAACCATGTTTGTCATGGCCCGGCAACCATTGCGGCGGGCACCCCTGCCAGCAATTTCCGCCTGCCCCGATTGCGGCCAGCGCATCCCAGCGCGGCACCGCTTCTGCGCCCATTGCGGCCGGCCGCTCGCCGCCGCGGAAGGTTCCTGCCTGGATCTCGGCGCGCTGGTGGATGCCCTCCCCGTGGGCGTTCTCCTTCTCTCCCCGGAGGGCCACGTGCGCTTCTGGAACGGGGCGATGGAACGTCTTACCGGCTTTCCGCGTACGCTCATGGTGGGCGAATCCCTCTTCTCCCGCCTCCCCGAGCTGGCCGTGCACCAGGAAGCTATCCTGGCCACGCTGGCTGCCGACCAGCCGCTCCGGTTTGACGCGCGCACAACGGGTCTCCCCGGGCGCGGACAACCCCTCATCCTGTACGAGTTTCGCCCCTTAACCGGCGCCTCGGCGCCGGCTATTCTGGGGACCGCCGAGGACCTGGACCTGCGCGCCCGCGTCGATACCCAAATGATTCGCTCCGAGCGACTGGCGGCGGTCGGGGAGCTGGCCGCGGGGGTAGCGCACAATTTCAACAACATCCTGGCCGCCATCGGCGGCGATGCGCAGCTGCTTAAGATTATGGCGGAGGAGGATGGCCTGCCGGATTACGTCGGCCAGTCTGCTACCGCCATCTATGACGAAACGATGCGCGGCGGCCGCATCGCCAGCGACCTGCTCTCGTTCGCCCGGGGTGGCGCGCCGCAGCTCGCCGCCCTCGACGTTTCCCAGGTCGTCCAGGATACCATTCGTCTCATCCGGAACCACCCCGCGTCGCGGAACGTCACCATCGAGCAGGCGCTGGACACCGACCTGCCACGTGTGGAGGCGGATAGTAATCAGCTGCACCAAGTCTTCTTCAACATTATGCTCAACGCCCTCCAGGCCATGCCCAACGGCGGCATCCTTACCCTATCCGCGCGAGTAACTACCGCGCCGGACGATCCGGTGGCGGGGATGCTCGAGCTGAAGTTCAGCGACACCGGCCTGGGTATCCCGGAGGACCAGCTGGCGCGCATCTTCGATCCGTTCTACTCGAGCCGGCACGACGGCTCCTCGGGCTCGGGCCTCGGTCTCACGGTGAGCCTGGCAATGGTGAAGAGCCTAGGCGGGGATATCACCATCACCAGTGCGGAGGGAATTGGCACCACCGTAACCGTGAGCCTGCCGATCATCGAACGGCGCCGCAAGCCCCGGTTCGAAGCCAGCCAGTGCCGCGGTCGCGTCTTGCTAGTGGATGACGAAGCGAACGTCCGACGCACGGTCAGCGCGGTGCTGGCCCGGCGCGGCTACCACGTGTTCACCGCCGCGGACGGCGAGGAAGCGTTGCACTTGTTCGATGAAGCGCTGGAGAGCGGGCGATTCGACCTCGTCCTGCTGGACCTGATGCTGCCCTGCTTCGATGGTACGCAGGCCGCCGCCATACTGCACCGCCGGGATCCCGAGCTACCGATCATTGTCATCACTGGCGTCACCAGCCAGGAGAAGATCCGCGAGGTAATGCGCCACGGGGTGCGTTTTGTGCTCCTCAAGCCGCTGAACTTCGCTGAGCTGCTGAGCGTGGTGGATGTGCTCGCCCGCGAGCGCCAACTGGCGGGATCTTCGCGCTGACTGTCTGGCCTCCAGTCATCCACCCCTCTCGCCAATAATCCCGTATACATCCGCCCGCCACCCGTCGGCAACGGCGGGCGGCCGGCTTCGAGGAGGAACGCCATGCCGATGGCGCAGCGGTATGCGCAGAGCCAGCGCATGCAGCAAAAAGCGGACCCGCAGCTGCTGATGACCAATCGCATTCTGCAAATGTCCGCTATGGAGCTGCGCCAGTACGTGGTCCAGGAACTCGCCGAGAATCCGGCCCTGGAACAGCCGGAGGAGCTCCCCTGCAACCGCTGCGAGGTCCCCATCTCGCAGTGCCTGGAGTGCCCCTACTACCTGCCCCAGTTCCGCCCTGCCTCCGTCCATGAGCGCGACGAACTCCGCTCTGCCTCCGCCGGGGCGGCCCGCGACGACGAGCCTGATCCCCTGGCGATGGTGGAAGATCCGGTTACCCTGCAAGATCACCTGCTGACCCAGCTGCACGCCGTGGGCCTGCCCGAAGACTATCGCTGCGGCGCCTACCTGATTGCGGGAATTGATGATGACGGTTATCTGCGTGTCTCCGTCGAGGAGGCCGCGGCGGACCTCGATCTTCCCATCGAGCGCGTGGTATGGGTCCTGGCGCTGATCCAGACTTTTGAACCCGCGGGAGTGGGCGCGCGTTCTCTCCAGGAATGCCTGCTGATTCAGATCCGCGCGCTGCGCGCCGAACGTCCCGTCCCGCCGCTCGTCGAACGGATCCTGGAAAGGCACTGGAAGGAGCTGTGCGCCAATAAGCTGCGAGTGATGGCACGGGCGTTGCGCACCCCGCTGGAGGAGGTGCAGGCGGCGGTGCAGTTCATCCGCCACCAGCTCTCCCCCTACCCTGGCTCCAATTTCCGGCCGCCGTGGGATAAATCCAGCCATCGGAGCGGGCAGGCGGTGCGACCGGATGCAGTGGTCAGGCGGGATGCGAGTGGAAACCTGGCCGTCGAAGTGATAGATGGCGAGCTGCCCCAGGTACACCTCAACCCTCGCTACCTGCGGATGTGGCAGGCAATGCGGGAACGCCCGCACGCCTTTACCAGCGCCGAGCGGCGACACGTGCAGGAATACATCACCCGCGCCCAGATGTTCCTCAAAAGCATCCAGGATCGCAAGAACATCCTCCGGCAGGTTGTGGATGCCGTACTCGAGGAACAATGTCGCTTTTTCCAGACCGAGCGGGAGGAGGACATGACGCCGCTTACCCAATCGCAGCTGGCCGGGCTGCTCCGCGTGCACGAAAGCACCATCAGCCGCACGGTCGCCGAGAAGTTCCTGCAGCTACCCAGCGGCCGCGTGGTGCCCGTGAGTTACTTTTTCGACCGCTCGATGAGCCTGCGACGGCTGGTGGCGAACCTGGTTGCCGCAGAGAACCCCGCTCATCCCTACAGCGATCAGCAGATATCGGAGATCCTGCGGCGTATGGGAATCGTGGTCGCCCGGCGGACAGTGATGAAGTACCGCGAGGATCTCAACATCCTCTCCTCGCGTCAGCGAATGCGAGCCTGAGCGCCTCGCGGGCTCACCCGGCGGGGGCACTCGCCGCGCTCGCAAACCGCCGGCCTGCGGGCCCTCCCCCACCAGCGGGATGGAGAGACGGAATAGAACAATGAGCGATCAGCAAAGTGTGCGGACCGGCCGGTTGTTTATCGTGGATGACGAACCGAACATCCGCCGCGTGCTGACCACCCTGTGCACACGCGAGGGATGGCACGTTCTCGCCTTCGAATCGGGCCAGGACGCTCTCAACGCGCTCGCCGAAAGCGACGTGGACGTGGTGGTGACCGACCTCTCGATGCCCGGGATGACGGGTACCGATCTGCTGCGGCGTCTCCGCGAGCGGGGCTGCCAGGTGCCCGTGCTGGTGATCACCGCCTACGGCAGCATCGCCAGCGCCGTGGAAGCGATGAAGCTGGGCGCGTTCGATTACCTCTGCAAGCCGTTCGATGTGGAGCAGGTGAAGCTGGCAATTCAGCGCGCCCTCCAGCAGCAACGCCTCCAGGAAGAGAACGCTTACCTGCGGCAGGAACTGCAAACGCGCTACCAGTTCGGCAACATCATCGGCGCCAGTCCGCGCATGCAGGCGGTGTACCGGCTGATCGAAAAGGCGGCACGTAGCCGCGCGAATGTGCTGATCCTGGGCGAGAGCGGCACCGGCAAGGAGCTGGTGGCGCGCGCTCTGCACTATGGCGGCCCGCGCAGCAACAAGCGATTCGTACCCGTGTCCTGCGCGGCGCTGCCGAACGAGTTGCTGGAAAGCGAACTCTTCGGGCATGAGAAAGGGGCTTTCACGGGGGCCAACTGGCAGCGTGCCGGCCGCTTCGAGCTGGCCGATGGTGGCACCCTGTTCCTGGATGAAATCGGCGATATCAGCCCGCACGTGCAGACGAAGCTGTTGCGCGTCATCCAGGAGCAGGAGTTCGAGCGCGTGGGCGGCAGCCGTCCCGTGAAGGTGGATGTGCGCATCATCGCCGCCACGAACCAGGAACTCGCCGAGCTGATCCAGAAGGGGGAATTCCGCGAGGACCTCTACTACCGACTGCGAGTGGTGGAGATCCGTCTGCCCCCGCTGCGGGAGCGGCGCGAGGACCTCCCTCTGCTCGTCAAGCACTTCTTGCACAAGTTCGCGGCGCGCGAGCAGCGGACGCTGGATCGCGTGACCCCGGAAGCCATGGAGGTACTGACCCGCTATCACTGGCCGGGCAACGTTCGGGAACTGGAGAACGCCATCGAGTGCGCCCTGGTGATGGCAGACGAGACCGACCGGGAGCTGACTGCCCGGCTGCTGCTCGAGAACATTCGGATGCCCGATCGCCTACCGGCGGCCCCCTCGGCTGCGCCGCCCCGCCCGCTGGGCGACGACGAGCGAAAACCATTGCCCGAGGTCGTCGCGGACGTGGAGCGCACGATGCTGGTGGATGCATTGCAGGAGACCAACTGGAATCTGACGAAGGCGGCGGAGGTGCTGGGCATCACGTTCCGATCCATGCGCTATAATGTGAAGAAGTACGGCCTGTCGCGAGATAACGGAAATAGCGCCGTTGTGTGATCCCGCCCGTGGGGTGAAGCGGGGCGCGGCGCGAGGCACGAGAGCCTGGCAGGGCTTCCTGTGCCCTTTCTCCGAGCAAGAACCGTCCGCCTACTCACCGGCGGACGAAAACCGGCGCGCCAGCCGCCGTTGCGCCTCACGCAGCGCGCGGCTCATCGGACGGCAAATCACGCGCCGCAACGTCGGCGAGGCGGGCACCAGGTCCCACAGACCCATCCGGGACCAGACGCGCCTATCGTGCCACTCGGGCATCCCCAGGATCGGGTAGAGGCAGATCCCCTGTAGGGGAACGCCACGATCCAGCAGCCGCTCTGCCTCGGACGCCAGCTCGCGCACCCAGCGTCCGCGTATACGGTCTTTATGGCTGGTTTCGGTGATCATCACCTCGCCGCCGTAGCGCTGCCAGACCTGCTCTACCAGATCTCCCAGAGGAGCGTAGTTCGGATCGCCAGGATCAAGCGGCGTGCACCTGCCGGTGAGCTCCCATTCCGTCGTCCAGCACCACTGGTTGGTCCAGTAGTAATTGATCCCCACGATGTCCAGATGGCGGCGGCTGCCTCCCAGTTCCGGCAGGAGCCGGCCAGCCAGCATATCCCAGCCCTGAAAGACGATTTCGTTGTTCCAGTTGCGCGCCGCTTCCCTAAGGTAAGGCCGGGCGGGCGGGGCCACTACGCGGCAGATGGGGTCTACGTTTACAATCCGGCAGTGAGGGCAGGCTGCCCAGATCGCCTCGATCCCCGCAATCGCCGCGCGACACAATGCCACCTTCAATTCCCAGCCCCGGCCGCGCCAGTGCGGCGCAAACCGGCCGGCATCCCCTGCTGCCCACGCCAGGTAGGACGGTTCGTTTACGGGGGTAAAGAACGCGGTGCCCTCCGTGCGCGCCCCAATATACCGCGCGACGGCGTAGCAGTACTCGGCGAACCGATCCACAAACTCGCGGGACAACGGGTTGAGGTCCGACGGGTAACCGTAGTGGAACAGATCCCAGATCTGCACCACGCCAAATCGCCGTCCCGCCTCCACAAACGGGCGAATGGAAGAGAAGTCATAGCGCCCGCCGCAATCCACTAGCGGCCAGCGCACCCCCTCACGCGCCCCCCGGATTCCCGCGCGCACCAGCCGTCGATAATCCTCCTCAACGAACTGGTCGTGCTGGGTGGCCACCGTCTGATCGATCCACCGGCCGTACTGGTTGTAACCGGTGGCGCATTCGAACCCCGCGAGAAAAAAGCTGGGGAACAGACATGGAAGAGCCGTGGACGTGGACGACTCGCTGACGCCGGTAACCTCTTGCGCCAGCGCCTGTAAGAGTAAGGTTCTGTCGGTCACTGGTATCGCGCTCCGCGTTGCTGGCGCTCCCCTACCCGGCGTTCAGACGTGAGGAACTTACCAGCCCGCCAGACCGTTGGTGACCCGTCCAGGAACATGCTGGCCGGATGCCTACCCAATGGCCGCTAGGTTGAGAGGCCAGATTAAGATTGAGTTACCCGCGCTGTAGCATCAGCTAAACATCTGGAAACCTCTCCCACGCAACACCAGCAGGGCAGTAGCAGTACATATGTGAGTATAACTTCTTGGGTTTATCATTTCCACCTTGGCACGGCGGCGCCAACTCAAGGTGTCATTGCGTGCGCTCCGCACGCCCGCGTCCTACCGCCCGCCTTAATCCCGCTCCACCTCGAAGCGCACGTTCAGGTCGCTGCGCGGCACCGCCACGCAGTGAAACGGCCTGGTGCGCACCAGAAGTGCCCCGTCTCCCTCTGGCTGACGCTCTCGCACGTGCACAACTACCTCATTCTCCCCGTAGACCACGTTCTGGATACGAATCGCGTAGCCACTCGTCTGCTGCTCACCCATAAGCGCCACGATCACCATTTCCCGGTCAAGATTAACCCGGGGCCGCGCCGGGGGCGGCTCCACACCCGCCGTGTGCCGGCGCCAGAACCCCTGCCAGGCAGCGGGGGTGCGAATGACCGTCAGCAGGCGGTCGCGGATGGCGCTCTGATCCCCGCGGCCGAGGTCGCGCGACTCAACCTCAGCCTGAGACGGCGTCACCAGGAAGCGCACCGGCAGAGAGCTGCGAGGCACGGCGACGAAGTGGAACGGCTGCGTGAGCGCCTGGGTGACCGGCTGGCCGGGTTCCGGCCGGGTTTCCCGGACTACCACGCACACCTCCTGGCGCCCGGCGCGCACCGCCGCAATCTCAACCGCGTAGCCGCCGGTTCGTTGCTCGCCCATCAGCACGGCGAGCACCATCTCACGCTCGTAGTCAACGGCGGGGACAGACGGCGGGGGCGCAACGCTCGCGGTGTGCTCGCGCCACAGCGCGCGCCATTGGGCGGAGGTGTTAACCACCAGAAGCCGCCGCTCGGTAATGCCACTATGGAAGCCCCTGGCCAGGGTTCTCGGCTGCATCGTGGTGGTCTCTTCTTGCACACCCTGCGCTTCCACGAAGCGCACCCGTCCCGTAACCCGAGGTACGGCCACCACATGGAACGGCGCGGTGATCACCTGCGCCACGATGGCATCCGTGGGGGGCGACTGACGGCGCACGTGGACGACCAGATCCTGTCCTTCCTGCTCGATCCGCGTGATCTCTACGCGGTGGCCGGCGGTCGGACGCTCGCCTGTGAAGACGGCCACCACCATCTCGCGGCGGAAATCAACCCTGGGCGCCGCGCCGCGCTGCCGCAGGTTCGCCCACAACTTCGGAAACGCGCGCGCCTCACGGATAACCTGTCGCCCCGCCTTCCCGACGGCGCTGTACTGCCCTTGCGCAAGCGTTCTGAAGCGGACCTGAGTGGCTCCTGCTGGCCAGACCGCCACCGCCAGCAGCATCAACGGCAACGTCCCGCAAACTGCTTCCATCCCCCTCCGTCCCATAGCTTCCTCCCCTGTGCGAGCATCGCCCGCTGGGCGAGCCACCCCCGCGCGGCGGATGGCCGGCATCGCCTAGCGGCCCTCTTGCTTAGACACCTCTACCCACCGCAGCGTTTCTTCTCTCGCCGTCATCGCGGGAAGGAGAGCCCGTGCGAGCCGTCCAACGATGGGGCGGATGCGAGAGCCGCTCTTGCGGCTCCCTGTGGAACGCGATCCCCGTTACCTTCGGAGAACGCTTGATGCATGCCTTTGACTACCTGGAGCCCGTCACTGTTGCAGAAGCGTGCGCAATGCTAGCGGACCACGGTCCGCGTGCCCGGCCGCTCGCCGGGGGGACCGACCTGTTGATCCAGATGGAAATGGGCAAGGTGCGTCCGGAAGCGGTAGTCCACCTGGGGCGCATCGAGGCGCTGCGGGGAATAGAGTGGGATCCGCAGGCCGGGCTGCGGATCTCGGCCGGGGTTACTCTCCGCGAAGTAGAAACGCACCCCATCATCCGCGAGCGATACCCGGCCCTGGCCACCGCGGCGCAGGTAGTTGGCTCCGTCCAGATTCGGAATCTCGGTACTTTAGTCGGCAATCTCTGCAATGCCTCGCCATCCGCCGACACCTCGCCCGCCCTCCTGGCGCTGGACGGACAGGTGGAAATCGCCTCACCCACGGAGAGCTTCACCATCCCCGTAGCCGAGTTCTGGACAGGGCCGGGGCAGATGGTGCTCCAACCCGGCCAGCTGGTTACCGGCGTCCGGCTGCCGGTGCCCACGCCCTCACTGCGCACGTGGTACTACAAGCTGGCCGTCCGTAAAGCGATGGACCTGGCGATGGTTGGCGTCTGCGTGGCGCTGGAGCCACGCAACGGGAGCGCCCGGCGGGTGCGCATCGCCCTGGGCGCCGTGGCGCCCACCTGCCTCCGCGCGCGCCACGCGGAGCAGCTGGCCGAACAGGGAGAGATCACCAATGGTTGCCTGGAAGCCATCGCAGAGGCAGCCGTGGCGGCCACCTCCCCGATCAGCGACCAGCGCGCCTCTGCGGACTACCGCCGCGCGATGGTCGGTTCTCTTACCCGCCGCGCATTTACCCAGCTCCTGCGGTAGAGCGTGGCCTCCCGACGCACTCGGGATCCAGCCCGAGACTGCCTTCCGTACCATCCTGTGCGAGAAACAGACCTATGAAACGGCTCATCAACCTGCGCATTAACGGCGTCACTTACCCCGTAGAGGTGGAACCGCGCGAGCGGCTTCTGGACGTGGTGCGCTATAAACTGGATATCACGGGGCCCAAGGAAGGGTGCGGCACGGGGGATTGCGGGGCGTGCACGATGTTGATCGATGGCAAGCCGGTTACCAGCTGCCTGATGCTGGCCGTGAGCACCGCCGGCCGTGAGATCACTACTGTCGAGGGCCTGGCGCGGCCGGGCGAACTAAACGATCTTCAGCGGGCGTTCGTAGAGCTTACCGCTGTCCAGTGCGGCGTCTGTATCCCCGGCTTCCTGGTGAACGCCACCGCACTCCTCCGCGAGAACCCGAACCCCACGGAGGAAGAGATCCGTGCCTGGCTCCAGGGCAACCTGTGCCGCTGCACCGGCTACACTAAGATTGTCGATGCGGTGATGGAAGCGGCGCGACGCATTAACGCGCGCCCGTCGCCAGAAACGGCCTGACGGGCGGCCGGGTGGTATGGGTGAGCGGGAGAAGAGGAGAGTGGAGGAAGGAGACGACCGACGTGGCATTGAGCGTGGGGATGACCCGTCTTAAGGCCCAACGTCCTTCGTCCCTAATCCATATTCCGCCCGTGCGGGCGTATGCTTGCATTCCGGCAATCGAGAGGCCCAACGCTACACTCCCAGGTTCTGCTTCCCTACTCTTCAGAGGGATCTGCCGTGGACGGGTGCCCGGCACGGGGCGGGCCGGATAACGGCTGCCCTGCACCAGGCCGCGCTCGCCATGGCGGCCAGCCAGGCCCTCGTGCGGCATTGACAGGGCATGGCACACGAAGTACAATAAAACGTCACGAGGCTCATGGGTGTAGCGCTGTGTCGCTGCGCCAGGGGGTGACGTCCGTTTTGTGTCTCACCCCAATTGGGTATGCCGGCCGATAGCAGAGAGCGATCGCCGATGCTAGATAGTTCGCTGTAGAGGACGCGTTCGAATGCTGCTGAGATCGAGACTTAACCCACTGTGAAACTCTGGGCTATAGCCCAGAGTTTTGCGTACGGAAGGAGACTTACAAGAGACCTTTTGGCAGGCAATACGACCTGCAGCCCGCTCATAGAGGTATGATCCATCCATCACCTGTCCGGGAACAGCAGATTACCGATGACCTGCAGCATCTCCTGCAGGTACTACCCCCTGATATCCGCCTCGCGGTAGAGGCAGACGGCGAGCAGGATCAGCTGCTGGAAATCGTTCTGGACCTGGGTCGCCTCCCCGAAGCCCGCTTCCCAAATCGCTGGATTTACCTTACCGATCGGCTCGTGGATCATAACGACCTGGGGTACGTCGTCTCCCGCGTGGGCGAGTTCGGCAAAGACAACCGCGCCGGGATTGAGCGCACCCTGCACCGGATCTCCGCCATCCGCAATCGCGCGGGGCGCGTGGTGGGGTTAACCTGCCGCATCGGGCGCGCTGTTTACGGCACGATTGATATCATGCGGGACGTTGTGGAGACCGGCAAGAGCATCCTTATGCTTGGCCGGCCCGGCGTTGGCAAGACAACAAAGTGCCGCGAGATTGCCCGCGTACTCAGCGAGGAGTTCGACAAGCGCGTCGTGGTGGTGGACACGTCCAACGAGATCGCCGGTGACGGCGACATCCCCCACCCCGGCATCGGCCGCGCACGACGGATGCAGGTACCCGAACCTCGCCTCCAGCACGCCGTCATGATCGAGGCGGTGGAAAACCACATGCCCGAGGTCATTGTCATCGACGAGATCAGCACCCAGGAAGAGGCATTCGCGGCGCGCACCATTGCGGAGCGTGGGGTTCAGCTCATCGGCACAGCACACGGCAACACCCTTGATAACCTGTTGATGAACCCCACCCTTTCAGACCTGGTCGGGGGCATCCAGGCGGTAACGCTGAGCGACGAGGAAGCGAAGCGGCGTGGCACTCAGAAAACGGTGCTGGAGCGGAGGGGGCCGCCCACATTCGACATTGTCATTGAGATCCTGGAGAAGGATAAGATGGCCATCCACCTGGACGTGGCGAAGACGGTGGATGAGATGCTCCGTGGCCGCGCACCACAGCCTGAAATTCGGGAACGCCGCCTCGACGGTGAGGTGGAAATCCTGCAGCTCCCCGACGAGACGGTGAACGTGCCGCCGCCCACGCTCCGCTTCGAACGCGAACAGGCCGAGCGCCAACGGGAACACCCGGAGCTGCCCGCCACGGTCCGTGTCTGCCCTTATGGAGTGAGCCGTAGCCGTCTGGAAAAGGCGATTCGGGACCTGCGCGTGCCCGCTCTCCTCACCAAGAACTGGGATGAGGCGGACGCAATCATCGCCCTCAAGGCGCACTACCGGCGGGAACCAGGCCGCCTCCGGGACGCCATCGAGCACAACAAGCCCACCTTCGTGGTGCGCTCCAACACTCAGGTGCAGATCGAGGGTGTCCTGAAAGAGATGTTCGGCCTGCAGGACGTAAGCGAGGAGGAGATGGCGCTACGGGAGGCGCGGGAGGCAATCGAGCGAGTGATCGATTACGGAGAGCCGGTGGAGCTGATGCCTCAGAACGCCTACATCCGGCGGCTCCAGCACCAGATAGCAGAGCAGTATAACCTCGTCTCCGCCAGCGTCGGCGCCGAGCCGCGGCGCCGCGTGCGTATCGCCAAAGGCTAAACCTACCCCGGAGAGCGCGGTTGAGCCAGCAGCCCCGCAACGCATCGTTCATCACCCTGGAAGGGCCGGAAGGCAGCGGCAAGTCCACGCAAATGGAACGCCTGCGGAAGGCGCTGGAGGACCGCGGCGTCGCCGTCCTCGCCACCCGGGAGCCGGGGGGCGTTCCCGTGGCGGAGCGCATCCGTGAGGTTGTCTTGCACGAGCCACTGGCCCCCCGTGCGGAGGCGCTTCTGTTTCTCGCCGCGCGCGCCCAGCACGTAGAAGAGGTCATCCGCCCGGCCCTCCAGGCTGGTAAGGTGGTTCTCTGCGACCGCTTCCACGACTCAACTCTGGCCTACCAGGGCTATGGCCTGGGTCTGGACCTGGAGGAGCTGCGGCGCATATGCCTGTTCGCCTCCGACGGGCTGCAGCCGGACCTGACCCTCCTGCTCGATGTCCCGGTGAAGGTGGGCCTGAAGCGGCGCGGCGCGTGGATGAACCAGCCGCACCTGGCGCTGGGGCTGGCGGCCGCCCCGGGCCGGGAAACCATTACCCGAATTGATAACCGACCGATAGAATTTCATGAGCGCGTCCGCGCGGGCTTCCTGGCCGAAGCGCGACGGGATCCTCGGCGCGTGCGGATCTTGAACGCCAACCGCAGTCCGGAGGCCGTGCACGCGGAAGTGTGCCAGCTGGTTCTGGAGGTGCTGGGCCTGACATCCCGACCGCGTCGGGACGCCCAAGCGCGAGGTGGCCGATGAAACTGATCGTCGCCGTGATCCATGATCGGGACCAGAAGCAGACTTCGGACGCACTGCTCCGCGCCGGCTTCAAGTTCACCAAGATCGCCAGTACGGGCGGCTTCCTCCGCGAAGGAAACGCTACGCTGCTGATTGGCGCCGAGGCCGACGAGGTGGACGTCATCCTGGGCCTGATCAACGAATCCTGCCGGACACGGGAACAGTACGTGAACGTCTTGCCTCCCGAGGCCACCCCCGTCGGCACCTTCCTCACCAATCCGGTGAAGGTGCAAGTGGGGGGTGCGATAGCGTTTGTAGTCGACGTGGAGCGCTTCGAGCGGATGTAACCGAAGATCATTGGCGTAACCGGTCCTATCCTTGTCTTTCGCATTGTCGTTACTCATCGGACAGGAAAGCGTGGTTCGCCGGCTGGATCGCGCCCTGCGTGCCGGCCGCGTGTCGCACGCCTACCTCTTCCTGGGCCCGGCAGGATCGGGCAAGACAACCGCTGCCCGGCTTCTGGCGCAAGCCTGCAACTGCGCCTCCCTACCCGCGCCTGGTGCGCCCGGCCACCCTGGCCTGGCACCCTGCGGCAGCTGCATCGCGTGCCGGCAGATTGCGGCGGGAACCTACCCCGACGTCATCGAAGTGCTGCCGGGCTCCGGTACCGGACAGAATGTGAGCGTGCTCCAGGCCCGCGAGCTGCGCACGCAGGCGGCCCTGCGCCCCAGACAAGGGCGCCGGCGGCTTTTCATCTTCCCTACCGCCGAGCTGCTGAGCGACGTGGCCGCGAACGCCCTCCTGAAGACCCTGGAGGAGCCGCCTGATTTCGCCACGCTGGTGCTGGCGGCTCCGGGTCCCGCGGTCGTGCTGCCCACCATCCGCTCCCGCTGCCAGATCGTGCGCTTTGGGGTGGCCGCCCCGGCGGCGCTTGCCGGGGCGCTTCAGGAGCGGTTTCATCTCCCCCTGGCCGAGGCCGAGCGTCTGGCTCGTTATAGCGGTGGGCGCCCCGGAGCGGCAATCACATGGGCCCAGGCTCCCGAAGAGATGGAGCGCCGCCGCCGCGCGCTGGATCTGTTCGCGGAGGCTCTGGCTGCCCGCGGTGAAACGATGGCGGATTTGGCCCCCGGAGACACAGGGGTTGCCGCGCTGCGACTGGCGGAACAGGCCCGCGTCCCGATGGAATCGGGAGCGCCGAACGCTCCCGGAGAGGGGGACGAGGAGGAAAATCCCCCTGCCGCCCCCACCGGAGGTCGCTTCCAGAGGGGGACGATCGCGGCCGTGTTGAGCGCGGGCCTCGCCTACTTGCGTGACCTGGTTCTGCTGCGCGCCGGAGCCCCCGAATCTCTCATCCAGCACACGGATCGCCTCCCCGAGCTCAGCGACCTCGCCCACCGCCTGGAGCCGGGTTACCCGCTCTGGGCGGCGGAGCAGGTGAGGGAGGCGCAGCGCCTGCTCGAGCGCAACGTAACTCCGGCTCTGGTGCTGGAGCGGCTGTTCCTGAACCTGCTGCTGGCGCGCGGCCCATGGGAGGTCTGAGTGGCGCAGGCTAGCCAGCCTGTTTCATCTCCGCCGACCCGTGGCCAGGGGAGATACCGTCTATGTCCGTCCGACAGCCTAGAAACCGGCCCGCACCCCGAGGCCGTCACGACCCAGACCCCGCCGCGAACCTCTCCGCCGCCCTCCGTGAGGCTCTGGATAGCCGCCTGCGGCCCGGGGAGCAGATCCAGCTGGCGGCCCCCGGTAACCCGCGGGAGGCCCTCGTGGTCACCGACCAGCGCCTGCTGCTCTTCCGTGAGCCGCCGGTAGGAGGCGCAGGGGCAGTGGAGGTGGCCGCCCTGCCTCTAGCGGGGCAAGAATTCCGCCTCGCGGAGCGCCCCGGAGGCGCCCGGCTGGAGTGGTCCCCTGCCCGTACGGGCCCCACTGGCTTCGACGTCCCGTTCGATGAGCGCGCTCGCTACCAGGCAATTGTCGAACATCTGAACTCGCAGGCGCCTTCCCCCGCCCAACCCGAGGGAACGGCGGCTTCTGCCCTCCCGCACCCGGAACCCGCCGGCACGGGCGTTCCGGCGCACGGCCTGCAGGAGGAAGCCGGGCAGATTCCGCCATCCGCGATCCGTGAGCCCCCATCCGAGGCCTGCCCCCGGTGCGGCACGGCCCTGGTTGCCGAGGGGGCGTGGTGCACAGCGTGCGGCCTCCAGGTACGGGATTGCTGCTGGATGTGCGGCCGTCCCCTGCAGGCTGACTGGCGCATCTGTCCCTACTGCGGCACGCACGCGGGCGAGCCCGCTGAGGCGGTGTGCCCCCAGTGCAATGCCTCTGTAGCGCGGGGCCATGGCTACTGCGTGCGCTGCGGCGCCCTCGTGCGGCCGATGTGCGAGAGCTGCGACCGCGTCCTGCGTCGCGAGTGGAAGTTCTGTCCCGACTGCGGCGCCGGCGCCTGGGAGGAAGAGGAGGCAGGCCCAGACCTCCCCGCCAGGCCGCTGCCACCCGAGCCGCCGCCCGCCGATCGCGCCGCCGAGGCAGAACAGCTGAACGCCGCCGGCGTGCGCGCTTACGAAGATGATAACCTCGACGAGGCAATCAGCCTCTTCCGGCGGGCTACCCGCGCCGACGCTACCCGCGCCGAATACTGGGTCAACCTGGGAATCGCCTGCGGCGAGAAGCAGCACGATCTGGAGGCGTTTGCGGCCTTCCAACGAGCACTGGAGCTGGACCCTGACGACCTGCAGGCGCTGCTCAACATGGGGTACCTCTATACTGAGCGTGAGCGGTACGAGGAAGCACGCCAGGCCTACGAACGGCTCATCGCCCTCGCGCCAGACAGCAACGAGGCGCAAGAAGCGAGAGATAACCTGGAGCACCTGGACGAACTCTAACGGCCACAAACGCGGCATCCGCCGTACCTGAACGCGAATTCGCCCCGGACGGCAAACCATAGGGAATGCGAGGCAACCAGAGAGAGAAGGAAAGACACGGCGAGGGCGAAAAGTAATCGTCAGGTGAATCGCCTATCCTTTTACCCCTCCATTGCTCTTTCTCCCTCGTGCTCCGTGTGATCTGCTTGCATTCACGTTTGTTCGCGGCTGGATGACTTGATTTCCCGGAGGCAATCATGTCCGAACCTCAAGACCTGGGCGGCAAAGCCATCAATCTGGCGCAGAGCGTGCTGAAGCGGGGCGTACAGGCCGCCAAGCAGCAGGCCCGCGTGGTGATGCTGCAGAATAAGATCAACCGCCTGCGCGAGCGGAAAAACCGGCTCTTCCTGCAGATGGGCCAGAAAGTATTCGCCCTGTTCCAGAAGGATCTGGTGAAGAATGCCGATCTGCGCCTGATGTGCCAGGAAATCCGCGCCGTGGACGGGGAGATCGGCTCGCTGGAAGAGCAGATCGAGCAGCTCCGG
This sequence comes from Armatimonadota bacterium, assembly GCA_016199525.1. GTDB lineage: Bacteria > Armatimonadota > SYMT01 > SYMT01 > JACQGL01 > JACQGL01. The sequence continues at coordinate 16,559 of JACQGL010000197.1, forward strand.
CGTGGTCAGTCCATCGTCGGTCGGGAAGAAGGCGTGGGCAGCGACGTGCCGGAGGAGTCTGCCGCGCCGGAGGAAGAGGAGAATCCGGAGGTGTAAGGCACTGGCATTCATGTTCTCCGACAGCGGCAGCTGAACCGGTAAACCACGTCTGAACCATTACGAGCTGCTCACGGCGATAGCGGTCCTGGTCGGCAACGACACTTGACCGGGAGACCACCCGGGAGGAATTCGTGAACGATAAGGCAATGTTCATTAGGCCCCTGGTGGAAAGGGCGCTACAGCCCCTACCGCTGAGAACCCTTCGACCGACGGGATGGCTGCGCAACCAGCTGCGCCTCCAGGCGGAAGGCCTGAGCGGCCACTTGGACGAGTTCTGGCCCGACATCGCCGACAGCCAATGGATCGGCGGCACGGCGGATGGCTGGGAGCGCGGCCCCTACTGGCTGGATGGCGTTCTACCGCTGGCTTTTCTGCTTGATGACGAGAGGCTCAAAGGTAAGGCCCGGCACTGGATCGACTACATCTTGAGCCATCAGCACCACGATGGATGGCTCGGCCCCATTGAGGCCCCCCATTTCGGCTCCATCGAGACGCGCCTCGACCCGTGGCCCACGTTCATTCTTTTGAAGGCGATGGCGCAGTGGCAGGAAGCGACTGGGGACGTCCGCATCGTCCCCGCGATGCAGCGCGCGCTGCATCGTATTGACGCCCTGCTGGACGAAAAGCCGCTGTACGAGTGGGCGAAGATGCGCTGGCCCGATCTGGCCCTAAGCATTCAGTGGCTCCACGAGCGCACCGGCGAAGCCTGGCTCCTCGATCTGGCGCGCAAAGTACAGGCGCAGGGATATGACTGGCAGGCGCACTGCGCAAACTTCCGCTACCGTGAGAAGCAACCGCAGTGGATGCTGGAGAACCACGTCGTCAACCACGCTATGGCCCTCAAGGAACCGGCGATCCGGTTCCGCCTCTCCGGCAACCAAGGCGAGCGCGTCAATGCCGCCCGGTTCATCGAGACACTGGACACCTACCACGGACAGGCGACGGGCATTTTCACGGGCGATGAGAGCCTGGCCGGGAAGAACCCCTCGCAGGGTACGGAGCTGTGCGCCGTGGTCGAATACATGTTCTCGCTTGAGATGCTGCTGGCGGCTTTCGGCGAGGTTGCCTTCGCCGACCGACTGGAGTGCATCGCCTTCAATGCACTCCCTGCCACATTCAAGCCCGATATGTGGGCCCACCAGTACGACCAACAGGCCAACCAGGTCATCTGCCGGATATCCGAAGAACGCATCTACACCAATAACACCGCCGATGCCAATATTTTCGGCGTGGCGCCCAACTTCGGCTGCTGCACGGCTAACATGCACCAGGGATGGCCGAAGTTTGCCGCCCACCTGTGGATGCGCGGGCCGGGCGAAGCGGTCACCGCGCTTGCCTACGCTCCCTGCACGGTTGTGTTCGAGGTGAAGGGCAGGCCCGTGCGTATCGACGTGCGCACGAATTACCCGTTCGAGGAAACTATCGAGTGCGTTGTCTTAGTTGAGGGTGGTCACGCCCACTTCCCACTGCGCTTGCGCATACCGGGTTGGACGAAGGGAGCAGAGGTGACCGTGGGGAAGGATGCGGCGCAGGCGGCAGAGGCAGGCACCTTTTACGTCATCGAGCGCGAATGGCACGGCAGCACAACCGTGCGGCTGCACCTGCCCATGCCGGTCACGATCCGGACGGGCTATAACAGCGCCGTGTCCGTCGTGCGTGGTCCGCTGATCTACGTGCTGAAAATCGGCGAAGACTGGCGCCAGGTGCGCGGCGAGCTCCCGCACGCCGATTGGGAGGTCTATCCAACCAGCCCCTGGAACTACGCGCTGCAAATAGACAGGGATCATCCGGAGAAGAGCATCGCCTTTGCTCTGTCATCCGTCGGCGACTGCCCGTTCTCTCCCCAGGGCGCGCCTGTTCGGGCCAACGTGCAGGGACGGCGCGTCCCGATGTGGACCGTGGCACGCAACGCCGCGGCGCCCCCGCCGCCAAGCCCCGTCGCTTCGGACGAGCCGCTGGAGGATCTGACGCTCATCCCGTACGGCTGCACCAATCTGCGCGTGACCGAGCTGCCCTCGCTTGGCCCCGCGCCGACGATGCGCCTGCAGGCATAGGCCCTACGCCCCCCGAGCTTCCCACGCCGCGCGCGCCTGCGCCAGCTGGCGGCGCACCTCTTCGGGCGCCGTCCCTCCCGGGGAGCGGCGGGCACGCACGCTAGCATCCACACTAACCAGGTCTGCCGGGGCGCCCGCGAACGCCGGATGGGCGGCCGCGAGCTCTTCCCCGGTGAGTGATTCCAGGGTCCTCCCCTGCTCCTCCAGTCGCCGCACCAGCTGCCCCACCGCTGCGTGGGCCTCACGAAACGGTACGCCCCGCAGGGCCAGGTAATCCGCCAGATCGGTGGCGGTGGAGAAGTCCCCCACCGTCGCCGCCCGCATTCGCTCGGTGCAAAAGGTGGCGGTCTCCAGCACCAGCGTCAGGGCCTGCGCACATCCTTCAACCGTGTCCAGGCTATCGAAGATGCGCTCTTTATCCTCCTGCATGTCGGAGTTGTAGGCCAGCGGCAGGCCCTTCATCACGGTGAGAAGCGCGGTCAGATTGCCGACTACGCGCCCCGTCTTACCCCGGGCCAGCTCCGCCACATCGGGGTTCTTCTTCTGCGGCATGATGGAACTGCCGGTGGCTACCCGGTCGGACAGCTCGATAAAGCCGAACTCGCGCGTGCTCCAGAGCACGATCTCCTCCGCCAGGCGGGACAGGTGCACCTGGAGGATGGTCAGGACGGCGGCCAGTTCGAGCACAAAATCTCGATCGGAGATGGCATCAAGGCTGTTCTCGCACACACGCGCGAACCCCAGCTCACGCGCCACGAACTTGCGGTCGATCGGGTAGGGCGTTCCCGCGAGCGCGGCGGCGCCCAGGGGGAGGGCGCTGGCGCGCGTCGCCCAGTCGGCCAGGCGGTCGCGGTCCCGCTCCAGCATCCAGAAGTAGGCCAGCAGATGGTGGGCAAGGACGACAGGTTGCGCGTGCTGGAGGTGCGTGTAGCCCGGCAGCACCGTCTCCTCATGCTCGCCCGCCTGCTCCAGGAGAACGGCCTGGAAGCGAGCCAGGGCGGTATCGAGCGCCTGCGCCCGTTCCCGGAGGTAGAGACGAGTATCGGTGGCTACCTGATCGTTGCGACTGCGCGCCGAATGGAGCCGCCCCGCCACAGGGCCGATCTTCTCCCGCAGGCGCATCTCCACCCAGGTGTGGATGTCCTCCGCGCCCTCGATGATTACCCCCGCCTCGATCTCGGCCTGGATCTCCCGCAGTCCCGCCTCGATCGCCGCCGCGTCCTCGGCAGAGAGGATACCTTGCCTGCCCAGCATCCGGCAGTGAGCGATGCTGCCGCGCACGTCCTGTGCCGCCATCCGGCGATCGAACGGCAGGCTGTGGGTGAATGCCTCGATACGCGGATCGGGACGTGCAGAGAAGCGTCCACCCCACAGCTTGTCTCCAGCGGGTTGGTCAGAATGGCTCATGGGAGGAGATCACCGCCGGGCGCGCAGGGCCTGCAACATCTGCGCCTGGAGGCCGTGCGTCTTCACAGCGCCGGTGGTCTCGCGCTGGTCGAACGTCTTATCGTCAAACGACGACAGCGCCTCGGAATAGAGCGCCCACCCGCTGTGCCGGCCGATCACCTGGCAGCTGCCGCGGTAGAGGCGCAGGCGCACCTCCCCTTCGACCCGCTCCTGGGTGCGCGCGATGAATGCCTCCAGCGCCTGCTTCAATGGGTCCAGCCAGAGGCCGGCATAGGCCAGCTCGCCCCATTTCTGGTCTACGAGCCGCTTGAACGCCAGTTCGTCCCGCGTGAGGACGAGCGCCTCCAGAGCGCGATGCGCAGTCAGCAGGAGTACCGCCGCCGGGCACTCGTAGTTCTCCCGCACTTTTAGCCCCAGCATGCGGTCTTCGATGATGTCGATACGGCCGACGCCGTTCTCGCCTGCGATGCGGTGAGCAGCCTGGATCAACGGCAGCGGTTCGAGCGGCTCCCCATCCAGGCTGACAGGCACCCCGTTCTGGAAACCGACGGTAACCTCGCGCGGCCGGTCGGGGCAGCGATCCGGCGGCAGCGTCCACTGGAAGATCTCCTCCGGCGGTGAGTAATCCGGCTCTTCCAGCCGCCCGCCTTCGATGGAGCGCCCCCAGAGGTTTTCGTCGATGCTCCAGATCTTCTCCGCCGTAGCGGCAACGGGCACCCCCTTGGCGAGAGCGTACTCCACCTCCTCGCGGCGGGTGAGGTTGCGCTCCCGCATCGGAGCGATAATGGTCGGCTCGGGTACCAGGGCGCGGAGCGTGAATTCGATCCGGAACTGGTCGTTCCCCTTGCCGGTGCTGCCGTGGGCGAAGGCGGTGACACCCAGACGTTCGGCCACCCGCGCCGCGCACGTGGCGATCAACGGCCGCCCGATTGCCGTGCTGAGCGGATACCCCTCGTAGTCGCCGTTGGCGCGGATGGCAGCGAACACGTAATCGGCGGCGAACTCCCGGCGAGCATCCACGGTGTAATGCTCCGTCCCGAGAGCGCGCGCTTTCTCCTCGGCCTGCTGGATGTCCGCGCGGGGCTGGCCCATGTCCACCGTTACCGTGATCAGCTGGTCATAGCCGTATTCCTCCCGCAGGAGCGGGATGCAGACCGAGGTATCCAGCCCCCCCGAGTAGATAAGAATGAGATTCTTCATGGTCGTTCACACTTCCCCAATCTTCAGATGTAGCGCAGGCATCCCTACCCATACGGGACCGTAGGGTCGGGCCGTATGGCCTGCCCCGAACGCCTGCCCTCGAGCCGTTAGGCTCGGGGCTTTCGGGGCCTGCCTGCATATAGACCACGGCATCCAGGTGGAAACCTGCGCTACGTCCAAGCCCTACTTCTGCGACATCAACATCACCAGCACCGCCTTTTGGGCGTGCAGACGGTTCTCCGCCTGATCCAGCACCACGGACTGCAGCCCGTCGAGCACCGCGTCGGTAATCTCCTGGCCGCGGTGAGCGGGGAGGCAGTGCATGACGATCGCCTCCGGCAGGGCTGCGGCGAGCAGCTCCGCATTCACCTGGAAGGGCGCGAACACCTGCGCGCGCTGCTCCGCCTCCGCCTCCTGGCCCATACTCGCCCATACGTCCGTATAGACCGCGTGCGCCCCCTGCACAGCGGTAGTTGGGTCGTGCATCACCTCGGCGCTGCCGCCGGAGGCCGCGGCGTACGCCTGTGTCGCTTCCAGGATCTCCGCCCGCGGTTCGTAGCCTTCGGGACATGCCACTACCATATGCGCCCCCAGCAATCCGCCCAGCAGCAGCAGCGAGTGGGCGACGTTGTTACCGTCCCCCACGAAGACGACCTTCTTTCCGGTAATCTCCCCCAAACGCTCCTGGATGGTGAGGAAATCGGCGAGCGCCTGGCAAGGGTGCTCCAGATCCGACAGGCCGTTGATCACCGGCACGCCCGCGTGCTCCGCCAGATCCAGAATGGTCTGGTGGACAAAGGTGCGCGCCATGATGCCGTCTACCCACCGCCCCAGGTTGCGAGCCACGTCGGGGACACTCTCCCGCTTCCTCAGCTGGATGTCCGAGGGCTGGAGGTAGATGGCCCGACCACCCAGCTGCGCCATCCCCACCTCGAAGGTTACCCGCGTACGCAGGGAGGGCTTCTCAAAGATCATCGCCAACGTCTGGCCGCGCAGGAGACGGTCGTGGACCGACAGTCTTACCGGAAGCGACTGCTTCAGCAGCCCCGCATACGTCAGCAGGGCGTGTGCTCCCGCGCGCGTGAGGTCGGTGATGCCGCGCAGATGCTTGAGGTCCGGCTGGGACGCGCGGAGAAGGCCGAGGAACTCGCCCTCCAGCCGGGCGCCCGTCTGCTCGGGAGTGGTAGCGCCATCCCTGGCCCGCGCGAGGGCGGCGATCAGTCGCTGAGCGGCGTCTGCGGGCGAGTCGGCCACGGCGGACGGATCAAAGCGCGAGCGGCCGGTGTAGTGCCGCGTCTCGTCCTCCCGCATGGCAGCAACTTCGCGGTGGGCGCGTTCCAGGTCCACGCCCAACTTTATCAGCACCCGCGCGGCCGAGCCGTCTCCCTCGCGGATCAGACCCAATAGCAGGTGCTCCGTGCCGATGTACTCGTTTTTAAGCTGGCGAGCTTCGTCGTAGGCCAGGTCGATCACCCGCTTAGCGTGCGGGCTGAGCTGCATGTCGCGGCCCAGGTTGCCCCGGCCGCGAGTGACCTGCTTCTCGACCTCGTTGCGGATGCGCCCCAACGAGACTCCCAGGCGATCCAGGACACGAGCCGCAACGCTGTCGCTCTCCCGCACCAAGCCAAGGAGCAGGTGTTCAGTGCTCACGTAATTCTCACCCAGACGAGCCGCTTCTTCCTGGGCGAAAAAGACGACCCGCCGCGCCCTCTCGGTGAAGCGTTGCCACATCCGCTTTGCCTCCTCCCGGGTCATCGACCCGGCCATCTCTCCGACCGCATGGCAAGCCTGTTGCTGCCGCAGGCGCGGGAACGTCACGCCTGCACCAATCAGTATCCCGGCAGCGGGGCCGGCGCTCTCCGCCAGCGCCATCAGGAGGTGGAGAGAGCTGGTCGTCCGCGACTGGAGTGAGCGGGCCAGCGCGTGCGCGCGCGCCTGGATCGGCTGCGTTGCGTCCTGAACCCCGGTTCGGGATTCGCCTGCCTCTGCCATCTGCGGAAGCGTCTCCAGGGCAATCTCGACGCCCCGCTTCAGGTTCGCGGCGGAGGCCCCCAGAGAGTGCAGCGCACGGCGCGCAGGCGCATAGCCGCCCAGCCGCAGCAGACCCCAGAGCAGGTGCAGCGACCCCACCTCCCGGTGCTGCCGGCGCCGCGCCTCTTCCGTCGCCAGGCGAAGGGCCCGCCCGGCGTCCGTCGCCAGTCCCGAAAGCTTTCGGGACGCCTCGCCCGGCGGTTCAACCGACGACGGCGGGGCCGGATGCCGCGCCGCCTCCCGGAGAGCGTCCCTGTTCACGCCCAGTTGCACCAGTGTGTCGTGCGCGATGCCGTCCGCGGCCAGCAAACCCAGCAGCAAATGGCCCAACCCTGCCTCAAGCCCGCCCTCCGCCTCGCGGCGGGCAGCGGCGAGCGCCGCCTCCGCCTGCGACGTGAATCCCCCTACCTCCGGGAGGGGCGTGCCGGAGCGCACCAGGTGCGGCGCCAGCCATTGGCGCACGGCCTCCACGGATATGCCGGCGGCGGTCAGCAGTGGCGCGGCTGCGGAGTTCTCGCTGGCCAGCAACGCTGCCAACAGGTGCTCCGTGCCGGTCGTTGGTCGGCCCAGATCCGCCGCCTGCCGACGCGCGGCGGCGATCGCCGCTTCCGCATCTCTTGTCCAGTGCGCACTCATACAAATGTAGCGAGTCAGGAACCGCACAGGCGCAGAGGGCGCCGAGCGTCGCACAGAAGGGAACAGCACCAGGCAAGAGCGCCCCTCTGTATCCGCGGCCGGGCCGCTCCTGCACAACGCCGGCGGCCAGGGACCACCTTCACGTTCCTTCGCACCCTCTGCCTCTTTGCGGTTTCATCCCTGCCAATCGGCGCTTCTTGCGGTTTATTCCTGCTCCGGCGCGCGGCAGCGGAAGAGACGGCGCAGGATACCCCACCCGCGACCCCGCGCCCGATGGAGCCTCGCCCGTAGGGCCTCCAGAGTGGCGCCCCGCGCCGCCAGCAGACCGCTCGCGGGACCCTCCCGTTCACCCGCAATCCCCAGCAGCAGGTGGACGGCATCCAGGCTCCGGTCTCCCAGCCTGAACATCTCCTCGTGGGCGCGTTCCCCGGCCCGCCGATAGGCCTCCGAGGGCCGGATGCCCTGCTCGGGCCGATAGCCCTCGCCGCGCAAATGCGGCTCCAGAGCGGCGCGCAGCTCTCCAGCGTCGACCTCCAGGCGCACCAGCAACTCCGTGGCGGTGTTGGGCGCGCCGGAGAGCAACGCATAGAGGAGATGCTCAGGCTGGAGCCGGTTACCGCCCCGCTCTCCCGCCTCCGCCTGCGCCACCAGAGTAGCTCGCCGTGCTGATTCCGTAAACCGCACCCGTCGCATATCATTACGGAGCAGAGATGAACGCAGATACACAGATTGGGAACAGATTGGCTACCGATAGCCCTGGCCCACTGGCGAATCCAGGGTTTTTCCATTCCCTTCTATCTACGCTCATCCGTGTGCATCAGTGGTGTCGCCCCTCTCCTATCTGTGTTCATCCGCGCCCACCCACGGTTGAAATTTCCCGGGCGAGAATTGCGAGGCCACGATCCGCCTCTTCGTCGGTAAGGCAGAGCGGCGGCAGGAGCCGGAGAATGCCGGCACCGACCGTATGGGTAATCAGCCCCCGCTCCAGGGCCCCCCGGCCCACGGTGGCGGCCTGATCGCCATGGAACTCGATCGCTTGCATCAGGCCCAGGCCGCGCACCTCTGTGATAGAGGGGTACTGCCGCGCCCAGTCGCGCATCGTGCCCAGCATCCGCTCGCCCAGCGTCGCGGCGCGCTCCACCAGGTTCTCCGCGTCCAGCGCCTCCAGGGCCGCCACTGCCGCCGCCGCGCACAGCGGGTTGCCGCCGAAGGTGCAGCCGTGGTCGCCCGGGACTAGAGCGCAGTACTCCGGCAGCGCCAGGCAGGCGCCAATCGGCAATCCCCCGCCCAGGGCCTTAGCGGTGGCGATGACGTGCGGTTCCACGCTGTAGTGTTCGTAGGCCCAGTAGCGCCCCGTCCGCCCGAAGCCGGTCTGCACTTCGTCCACCATCAGCAGGCAGCCACGTTCCCGCGCCAGTCGCGCAGCGGCCTGCATGAAAGCAGGACTGGCGGGATAAGTGCCACTCTCCCCCTGAACCGGCTCCAGGTAAATGGCGCAGGTGCGCGCGTTCACAGCGGAGGCGAGGGAGTCGGGATCGTTCCAGCGGCAGTAATGGAACCCCTCCAGGAGGGGCTGGAAGCCCTGGTGGAACTTCGTCTGGCCGGTGGCGGACAGCGCCCCCAAGGTACGCCCGTGGAAAGAGCCCTGGGCGGTCACAATCTCGTAGCGGCCGCCGTTCTGGCTACCCCACTTACGGGCCAGCTTGATGGCGGTCTCGCTCGCCTCAGTGCCAGAGTTGCAAAAGAACGCCTTGCGCCCGCCGCTGCGCTGCGCCAGCAGTTCGCCCAGCCGCGCGCCCCACGGGTGGTGGAAATCGTTGGAGACGAACAGCAGGGCTTCCGCCTGCCGCCGGATCGCCTCCACCACCCGCGGGTGGCAGTGCCCCAGGCCGGTGCCCGCGCGCCCGCCGCTGACGAAATCCAGGTACTCCTTGCCCTCGCTATCCCACAGACGCGCCCCCCGGCCCCGCACGAACGCGATGGGAATCCGCCCGTAGGTGCACTGCACAGCGCGTTCGTAACCATTCAGGACCTGTGGGGTAGACATCGAGGATAGATCGCTCACGGGAGTTCCTCCTGAAGAGAAAGCGAACTGCGACGGCGCAGCAAAACGAATGGATGGCCGGCAGCGGATGGCAACTCGTTTTATCGTTAGTTCGTTTCCAACCCGAAAAATAAAAAGACAGGGCATCGCCCCGTCTTCATCCTGCTGCTGATTCTGGCTTCCGGCAGTGCTTCTTTCTGTGGGCCGCACGCGCCGGGCAGACGGGAGCGAGGCGCGCTATGCCGAACATCGCGCGCGTCGCCGTCGGCGGCGGGAAAAAGAAATCGCGCTGCTCACCCGAGCTGGCTCCGCTCCGGGCCCCTGCTGTCCAAAGATGGGCAGGGCAAGGCGGCCCTCGTCTGGAAATGCATTGTAGCGCAAGCGCGCTGTCGCTGTCAAATCGCGGTCCCGATACCTGGGATCAGCCTATCGCACCTGCCACTGTGAGCCGCAAGCCACCCCGTTCTCTCCCATACACGGACCTGAAACCCGCCCTCTGGCGAGAATACGAGGAGATCCTCACCGGGTCCCTCTGGATCTTTCCCACCCGCTATCGAGGCGATGGACACGCGCTGGAGTACCACGGCAACTTTGTGCCGCAGATCGCCACCCAAACGCTGCTGCGGTTCACCCGCCCGGGCGACGTGGTGCTCGATCTGTTCCTGGGAGCAGGAACGACCGCCGTGGAGGCGGTGCGGCTGGGACGGCGGTGCGTGGGGATCGAGCTGCGAGCAGACCTGGTGGAGCACGTGCGCCAGAAGCTGGCCCACGCCGCCGATCAGGTAGCCCTGATCACCGAAGACGCCACGAGCCCGGCCCTTATCGCGGAGGTGCGGTCCGCCCTTGCTGCGTGGGACCGGGAGGCGGCGCAGCTGTTGATCCTGCATCCGCCCTACCACGACATCATTCCCTTTAGCCACGATCCCGCAGACCTCTCCAACGCGGGATCCGTGGCTGCCTTTCTCGACCGGTTCGCGCTCGCGGCAGAGCATGGCATCGAGCTGCTCGAGCCAGGGCGGTTCGCCGTGCTCGTGATTGGGGACACCTACCGGTCAGGCGAATGGATCCCGTTGGGCTTCCTGTGTATGGAACGGCTGCGCGCGCTGGGGCTGCGGCTGAAGTCGATCTGTGTCAAGAATATCGAAGGGAACGAAATCGGCAAGGGGCGGGCCACGCCGCTCTGGCGCTACCGCGCGCTGGCGGGCGGTTTCTACCTGTTCAAGCACGAATACGTGATGATCTTCCAGAAGAAGGACGTGCGACGCCGTGGCCTCGAACGTGGCTCCCAGTGAAGGTAAGTCTCCGCGACCGGGCGCCGAGCTGGCGCTCTGGCTGCTGCCGGTGGTGGTAATGGCAGCAGCGGCGCTCACGGTGCGCGCCGCGCTGGTGAAGTCATCCGGTCCATCCGAGCCGCCGCCCGGGCAATGGAAAGCAGAGCACCTGCGTCCCGAGCACTGGGGCCTGCCGACCCTACCCGGCGCCTATGATTTCCACTCCCTCGAGGGACCGCCGCCCAACGGGTCGGCTGCCTACCGCCTGCGCTCCGGCACCGCCGCCAGCGCTGCCCGCTTCTACCGTCGCCACCTCGTCGCTGCCGGCTGGAAGATCGTGCAGGAGCTGGAGCAGGTGTACCCGCTGCCCGAGGGAGCGCCCGGGCCCACCGGGAAAGGCCAGTCGCCCGGCAGGCGGCTCATCGCCGTGGACCGTGCCGGTGACCGGTTGCTCATCGCCAACTTCGTGACGCGGCCGGACCCCACGGCAGCATTAGACGTGGCGCTGGGGATCAGCCGGCTATCCGAATCGCCGTTCAGGAACAGTAGTCGGTTATTTCCCCAAACAGACTCGCGGCCGGAGTGCCGGTGAGTATCTCCCCCGCCACATAAACCGGCACGCCCGCACGCCCCGACACGCTAGAGGAGCAACAAGGCGGCCAGCGATCCGGGATCCCCCTATCCAGCCCCACGGCCAGATTGTGGACCACCCATGCTCTTCACAGGGCTCATTGCTGGCGGGCCTAGCGCCCGTACGGGGGATGTCGGGGAACCCTGGGACGAGGACACGGTGAGCCGGTACCGGGTGGCGGCGGAGCGGTACGGAGTGAGGGCGGTGTGGGGGTGGAATGAGCGCGGAAAGAGCGCACCAGATGCCCCCTAATGCGTGGTCGCGCACTTCCACCAGATGCCGCCGCTAGCGTAGGCATTGCCTGCCTGTATGTCGGGTCAACAATGATCAAGGAGAAGCGGAGCGCTCCAACGAATAGGCGCTAGGCCGTACCGACATCTGCTCCGCAGATGTCCCAGCGCCCGGCACTACCGGGGTTCATAGCCAAGCGATGAGCGTTGACCAGCTGGGAGACCGCCCGCCGGTCGTGATTCAGACCAGAAGAGGGAATAATATTCCGATAGGCCCTCGACGCTTGCCAATGTCCCCCGATCACGTAGCATTGGCAGAGCGGCAGTTTGAGGGCATCATAAAACCGACAGCCCCGCTGCCAGGGGATCTGATCAAGCGCCGAGGACCAAGCCACGACTACAACTGCCACGGGCTCACCTTCCTGGTGAGGAGGGGCTGGTTAGATGATTTAGACCACCCTAATGCTGTGGACTTGGTTCTTGCGGACGACGGATACCGGGAGGTCCCCCTCAATGAGACGCAGCCTGGCGATATTGTTGTATACCGTGCCAGAAGCAGATTGATCCTACATACAGGTATCGTGATCTGGATGGATAAGGGTGAGCGCCCCCGCGCGCCTTGGGTGCTGAGCAAGTGGGGCTCCTTTGGGGAATACATCCATCGGTACAACAACGTTAGCCAGAAGATTTGGGGCGATGGCGCCCCCTGCTTCATGCGGGAGGCCTGTGATGAAGGCTGACCAGCTGTTTGGCAGTATCGAGAGCGGGTCTGTCCACGCCGAACTAGGACTGGCGAGCACCACACGGACGCTTCTGCTTTTCCTGAAGGAGAATAAGATTGTGCAGTCTGCGAGGCGCCAGCTCGATCCAGAGGACATTACCCTCCTGCTTGAACGGGCTTTGAGCCTGTATGAGCGCCCCGGACCGCCAGGATACGCACATCCCAGCGACTTGGCGTTGTGCGCTTACCTCTACCTGCTCGCGGATACGGCCCACGTAGAAGCCCAGAAGCTGATCGAGCGCATCGCCTCGGAAGGACGAAGGGAGTTCGCTGCGGCGAGTGCAGTCGCTAGGTACTTTACTCGCCTGGGATCCAGCACAACCCTGGCTCACGTGAACAAGAACCCCGAGGTGTTCGTCTTCGCGGGCAGAGCGGCGGAGTGGGCCGCCACGACACCCCGGGTGTCACCAATGCCCGAAGGTAATGTGCTTAGCGAGAATCCGGCCTTGCTGTGCGTTGCCAGTACCCGGCAGGCCTCTGCTGGCCGAGCGGCTACGGTGCAGACCCATGCCTAGGCTTCTCGACTTTGTTCCCTGCGTAAGGGCTGTCGTCGATCTGTTCACGAACAACGTAACGTTGATCTTCCTAGCGGAATCCGTGCAGCCAGTGGAGCTTGAGGCATCTGGCGAGCCGCCGCTGGAGGTGCAGGAGGTACGTTACGCGTCCCCGGGCTTCATGCTCTTCACCCATTGGTGGCGCGAGGAGGGCGAAGAGGATCAATCGTTCGAGCAACGTGTTACTATCGTCGCTCCTGATGGTACAGAGACCCTGTTGCAGATGCCAACCGAATTCACGCTTACGCGCCCGTTCCATCGAGTGTTCCACCAGCAGACCGGCTTCATCGGCCTGCGGATGGCAGGCACCTACTGGCTGCGACTGTATCTTCGGCGCACCGGCACCACAGAATGGGGACGACAGGTGGCGGAACGCCCGTTTATCGTTCAAGAGATACCGGCCTCGCCGTCGCCTACACAAGACGCTGGCGGAGAAGGAGAAGAACCCACCGCTGTCGCCTGATCATTGCGAGCGTGCGGAACGGTCGTCTATGGTGCTACCCCTCATTATCCCGTTCGACTGGGCGAGGTCACCAGGGCAGGCCCCACAGATCGGTTGTCGATCCCTCACCCGAAGCATCCTCGCCTCCTGATCCCACCCCAACCGCCACCCTGTCGCGGCGGCCAACACCCGCACTGGCACCCGCGCGTGCCCTTCCTCGATCCTTGTCGCTACTGGCCTGCTCCGACCGTCCGCCAGCCGCAGGCCCACCTCGTCATCGCTCACGTTCAGAGGCGGATCATCGTCCCGATCCCGCGATCGGTGAACAGCTCGGTCAGGAGGGCGTGCGGGCGGCGGCCGTCAATAATATGGGCACGGGGAACGCCGCCTTCCAGCGCCATCAGGCAGGCCTCCACCTTGGGGATCATCCCTCGCTCTACGCAGCCGCTCGCCAGCAGCTCGCGCGCGCGGGCGATGCCGATCTCGGAGAGCAGCGACTCGGGGCGCTGGACGTCTTCCAGCAGGCCCGGCACGTCCGTTAACAGGATCAGCTTCTCGGCCCGCAACGCCGCCGCCAGCCGCCCCGCGACGTGGTCGGCATTGATGTTCAACGTCTCCCCCTCCTCGCCCATGGCCACCGAAGAGATCACGGGGATAAACCCGTGCTCGGCGAGGGGCTCGAGCACTTCTGTGTTGACCTGCGTCACTTCGCCAACGAAGCCCAGATCGGTATCTCCCACCTTGAGCCGCCGCGCGACGAACAGGTTTCCGTCCTTCCCCGAGAGTCCGACCGCCTTGCCACCCTGCCGGTGGATCATAGAGACGATCCCCTTGTTGGTCTTGCCCGTCAGGACCATCTCCACGATTTCGACCGTCTCCGCGTCTGTGACCCGCAGGCCGCCCACGAAAGTGGGCACCTTGCCCACTTTCTTCATCGCCTCGGTGACTTCCGGGCCGCCGCCGTGGACAAGCACCGGCCGGATGCCGACGAAGTGGAGTAGCACGACCCCCTGGATGACCGATTGTTTGAGGCGCTCGTCCGCCATGGCGGCGCCGCCGTACTTGATGACGAGCGATTTGCCATGGTAGCGCCGTAGATAGGGCAGAGCCTCGGCCAGGACCTGCGCGCGTTCCTCTTCGCTGATCACGTGGTATACTCGGCGTTTATCTTCACGTACTCGTACGTCAGGTCGCAGGTCCACACGGTGGCGGACGCCCGCCCGACGCCGAGATCGAGGGTGAGGCTAACTTCGGGGTGGTTCAGTGCGGCGCGCGCGGCATCCCGATCAAAAGGCACGGGCTCCCCGTCGCGCACCGTGGGGATGCCGGCGATCTCCAGAGAGAGGCGGGCGGGATCGAGCGCCGCGGCGGATCTCCCCGCTGCCGCCACAATGCGGCCCCAGTTGGGATCGTTACCGAAGAACGCCGTCTTCACGAGCGGCGAGTTGGCGATTGTCCGGGCCGCCTGCCGTGCCTGGGCGGGGCTGCGGGCGCCGGTTACCCGCACCTCGATCAGCTTCGTGGCGCCCTCCCCATCCCGGGCCAGCTCTTTCGCCAGGTGGACGCAGACCTGCGTAAGAGCCGCTTCGAATGCCCGGTGAGCCGGAGATCCCGGCCGCACCGTCAGGCCAGAGGCCCCGTTCGCCAGCAGGAAGACGCTATCGTTGGTACTCGTGTCCCCGTCCACGGTTACACAATTGAAGGACTGCTCGGCCACCGTGCGCAGGGTAGACTGGAGCACCTCCGGCCACACCTGGACGTCGGTGGTAAGAAACGCCAGCATTGTGGCCAGGTGAGGGCCGATCATCCCCACCCCCTTGGCAATACCGCCCACGCGCGCCGCGCAGCCGCCGTCCAGGAACTCCACGGCGTATTCCTTCGGGCGGGTATCGGTGGTCATGATCGCCCGAGCGGCGGCGCTCCCCTCGGCGATCAGCTCCCGCGCCGCGACACGGATGCCCGCCTCTACCCGCTCCATGGGCAGCGGATTGCCGATGACACCGGTAGATGCCACCAGCACCTCGTCGGGCTCGATGCCCAGGGCCTCGGCGGTGAGCGCGGCCATCCGCCGCGCATCGGCCAACCCTTGCGCACCCGTGAGGCAGTTCGCGTTGCCGCTGTTGCAGACGATGGCCCGCGCACGGCCATCCTGGAGGTGCTCCCGCGACACCTGAACGGGCGCGGCGACGATGCGGTTGGTGGTGAACACCCCGGCGGCGCTGGCAGGCAGATCGGAAACGACCAGAGCCACGTCGGGGAGGCCAGAGGACTTGATCCCCGCGGTAACACCGGCGGCTCGATAGCCGCGTGGAGCGCAAACGGACCCCGATACCTGAGTCAGCGCGGCCATGGCAGTAGGGGAACGGGAGGCCGGGGCCGGAGGAAACAACGCGCCGCCTGCCGGGAACGATACGGGATTATACCTCAGCGCCGGCTGGGGGTCAACTGTGGCCGTGCCCGAAGGTAGCACGCCAGAAGGGATTCATGCCGCCAGCAGCGCTCTTCGAATGGTCTCATCCCAAGAACCGTGGCGCGGCATGCACACAGCCGCGCCACGGCATCTCCGTTCGCAGGCTTCCACCCTCGTCCTCGCTTCTTCAGCCGCCGGCCGATCAGGATCTCACCGCTCTTCTCCACCGCCGCCGAGCTGATCCACTCCCCG